>CALQFT020000070.1 GCA_943329925.2 Opitutus sp. GAS368
GTCGAGGTCATGCTGGCCCGCTACGAATCGTTGCACCTTGAGGACAGGCCTGTTTTGGGGCGCGGCATGGCGGGAGTTTTCCTGCATACCTACCGGAAGACTTTTGCCGGATTTACCACTGAGGAAATACCGCTGAACTTATTGGGGCTACCCCTGTTACAGCAGTTTTCTTCCGTCACCATTGATGCGCCAAAAAAGGAAGTCACCTTCGCCTATAAGCGTCCTTTTCAACCGCCCGCTAACGCCGCCTCCTTTCCCTTCACCATCGTGGATGGACGAATGTGGGTGACGCTCAAAGTCGGGGCGCAGACCGTGCGAGCTTTTTTCGATACCGGTTGCGGATCCGGTCTGAGGATTCCACAGCTGATTCTGGATACGATTCCTCAAACGTGGGTCACCACGCCGCATCTTTTGAAGCGCAAAGCGATGGGGGTTGGTGGCATCGAAGTCGAGCACGTCGGCCTGTTAAAGGAGGCACGTTTGGGGTCGCTGCGGATCAGTCCCCTGGAGTTTGACACTAGCGCCGGAAGCAACGACGCCCTACTGGGGTGGGGTCCGTTTCGACGGCATCGGATCACCCTCGATTTTGAGCAAAAGAAGGTCTGGGTAGAATAACCCTTTTTAGAACCCTTTTTAGAACCCTTTTTTTCGGTGCAACGATTTGCACCCAGTGTGTGCAACCCCGAGCGATAACGCGCGGGAGACACCTTCGCACCAACTGCTGGAGCAGTATGTCAGCCGGAAACAAGCCCGGCTGCATCAAAACTCCACATTCCTACTCCACAGCCCTAACCGGCGAGAGCGCGGTCTGGTCGCATCTAAAGTTTTTCCTCAAACTCCACCAAGCGCTGCAACGCTTCGAGGAATTCTCTAAATGCCGGGGCCGGGAGCATAATTGTGTCCCGACGACCGCCGACATCTTCGGTGATCTTCAGAAAACGGCCGCGTTGATTTTCCTTCAAATCCAGAAAGAAAAGCTTCCGCTCATGTGTAACCTTTTCGGAGGCAATAGGCTCCGGGTTTGAGCGCTCCCCACTATCACTCGAATGCATCATATCCATGGATGAGTGCAGGCACGCCTTCCTTCGGCACACCCGCTATTGTGTGTTACTTTCGTTGAAAGCGAGGGAAAAGCAATGGGAAATTTCAACCCCGTTTAGGGAAATCGCATTCCATAAGAGAAACGGCTGTGTGCTTCCCCTCCCCTGCACGAATCTAATTGGGTTTGCGCTTAAATAACGTGGTGTTTCCAAGCATCACGCGCTCGAAGGAATCCTCCACGCCCCAAGTCGTCTCCGAAGCGCCCAACATGAGATCCATTTGCGGAATGGGTGGCCACGGAGCGGCAAGATTCATCTCGCGAAAATCGATCTGCTTGCGCAACTCCTCATCGAGGATCTCGATGGTCACCAAACCGGCCGCATGGAAAGCGCGCAGCAAAATGAGTGTCGGCGGGATTCTTGCCCGCGGAGCGTAGGTTCGAGGTTCGTTCTAAAATTAAAATGCGGTGTGGCGTGTTTTGCCTCGTCGCTTCGCTTGCCTCGCCGTGAGTCGGGCGTTCATTCTGGAAGAATGCAATTTTCCAACGAACAGCGCCCATCAGCGGCTTCCTCAGCGCTGAACCATGCCTTGCTGGACGCTCAACTGGGCCCATCGGACTCCTTCAGCAAAAGGCACTTAGGTTCCGACGGCAAGGCTACCCAAGCTCTTCTGTCCTCGCTCTCTCTTGCCTCGATGGAGGCCCTTATTGCTGACACTGTACCAGAGGCCATCCGGCTGCATGCGCCGCTACAACTCCCTCCTGCTAAAGGAGAAAGTGCCGCACTCGCCGAGCTGCGCCATCTTGCCGGCCGCAACACGCTTCATCGCAGTTTCATAGGGCAGGGTTACTACGGCTGCCTTACGCCTCCGCTCATTCAGCGCAACATTCTGGAGAACCCCGCGTGGTACACCGCCTACACCCCGTACCAAGCGGAGATTGCGCAAGGTCGCCTCGAAGCCCTTGCAAACTTTCAAACCATGATCCTCGGTCTGACGGGAATGGACGTCGCTAATGCGTCTCTCTTGGACGAGGCCACCGCCGCCGCCGAAGCGATCGCCATGGCCCTCTCTGTCAGCAGATCTCCTTCTCCCACAACCATTTTTCTGGATGATGCCTGCCATCCACAGACCCTCGCTGTGGTTTCCACTCGGGCCCAAGCTCTAGGTCTCCAAATCCTTTCTGGAAACGCCTTTAACTGCCCCTGGGATCAGGGCGTTTTTGCCGTGCTCGTACAAGTCCCCGACACGCTGGGGACCATTCGCGACTTTACCACTCTTGCGGTGAAAGCACACGCCGCCGGCGCGCTGGTGATTGCGGCCGCCGATCCGCTCGCCCTCACCCTGATCAGGCCTCCCGGCGAATGGGGGGCGGATATCGCTATTGGCTCCACCCAACGTTTTGGGGTGCCAATCGGCTTTGGCGGGCCCCACGCAGCTTATATTGCGACGCGCGACGCGTTCAAGCGCACCCTGCCCGGCCGCCTCGTGGGCCTTTCCAAAGATGCTCAAGGCAATCCCGCGTATCGGCTTGCGCTTCAAACGCGTGAACAGCATATCCGCCGGGACAAGGCGACGAGCAACATCTGCACCGCACAAGTACTTCTGGCTGTTATGGCTTCCATGTACGCCGTTTATCATGGTCCGGAGGGCTTGCGCGCCATTGCGCGGCGGATCCACGCCCTGACTGTGGTCCTCGCAAGCGGACTCACCTCGGCGGGCCTACAACTTCATGCGGGTTCTTATTTCGATACGCTCACAATTTTAACCAATCCAGCTCAACGTGATACCCTTTTGCAAAAGGCACTTAGCGCAGGGGTAAATCTGCGCCGTTTGGATCAGGGCGTTGGGATTTCTCTGGATGAAACCTCCACGCTTTCGGATGTTACCTTGCTGCTCTCTGCGCTGGATAGCACGCAACAATCTCCACTGGAATTATTTGCAAATGACGCACTAAAGGCCGCGCCTCTTCTGGAGACCCGCAGCTCCAGTTTTCTGGAACACCCCGTTTTCCACAAATACCACACTGAGACCGAGATGCTGCGGTACATCCGCAGCCTGGAGTCCAAAGATATTTCGCTGGTTCACTCCATGATCCCCTTGGGTTCGTGCACGATGAAGCTCAACGCTACCAGTGAGATGCTTCCGGTTTCATGGCCTGAATTTGCCGCACTACACCCTTTTTGCCCACCGGATCAGGCCGCCGGCTACGCCGCCATGATGGCTGACCTCGAAGGTTGGCTGGCAGAAATTACCGGATTCGCCGCCGTAAGCCTCGAGCCTAACGCGGGATCACAAGGAGAATACGCCGGGCTGCTTGCCATTCGCGCGTTTCATAAAGCGAAAAACCAAACTCATCGCGACGTCTGTCTCATTCCGACCAGCGCCCATGGCACAAACCCCGCCAGCGCCGTGATGGTCGGAATGCGGGTCGTGAGTGTCGCCTGTAACGGGGACGGCAACATTGAGCTCGCCGACCTTCGTAGCAAGGTTGAGAAACATTCCCATGAGCTTGCGGCTCTTATGGTAACATATCCGAGCACGCACGGCGTTTTCGAAGAGGGCATTCGGGAAATCTGCGCCCTTATCCACCAACACGGCGGCCAGGTTTACATGGACGGTGCCAACATGAACGCGCAAGTCGGGTTGTGTCGACCCGGGGATTTCGGAGCGGATGTTTGCCATCTAAATTTGCACAAAACCTTCTGCATCCCGCACGGGGGCGGCGGTCCCGGTGTCGGCCCCATTGGCGTGGCAGCACACCTCGAGCCTTATCTGTCTGAAAAGCAGAGGGGCGGAGGCAAAGACCGAACTGGAGCCGTTTCTGCGGTTCCGCAGGGGAGTGCGAGCATTCTGGTGATTCCGTGGATGTACCTTCGAATGATGGGTGCCGAGGGCTTGGTAGCCGCTACGAAGCTCGCGATTCTCAACGCGAATTACATCGCGCACCGCTTGGATCCGTATTTCCCAGTTCTCTTCAAGGGTCGCACCGGCCGCGTCGCGCATGAATGCATCTTGGACTTGCGGGGCTTCAAGTTAACCACCGCAGAGGATGTGGCCAAGCGTCTCATGGACTATGGGTTCCATGCTCCGACTTTGAGCTGGCCGGTGGCCGGTACGCTCATGGTTGAGCCCACGGAAAGTGAATCCAAAGAGGAATTAGACCGCTTCTGTGCGGCGCTCATCGCCATCCACGCCGAGATGACCGCCGTGGAAAACGCCACGGCTCACCCGCAGAATAACGTCCTGAAAAATGCGCCGCACACCGCCACCGTGGTTTGTTCGGATGCGTGGGATCATCCTTACTCGCGGGAAGTCGCCGCGTTTCCCGCTCCGTGGTTGCGCAACCAAAAGATGTGGCCGTCTGTTGGGCGCATCGACAACGTTTGGGGCGATCGCAATTTATTCTGCGCATGCGCGCCAGTGCTGCCGGAATAAATAGTACAAACGCCGAAAACAGGATTTCCAGAGGAGCAAATGTCCGGCTAACTGGTAGGATGCTTTCCTTAGGAAAATTTTCGTTCGGCGTAGGCGATCGGTTTGCGCATCAGGCTAAGGCCCAGCTGCATGCATTTGAAATGCTGGCGCGCGACGGGGTTGTTGTTTCTCCGGTTTGGAACAAGTCCAACCGCGAGCACACCTTTATTGGTTCCGAGCCGCAGAGCGTTTTGGATGCAGCGCAGGCCGCCGTCAGCGCTGCGCATTGGACGCAGGGTTGGCATGTCGATGCGGATCACATTCGCTTGGAAACAGTAGGCCGATTCATCGCCTGCTCTGATTTCTTCACCATCGATGTCGCTGATTCCATCGGAAAGGCCGCCGCCGCTGCGGACGTCGCCGCCTTTCTTAACAGGCACCCGGAGCTCATTGGGACCCAGCATATTCTCAATCTTCACGCGCCTTTTACAAACTCCCGCGCCGACGTTGAAGCCGTCGCCGCAAAGTATTTGCTGGCTGTTCAGGACGCGGGTGGAATTTATCGCCACGTTTCCGTCGCAAAAGGCGCCGGAAATTTCATTGCAGAAGTATCTATGGACGAAACAGATGCGCCGCAAACGCCAGCGGAGCTCCTCGTTATTCTTGCCGCACTCGCGGACGAAGGGATTCCCGTGCAGACCATTGCGCCGAAGTTTACCGGGCGCTTCAACAAGGGGGTGGATTACGTTGGAGACCTCGCGCAGTTTGAGAGGGAGTTTCATGATGACCTCGCAGTGATAGCACATGCAGTTGCCCACTATGGACTTCCAGCGAACTTAAAGCTCAGCGTTCACAGTGGAAGTGACAAGTTTTCGCTGTATCCAATCATCCGCCGGGCGCTCGCCCAGACTGGCGCGGGCGTCCACATCAAAACTGCGGGGACGACTTGGTTGGAGGAGATCATCGGGCTTTCGGAGGCCGGCGGCGACGGTCTTGCGCTGGCCAAGGAAATTTACGCCTACGCGCTCGCACATGTGGACGAGTTGTGTGCGCCGTACGCGAGTGTCATCGACATTGATCGCGCCAAGCTCCCTCCTGCCGCTGAGGTGAACGCATGGAGCGGCCCCCAACTTGCCAGCGCCGTGCGCCACATTCCGGGCCACCCCGGCTTTAATGCTAACATCCGACAGCTTTTACACGTTTCCTTCAAACTCGCAGCCAAGGCTGGTTCGCGGTACCTCGACTTACTTAAAGCCAATGAGGCCATTGTTGCCCAACAGGTTACCGAAAATCTTTATCAACGCCACATGCGCCCGCTTTTCATCGGCTAACCGCGCAGCCCTTTCCCACAATGAAAGCCCTTCAACTTGAAAAACCCCTCTCCTGGAAGCTTATCGACGTGGCCGAACCGCCCGCGCCAGGTCCCGGGGAGGCGCTTCTGCGCGTCCATCGCATTGGCATCTGCGGCACCGATCTGGGTGGGTATCTGGGTAAAATGCCGTTCTTCTCCTATCCGCGTATTCCGGGGCATGAGCTTGGTGTAGAAGTTCTTGCGTTAGGCCAAGAGGTTACGGGATTGAAAGTTGGCGACCTCTGCTCCGTGGAGCCGTATCTAAACTGTCAGCGCTGCTACGCCTGCCGACGCGGCTTTACGAACTGTTGTGAAAGCAACCAAACCCTCGGCGTAATGTGTGACGGGGGAATGGCCGAGCGCATCATTCTTCCAGCAAGGAAGCTGCATCCAGCCAACCGCCTGACCTCTGATCAATGTGCTTTGGTTGAGACGCTTGCGATCGGCTGTCACGCGGTGGATCGTGGCAACTCCAAACACGCTGAAACCGTGCTCATCATCGGCGCGGGTCCGATTGGGCTCTCTGCGGTGGAGTTTGCGAAACTCTCCGGAGCGCGTGTGGTTGTCATGGATATTAGCGAAGGGCGCCTTGCTTTTGTGCGGGAGAAGATGGGCGTGCCCGACACGCTTCTGGTGCGCGGGGATGCCAACGATGTGGAGGCGCTTTGCGCTCTTACGAATGGTCAACTTGCTGATGTGGTGATTGATGCGACTGGCAATAATAAGTCCATGGTGCGTGCGATGGAATTCGCGGCATTCGCCGGACGCGTTGTCTTTGTCGGCATCACCCAGCAAATTCTGGAAGTCGCGCATGCACCGTTTCTACATCGGCGCGAGCTCACGATCCTTGCCAGCCGCAACGCCCTTTCGCGGGACTTCACCCGGATTATTTCCCTCATCGAGGAGCACAAAATTGACACCGCTCCGTGGATCACTCACTACGCAAATTTCCAAGAGGTGCCGGAAGTGTTCCCGTCTTGGATCAAGCCGGAGACCGGCGTCATCAAGGCTATGGTGCGGATGGAGTAAGGGCGTTTAGTTGTTGCCGAGGTTGTCGTGAGTCTCGGTGAGAAACTTAAAAAGCGGACCGTGGGTGCGGATGAGGGTTTTCCACAATTCGAGCTGCGCTTCAGGGTCCAAGAGTCTGCCATCGGGTTCGTGGACGACCCAGATGTTGCGTTCCAACTCGCTTTCGAGCTGGCCTTTACTCCAGCCCGTGTACCCCTCAAAAACGCGAAGAATGGCACCTTCGTCCTGAACGACACCGCGCGCTGTTTCGAGGTTTAAGTCGTGTCGCCAACTCCAGGAACCCTCGGTGGAATTCGGTTCGGCTGGCATCCAGCGGAAGGCCACCATTAGCAACTGGTCTGTGGCGACCGGGCCTCCCAAATAGACGGGAGCCATCGAGAGGAGGTCGAGATCCGCATCCGGCAGCACTGCGTTCAAACGCCGACCACTGGGGCGATTGAGCACAACGCCAAAAGAGCCGTCCTCTTGGTCATTGATCGAGACGAAGATGACAACTTGTTCAAAGTTTTCGTCCCTCATGCTCGGATGTGCCAGCAGGAGGGTACCGGCCAAGGAGGCAGAATCAGGCTGAAAGTGGGGCACGTCTTTATTCTGCGGGATTTACGGATGAAGGCAAGCCTTCCAAAAAGGATGCGCCCTAGAAGATCCAAGATCGGAGCGCGCAGATGATACCGCCGTTTATTCAGGACACATTATCAATTAGAACCTTGCGCAAAAAAAGCGTCTCCGTGGAACCGTACCGCTTACGGCGCACGCATTCCCATTCTGGGCACTCGGGCAACACCCAGCGCTGCCCCACTTCCAGCACCAGCAGGCCGTGTTCTTCCAACGCTCCGAGGACGCCCGTATTTCGGAGCAGTTCTGCGGCGAAGTCGCGAGCGCCAGCGTCTTTGACATAGGGCGGGTCTGCGAAGATGAGATCGAAGGCGCCGGAACCTCCTTCATTTTGGAGGAAGCGAAACACGTCCATGCAAAGGATGTTAGCCTCGAGGCGTGTTTGTTTAAGGTTCTCCGCAATGACCGTGCAGGCTTTGCGATCAGCTTCCACGAGCGTCGCACTTTGAGCCCCCCGACTGAGCGCCTCGATGGCTAGCGAACCGGTGCCCGCGAACAGATCCAGCACCCGTGCGCCCACGGCAGCTTCTCCCAAACTCGAAAAAATGGCACCCCGCACCATGTCCATGGTGGGACGCAGTTCCGTTTTGGGCAGGCGTAATGGAATTCCGCCGGCAGTCCCTGCAATCACGCGCATCGGAACGATCGGTTAGGGGTTGGGCTTTGGCGCCTCGGGCTCTGCCGCGAGGGGCGGTTTAGTTTCTTTGGCCTCAGTCGCTTCCGCTTTGCGCGGTTTAAGAAAGCCGCCCAACAAACCGCCCACGAATTTGCCCAAATCACCCCCAACCACCCGCTCCATGAGATCCGTCTTGGGATCTTTTACAGTACCGGTCACTTGAAACGCCACGGAGCGCCGTCCCTCGGCATCTGGAGCGCTAAATCGGCCGCTCATTAATTGCCCCACCTTCCCGCTGAGGAGTCGTTCCGGCAAAGTTAACTGCGCATTCAAGTCCAACTCCCCTCCGAACCCGATGCGGCCGGGGGCCAAAAATACGATATCACCACCGTTCAACTGGCACGGATCCAGCCAAATAGACCCCTCACCGATCCGGAAGCGGATCTCTCCAAGCTTCAGCTTTAAAGTTGCGAGCTCTTGGATCTGAAACATTTGTCCAATGGTCTGTAAAAACTGCAGCTTGGGCATAGTCCCCTCCCGGACCTCCAAATGTCCACCTCCCACCCACGACTTCTGGTCCAACCAAGATCCCCGCAAGTCCACGGCGCCCTCGGCTGCTCCGCTCAAACGGGTGCCGGGCAATTCCTCACTCATCGCCGCTAAATCCACGCCCGTTCCTTTCAAGTGCAGCGTGAAAGGCTGTATGTCAGCAATGCCCCACTCTGCACTTCCTTCCACAAGTCCGCCTCCGCAACGCGCCGTCAACTGCTTTGCGGAGAGTGTATTATCTGAAAATGTAAGACTGCCTTCCAAACCCGTGAGGGCCACCATCTCCAAAAGGGTGCACTGTTTGATGTGCAATTCGCCATCGCTTTTCCCGCTGCTCCCCGCTCGGAAGGAGACGTCCACGCCGGCCATCTGCAGCTTGCTGCGACCATCCGCGCGCTGCCAATCCACCGATGCGTTAGTCACCGTTAGCGCCCCCATGGCCGCCAGCGGATTCGTGAGCGCAAACTGTGAGGGCCCGACGCTCGGAGGCGTTTTCTGCGGCGCGACCTCCTCGCTTCCGACTGGCAAAGCAGCGGGTTCCAGCCGTACAAGACGCAGGTCGGCAACATCCATCGAGGAGAAGGCCACGCGCCCTTTTAAAAGCGGAAGAAGGCGAAGGTGCACGATGATCTCACGCGCGAAAAGCGAATCTCCGTGCGTATTAAAAGCAGTGAAGTTGCCCAAGTCCGTCGCACCAAAAATACCGGGACGGAAAGACTCAAAACGTATTTCCATCTGTAGCGCACGGGAGAGGCGATCTCTGATCTGCTTCTGCATCATATCGCTGCGCAAAAAGGCTCCGGCACTGAGCAGGCTGACGACCAGAAGCGCCGCGAGACTGAGCAGCCCGATTAAAATTACCTTGGAAGAGCTCATCACTGCTTTCACCGTACTCAGGTGAAGCGCATTGAAAAGAGGGAAGGCTAATCTTTTGAAGGATTACTGCATCATTTTGAATCCTGCGGCGAGGACGGCGCGGCAAAAACAGGTGGCAGCGAGGCTTGCGACTTTGGCCCGCGAGGCTTGCGTGCGACTGACCGAGGCACCGGGTCACGCAACGGAGTTGGCGAAAATTGCGGTAGCACAAGGCTTCAAAACCATCGTTGCGGGTGGAGGTGATGGCACGGTCAACGAGGTGCTGCGCGGCATAGCCGGGTCGCAGGTGCGGCTAGGCGTGCTGCCTCTGGGGACGATGAACGTTTTCGCGCGCGAGTTGGCGCTGCCGCTAAATTGGGAGGCGGCGTGGGAGCGGATTTTGCGCGGCGATTCCCGCTGGGTGGATGTGGGATGGGCCAACGGGGAGCCCATTGCGCAGCTTGCCGGAGTGGGGTTCGACGCGGAGGTTGTGGAGTCAGTGAGCGCCCGCTGCAAGCTGTATGCGGGACCGCTGGCTTATTTGGGAGCGGCATGGCGCCGGTTAAGACGGCCCCTTCCTCGTTTGACGGTGGAGGCCGCCGAGATCGGGACGCGCTCGGCTGTTTGGGTACTTGTCGGGCTAGGGCGGTACTATGGAGGCCCTTTCCCTGTTTTTTCACGCGGGAGCAACATCGATGGACTTCTCGATGTAATTGTGGTGGAAAGCTTTGATGCGAGAAAAATCCTGGGCATTCTGGCGCGCCTTTCTTGGGCGGGCCACACACGGCTTCCCGGTATTACCTATTTTCAAACCTCCAAGCTCGTGGTGCGAAGCCACGCCTTGTCGCCTTCCCTGATGGAAGAGCCAGCCTTGGAAGTGGATGGCGAATGGCGCGGCCGGGGGCCTGTGGAGTTTGGCGTGACACCTCGCAGTCTGTGCGTGGCGGTGTGAGTCGCGCTGGTTGCTACTGATCCGTCTGGTTACACTTAATGTGCTGATCCTAGCGCTGGGAGCACTGGGCGCCGATTCGGCGATTCATACCATCTCTTTTAGATTTATGGGTGATTAAAAGACCACAGCACCTGGGAGCGCGGAGCCCCAGCTCCGCAAGGACTTTCTGAGTTTTTGGAGCGTCAAAGCGGAGCTGGGGCTCCGCGGTCCCGGGAGAGAAGGACCAGTTTTCTTCAAGATTTGGTATCAGACGGATTTTAGTCAATATAGCGGCGCTTAGCGTGCTGGTGAATAGAGAATAGAGTTTGGAAGGCGAATGCTCAGCGTGCTCATAATGGGGATGAAATTAGGGTAAGAAGATCCGGCGGAGTGCTGGCGCGCATTCCGATCGAAGAAGCGCGATCAAAATCGGTAGTAGCTGCGTCCTTGAACTTGCTTCGGCTTGCAAGCGCACCGGGTGAAGCGCGGCCACCGTAGCGCCGCTTATTTCGGGGTGCCAGTACCGGGTGCCAATACGACACTGGCATCTGGATGTATGAGCCGCAGGTTAATTTGACTTTCATTCCGTGCAATTTTCCTAAAGCTTCGGGCAGCTGATGCCGAATAGCAGATAAGAAATATGGTCGTCATGTGGGCATGTGGCAACTCGCGCTCAATAACCCTCTAATTAGCAACATGAAAGCAACTCATCCCCCTCATAGTCTTCTGCTAAGCAAGCTTTTTGCCTGCATTGGTCTAAGCTTAATTTGCTCAGGTTTGCTCTCGGGCACCGCTCTGGCGCAGGCCGGCGGGCAGGATAACTGGGAGCGACAGAGCCAGCGGAAACTGGCCACACCCGACACCACGACGATTCGCAAGTGTATCACAATCACGAAAAACGGGATTTACGTGGGGAAGATGAATCCCGCGGCAAATGCGGCCGTGGGCATCGAGCAGTACACGCTGGCCGGAGCTTTCGTCAAAACGTGGACGGCGACGTTTACGAACATTGGAGGCCTGGCTTCGGATACAGACGGCAACGTGTACGCCTTCGATCAGGGAGCGACCAAGGTGTTTGTCTATGATTCAGTTGGAACGGCAGTCCGGAACTTTGGAACGGCAGGGACGGCTGACGGGCAGTTTTCAGCATCCTCGGGGTACATGGTGCACGCGATTGCCGTGGATGGGGATAAAAACGTGTACGTCGCAGACTATGGGAATCACCGTATCCAGAAATTTAACGCCACCGGGGTATTCCAGCTCAAGTTCGGAGCGGCGGGCGATTTGCCCGGACAGTTTCGGGATGGCCCGAATGCCGTAGCGGCCACGCCGCAGGGGACGGTAATCACAAGTGATGCCTCCATTCACTGGTACCATCTGAGTATTTTCTCAGCGGAAGGAAAATTGCTAAAACGGGGTGTTTCGGACTCTGGGGTATCCTGGGTTTACGAAGAGTATGGCGGCTACGCCAATTGGGGGAGGGGTGGCGATCAATCGTTTTCCGTTAGTGCTGATGGGATTTTAATGGTTGGTGAAGAGCTCGGACAATACGGATCGGCCGCAGGTGCCTCGCGCGGTTTTTCCACGGCAACCTTGGAACAAACTTGTTACGCCTGGTTTCTCACTGATGTTGCAACGCGAGGAACCGCGTTCGATCCATCGGGCAATTTCTGGGCAGTTCGTGACCAGTCAGTGGAGTGTCTTCTGCGCCGGATGCGTTTCGACACGCACCTTCCCAAAAAAGCAGTTCCGCAGCCCGTTGTGACCAAGGTGTCCCAGGTCCCCGGCTCCAAGATTGTCGATATCGACTACCGTGTCAGCGATGCCGACAGTACAACCGTCACCACGGCGCTGGCGGCATTTATCGATGGGACCGTGAACTGGGAGAAGTTGGTGGTTCCGAAGACGTTCACCAGCGTCGTCACCGGCACTCTGGGTTCTGCCGTCCCCACCGGAACGAGTCTTCGGGTCAGCTGGAACGCCGCGTTGGACATGCCGGGCAAGAACTTCGCGACCCTTTCCTTCCGCGCTTTGGCGAAGGATGAACGCCCTGAAATCGGGGTCCACTTCGTCACGATTCCGGCAGACGTCACGAATACGACCGCTTTGAAAATCAGCAACAATCCGATTTCAGAAGCTGATTTGTGGGACCTCTGGCTCTGGCTTCTGGCAAAGGGCGATTCTCGCGTGACGGTTTCTGGAAATACGGTGGCGCTTACGGATGCAGGGAAAGCCTACATTTTAGGATCCCCACTGCCCACGGGCGGTAATAACAACGTGAATCTGGTGCACGACGGGGGCAGTTCAACGATGCAGGGGCGGGCGTTCGCGTGCAAATTGATCAACTGCCGGCCCATCACGGGAGCCGAGCAAACCCGCGCATCGGCAGGCCGCTTCAATCTTGGCGGAGTAAACTACAACTCCGTGATCAACCTCGCGCCTTAAACGGCGAGCGATCCTTCCACTCAGGAAAGAATTTACCGAGGCAATGATGCGCCCTTTTATACGCCGTCTTTCCAGCTGGGTGTTTGGATTCGTCCTCTTCTTTTGCTCGGCCTTTCTCTGCCAGGCCGCGGTCGTGATCATCAGCGAGGGAACCGATCCCAACGGTTTTTTCATTCAGAGCACGCCTGCCAATACCGGTGACGTCTACACCTCTCGCACGGCAGCCATCAATGTCGACGCCTACCAGTTTGCATACTGGAAATTAAATGGAGTGCGACAGGCGGATGCCCTTGGCCGCGCTATAAATCCCGTCAAGTTCACAGTCGCGGAAAACACCACTCTTGTCGCGGTGTACACCCAAACAAGCCTCGACAGCGATGCCGATGGTTTATTGGACGTTTACGAGTACGAGTTCTACGGCGACCTGAGCAAAGGCGCTTCTTCGGATTCGGATGTCGATAGTTTTACCCTGCTTGTCGAGTCCCTGTTTGGATTTGATCCGCTTGTCTATGATACGATCTCTGAGGGTGGGCTTTCGATTCGTCCAACCGCCAACGTCGATCTAAACCTCAACAGCGCCTATTACACGGTGACGGCTGTCACCGACCCTGCCGGTCTTTTCGGTCCAATCGTTCAATTCGCTACGGGTACAGCGCTTGTGACGCTGCCAACGCCTCCAGAATCCATTGACGGGCTGCGGTTTTCCGGATGGTACGCTTCGGGGGGGCGCGCAGACTCGCCGACGACGATCCAGCCCGCTGTGGTGTCCGTGTCCGGAGCCAGCATCTTTACGGCGAAATACGTATTGGAGAGTCTGGATTCTGATGTGGACGCCTTGCCCGACTGGTACGAGTGGCTCGCATTTTCTGGAATCACTTACGATTCAAATTCCGATCCGGACGGCGACGCTCTGACCATTGCTGTTGAAAAGCTTTTTGGATTTGCTCCTTATTTGACAGATGTTTTTTCGGAAGGCGGCATTTCGGGTCGGGACTCAGTTGCCCAGTTGATTAACCTGGCGGGTTATTTCACCTTAAAAGTCACCAGCAATCCCGAGGGGTTCGTGCAGGAAAGTTTGAGCTTGAACGCCCCCGGTTCGGTGAAGGAAACGCCTGATTTGTTCGGCACGAATATTAACGGTTACCGGTTTGTGGGTTGGCAAGTCGACGGTCTCAGAGTGGCGGATTCAACCATGGCCTCGGCTGGGAAAGCCGCCGTAACCATGAGCAGCGACCGCACGGCAGTGGCTCAGTTTGTGTTGGAAACGGTCGATAGCGACATTGACGGAATTGTGGACTGGTTGGAGTTGCTCTACACGGGCGGACTTTCAAGCAACAAGCTTACAGACACAGATGCCGATGGCTTGGACTTCGGTACGGAGTTGCTGCTGGGCTCTCACCCCGGGCTCAAGAACAGCTTTTCGGAAGGTGGCGTGAGCCAGCGCGCCACGGAAACGGCTTACGTTATCTTCGAATGGTTGCCCGATATTACGGAGCAGCCGAGTTCATTGGATGCTCCCACCGGAAGCACCGTCACTTTGAAAGTGGGTGCGAGTTGGTCTGGAGTACTGAGTTATCAATGGCGCAGAAATGGCGTGGATATTCCCGGCGCCACAAACGCCTCCTACGTCATCACCAATGTCAAGGTGGCGGACTCCGCGAAGTTCGATGTCGCAGTCTACAACCCCGGTATTCGGGTCATGAGTTCACCCGCGATTTTGAGCGTCGATGGTCAGACCAACGGCCCTTTTGTGGTCACCAATCCGAGCGACAGTCGGAATTTGCTCCAAGGTGGAAGCGTCTCATTGTCTGTGGTTGGAGCCTTAGGAAGTGGAACTTGGGGTTATCAGTGGGCAAAAGACGGCGTGGAGATACCCTCCGCCACCAAAAGCTCCTATTCGATTGCATCCATGCAGCCCTGGAATGCAGGGGAATACACAGTGCGTGTTAAAAAGACAGTGAACACGTCGGTCGCTGAGGCCGTGGCTGACAGTGCGACTCTTGCGATCAAGGGGACGGATACCTCGATCTGGCGGGGTTTGCAGGCCTACTACAAATTCGACGGTGATGCGCAGGATGCCTCTGCGTTCCAAATCCATGGAACGCTAAAGACAGGCTCCACTTTCGGGGCGGATCATCGCCTCGCGCAGTCAGGTCTCGCTTCCCTCAAAATCTCCGGCGGTGGCGTGACCTTGCCTGACTCAGCCCTGCTGCTCAAAACCCGCAGCGTTTCGGTGTGGGCCAAACTGGAGTCGTTGGCCGCCGGCAGAATGATCATGCGCGGAGATTCCCGCACTGGTCTCGATCCCCTTGATCTGACGGTGAATGCGGCCGGATATCCCACCTTTGGCAGCACCCTCGTGGGTGGCGGAACCGTCACAGCGCTTTCCCCGTTGAAGGTCGGAGATTGGGTGCATCTGGCTGGAACCTATGATGACAAGACAGGCGCAGTGGCACTTTATGTTAACGGGCAGAAGGCTGGAGAAAAGACGGGTAACGCCTCAACAGACGTTGTTTTAGACTCAAAGTCAGATCCCGGTTGGGGAATAGGCAACCACGCAGGGTCCACGCAGAAAACCGTAAACACACCCTTCAGCGGTAGCATAGACGACACGCGAATTTACTCGCGCACGCTTTCTTCCGAAGAAATAACGCAGATCTACGAATCCGAAGTAGCGCTCACCTTGCCTGTCATCACGGTCCAACCACTGGGGGCAACGGTGAAGCTTTCTGATCCCTACACCTTCACTGTCACCGCGACCGGTGCGGGCTTGAGCTACCAGTGGTATCAAGACGGCTCCACGGTCATTGGTGGAACATCCTCGCGTTTGGAAATCCGAGCGCTGTCCGCCGACAACACCGGAGTTTACACTGTCAAGGTGACGAACCGGGCAGGCTCAGTGACGAGCAGCGGAGCCACTCTTTCTGTCATCAGTCCGATTCCTGCAATCACCGCACAGACGACCTCCGGGAGTGTCCTCTGGGGCGCGAATTTCACGTTGAGCGTCACTGCCACGGGAACGCCTCCGCTCTCCTATGAGTGGCACAAAAATGGAAACAGCCTCGCGGCTGGGACCGCGTCCACTTACGTCATTACGGCCGCGAGAATGGCGGATGCTGGCACCTACGATGTGACGGTTCGCAATGCGTTTGGAGCTGTCGCGAGTGCGCCTGCGCGTCTCTCAATCACGTACCTGCCGCCCAAAAACGTCTACGTTTCGCCCACTGGCAACGACACCACCGGGACCGGCATTCAGACTCTCCCCTTTGCCACCCTCCAGAAGGCCATCGATGCAGCCGCACTTGGCGACACCGTCAATGTCCTTGCGGGCACCTACAAGGGTACGGGCAATCAGGACCTGCAGTTCAGGAGCAAAAATATCAAACTCATCGGCGTGGACGGTCCGTCTAAGACGCTCGTGGATTGCGGCCAGAAAATGATCGCCACCCTCGAAAACGGCGAGGGCCCGGATGCGGTCATCCAAGGCTTCACCTTCTTTAACGCCTACAAGACTGAAGGCGCTGATTGGGGAACCGCCGCCCTCTTCCGCATAGACGGTTGTTCGCCCACCCTCGAGAACTGCATTTTTCGCGACAACGCCGCCGATGGCACGTTCCGTTCCGGGACAACCCGCGCCACAATACTCCAAGCGTCCAATGGCGAGCCCGTGATCCGCAACTGTCTCTTCTACAAAAACCGGCTCAAGTCCGGCGACAACGCCGCTGCTGCCGCCATTTTCATGGGCCACTTCAAAACCATCGAAAACTGTACGATGGCCAACAACACGCTGGACGCCATCATGACCAACTGGTGGTTCTTCATCCACAAATCCGCCTTGCGTGTCTTCGATACAGACGCCCAGACGGTCGTTGTGAACTGCATTACTTGGAACAACCAAATTTCCGTGATCGGCGCACGGTCCGAGATTTATCCAATGACCACCCCCTTGGAGGAGCCCGTGGTTCGGTACAGTTTGTCGGCTGCTTTGGTGCCGGGGGTTGGCAACTTTTCGCGGGATCCGCTTTTCACCGCTCCGGCTACCGGCGTTTATGCGCTGGGCGCGGGTTCACCGGCGGTGGATGCGGGTGATCCTACCTCGCCCAAGGAGCTTAACGGCACTCGGGCAGATATGGGGTATCGCGAGTTAACGGGTGCGGGTCTCGGACAGGCGCCGGTGGTGGTGACTCAACCTGTTGGAGGAACGGTGATACTGGGAGATGCCTTTCTCTTTAGCGTCACGGCGACGGGAGACGCGCCATTGACCTACCAGTGGCGTCGGAATGGGACGCCGGTGGTGGCGGGCTCGGCGGTGTTGATGGTGAGTACTTTTGCGGGGAGTTCCGCAAGCTATGGAAGCAA
>CALQFT020000071.1 GCA_943329925.2 Opitutus sp. GAS368
GGGAATGTTTGGCAGTGGTGCTGGGATTTGTATGCTGAGACGACTGTTGCAGGGAGCAATCCGAGGGGTGTTAGTGCCGGCTCGAACCGTAGCTTGCGGGGTGGCGATTGGAGCGGCAACGCGAACTACGCGCGCAGCGCGCAGCGCTGCTACAACGACCCAGCCCTCGCGTACCTAAACGGCGGATTCCGTCTGGCGCGAGGGCGTCATTAAGCGAGCGGAGCGAGCGCTCTGGGTGGGCGGGAGCCGGGGTGTCTGCGGCTTTAGGTGAGGTTGTGGACTGCAGCCCAGGGGCTCAGGAGCATTTTTAGACGCCTTCGAGCGCATCAGGGCGCATCAGGGCGCATCAGGGCGCATCAGGGCGCATCAGGGCGGGATTGCAGCGGAACACTCGCTGATTGACCTCTCTGAACCGCTAGAAGGTTCTAACTTTTCCACTGAAACGCGGTCTTCAATAGATTATCCACCCCATGTCTAGAGTAACCACCCTGTTTTTTGCGATTTGCCTGACGAGCCTTGCCGTGGCCAGCTCGGTCTTTGCCCAGCAGGTCAGCCTTCCGGCGCCGAGGCTCCTCACTGTGACGCCGGGGGGGGGGCAGGCTGGCACAACGGTGGAGGTCACCGTCACCCACCAGAACGGAGACGGCATCAGGGGGCTTTTATTTTCAACGCCGAAGATATCCGCAATACCGTTGCTGGGTGCAGATGGCAAAGAGGTGCCGAACCGGTTTTGTGTGACAATCGCGCCTGATGCGCCGGTTGGGGTGCATGACGCCCGGCTTCTCACAAATCTCGGGGTCTCAGCCGCGCGAACCTTTTTGGTGGGAAGGCTGCCCGAGGTGACCCGCGCCAAGGAAAATCAGTCGGTGGAAACCGCGTGGGGATTGCAGGCGAATTCCATTTGCAACGCGGCGACGAGCAAGCGGGCCGTCGATTATTACTCCTTCAAAGGCACCAAAGGTCACCGAGTGGTTGTGGACTGCAACGCTGCGCAGATTGATTCAAAACTAACCCCCGTAGTGATTCTCGCCGATTCAAAGGGAGGCGATCTGCTCGTCAATCGGACCAGTGGAGTCCTCGACTATACGCCCCAAAGCGATGGAACCTACCTCATCAAAATCCACGATCTGATATTTCAGGGCGGAACGGAATATTTTTACCGCTTGGCGCTGCGAGAGGTGGAGGGTTCAGGGCCGGTTCCGCGTGAGGAAACAACGGCGAGAGTCAGCACGTTTTCATGGCCTCCCGAGGGGCTTTCGCCGCTGGCGCCAAGTCGTAAAATTGAGCCGAACAATCAGTCTTCGCATGCGCAGCAGATCGCGCTGCCTTGTGATCTCGCGGGAAGTTTCACTACCAAAGACGAGCCTGATATTTTCGAATTTCAAGCCAAGAAAGGAGAGGTATGGTGGGTTGAGGTGGCCTCGGAGCGACTCGGGTTGAACACGGATCCTGCGGCCTTAATTCAACGCGTCGTGAGGGAGAAAGAAAAGGAGACGGTCACCGATATCGCGGAATTGGACGACATCGCTGCTCCCATGAAGATGGGCACTTATCAGCCGGCGGCCTCCTACAGCGGGCCAGCTTATCAGGCGGGATCTCCGGACGTGCTGGGCAAATTCGAGGTGAAGGAGGACGGTTTGTATCGGCTTCAGTTGCGGAATTTGACCCGCGCCCGGCGTAACCGGAGTGAGAACACCTATCGCCTGATCATCCGGAAAGCGCAGCCTGACTTTGCCCTGGTTGCCTGGGCGGCACATAAAAATTTACGCCAGAACGACTTTGGGACGATTTCCAAGCCCATCGCCCTGCGGGCGGGCACGACGATGGCTTTCGAGGTGGTGACGGTGCGTCGCGACGGCTTCGACGGCGAGATCAGCTTGGGCATGGAGAACCTGCCGCCTGGAGTGACTGCCAGCGGTTTGACGATTCCAGCGGGTAAACTGCAGGGGATGCTTTTCATCACGGCATCCGAAAGCGCGACCCCGGCTTTTTCTATCGCAAATATCGTAGGCCGCGCGTCCATCAATGGAACTGCGGTGACACGTCCATGCCGCCTCGCCTCGGTGCTATGGCCGGTGGAGTACGCTCCGACTGAACTTCCGAAATCACGTCTCGTCGCGGATGTACCCGTGTCCGTCACCGATTTTGAAAAGGCGCCCGCCTCAATTGCCGCGGATGGAAACGCCAGTTTGCAGGTCATTGTTGGAGGAACTTTGAAGGTCCCGCTTCGGATCACATGGCGCAGTGAGTTCAACGGAGCCTCCATCAAGATCAAGCCCTTCGGTTCGGTTTTCGGCGCAATGAAGGAGATCGACCTGCCAATCAAGGCTGGAACCTTGGAGGCGGTCCTAGACATGGCTTCGTTGAAGACTCCCCCGGGAGATTACACGCTCGCTTTTAGTGGGATCGCCGTCATCAAACACCGGCCTAACCAAGACTCTGTGAAGATGGCTGAGGACGAGCAAAAGAAAGTAGGCGAGGAAGTCGTCAGCCTTGCCGCCGCGGCCAAGGCTCAGGCTGAGAAAGCGGGTGCGGCTTCTGCGGAAGAAAAAGTGGAGGCGCTGAAGGTTGCAAAAGCCGCCGCCGACAAACACAAAGCTGCCGAAGTTGCGATGGCAGAAGTGCTAAAGCGCCTCAAGACTTTGACGGACGCTGCTGCGCCCAAGGATGTCCTGGATTTTATTGTTTCCGAGCCGATCCAAATTTCGGTGAAGGCGGCCCCTGCCGCCCAGACTGCCACCCCCCAGACACCGGTTGCGCCAGGGACCGTCTCATCAGGAACCGCTGTCTCCCCTAAAAAATGAATCAGCCTGATGATTTGCGACTTTATGCGCCCCCAAGTTACCTCGGTTTCGACCGTAAAACCGTGGGATGGGCGTTGGCGGGGAAACAGAATGGAGGTTTATTTGTATGAAACGATTTGAAGCACGGAAGCGTGAGGCACTCATCGGTGGCGGGCGGGCTTTAGCTCGAAAGCTTTCGAATGCTTTTGGAGTTTTGAATTTCAGCAGATGGAGCTGTCTGGCCGCCTATTTTTTTGCGGCCGGGTGGCTTGGCTCGTCTTGCGAATCTCTCGGAGCGGACGCGGCGAGTGCATTGAATTTTGTAAACGACATCGAACCCATTTTGACGAAGGCGAGCTGTAATTCCGGGGGCTGTCACGCGAAGGCCGGAATCGGACAGCGCGGATTCCGGTTGTCGGTGCTGGGGTTTGAACCGCTGGAGGATTACGAGCACATTGTCAAGGAGGGCAAAGGAAGGCGCGTATTCTCCGCGGCCCCGGACCAAAGTTTGCTGCTGTTAAAGGCCGCCAACATTGTGCCCCACGGTGGCGGCAAGAGGATCGAGCCGGGATCGGAAGAGTTCCAAACAATGGTTCGTTGGATTAGCGAGGGGATGGTTTTTGAACGGGAGTCCGATCCGAAGATATTGTCATTGGAGGTGGAACCTGCTCGGGTTACACTGAAAGCTCTTAGCCGGAAGCAGTTGAAGGTTCAGGCCCATTATTCGGATGGAAGCGTTCGTGACGTTTCACGCACGGCACTATATGAGGCGAATGACAAGAGTATGGCGGAGGCCTCGGAGCAGGGACTGGTCACCTTGCAGGATCTGCCGGGGAATGTAGCGGTGATGGTGCGCTACTCGGGGTTGGTTTCGGTTTGCAGCATTTCGATTCCGCTGGGAGCGCCGATGGAGCAGCTTCCGCCCTCCAAAAATTTCATTGATGAACTGGTCTTTGCGAACTTGAAGCGCATCGGCATCCCGCCATCCGAGGTGTGCGATGACGTCACCTTCTTGCGTCGTGTCTCGCTGGATGTCGCGGGGCGTTTGCCGACGGAGGAGGAGGCGCGGGCGTTTTTGGGGAATCAGGATCCCGGCAAGCGCGACGCGGTGATTGATGCGCTGCTGCGCAGTTCCGGTTACGCGGATTTCTTTGCTGGCAAGTGGGCCATGCTGCTGCACAACAAGCGGGACTTGGTGAGCGATACGGTGTCGAACTTTGCTTTTCACTCTTGGATTCGCGACAACTTTTTGGATAACACCCCCTACGACGTAATGGTTCGGGACTTGCTGACCTCCACGGGTGAGATTGGGACCAATCCGGCGGTGGCCTGGGTTAAGCGGGTCAAGGAACCGCAGCAGCAGATCGAGGATGTGGCTCAGTTGTTCCTCGGGGTGCGGATGCAGTGCGCCCAATGCCACCACCATCCTTTCGAACGCTGGTCCCAGCGGGACTACTACAGTCTGGGGGCATTCTTTAGTCAGATCGGGCGCAAGCCCTCCAGCACGCCGGAAGAGGAGGTTATTTTTCACAAACGCGGAATCGCGCAGGCTGAAAACAAGAAGACCAAACAGCAGGTTCGGCCGGCGGGACTCGGCGCTAAACCGCTCGAGATTGCCCCCGATGAAGATCCTCGTCTGCGTCTTGCGGAATGGATGCGGGACAAAACGAATCCCTTTTTTGCGAAGGCGCTGGTGAATCGATACTGGAAACATTTTTTCCGTCGGGGATTGGTGGATCCGGAGGACGATATTCGGGAAACAAATCCGCCGACCAACCCCGAGCTGCTGGACGCGCTGGCTTCGAGTTTCGTGCAAAGCGGTTATGATTTGAAGGGCCTGATTCGCACGATCACGCAATCGACAACCTACCAACTCAGTTCAGTGCCGAACGCACACAACGGAGTCGATCAGCAGAATTTTTCACGCTACTATCCTAGGCGCCTTCCGGCGGAAGTCCTTCTCGATGCCATCGACGGTTTGACGGGGATGCCAACGAGTTTCCCTGATTTACCCCAAGGCACCCGCGCGATCTCTCTTCCTGATAACAGCTATAATCGCACCACGGCTTTGCTGAAGGTTTTCGGGCGGCCGGAAGGACTGAGTGTTTGCGAGTGTGAACGTGTCGACTCGGCGAGTCTTGCGCAGAGTCTACACCTCCTAAACTCGCCGGACATTAAGGCCAAGTTGTCCGGGGCCACCGGCAGGGCGGAGCGGCTCGTAAAGGCGGGTGGAACGGATGCCGACAAGATCCGGAGCCTTTACTTTACAGCGTTTTCACGCCCGCCATCCGCTGAGGAGGTTCGAGAGGCGGAGGAGTATTTGGTGCGCCCGCGCACGGACGCTCGGGGCGAGCCCCTGGATCCATTGAAGACAAAGCGCACTTCGCTGGAAGATCTCATCTGGGCGCTGATGAACGCCAAAGAGTTCTTCTACAACCACTGAACGATGTCCCTTTTACTCGAAAAAAATAGCGAGGGATTTCCTCGAAGCGTGGCCGCCGATTGGCGTGAGATGCCAGCCTGCATCAGACGCGGGCGGGCGGTGGTGGCGGTTGGGTTTCATGCGCTTGGAGGCGGCTCGGGAATCCGAGGCAACGGCGTTGTGAAAATCAGGTGTAACTATCAGGACTGCGCTCGCAGGCATCATTTGACCCTCCAAAACCAATGAGGCACACGAAAGTTCGTCTATTTTCCTTTGGTGCTGCGTTGCTTGGGTTTTGCGCAACTCCAGCGTTGCACGCCGAAAAGGATTATTTTCGCGATGTGTATCCCTTCCTGCGGGGCAACTGTGTGGCCTGCCACAATAAGACGACCACAAAGGCGGGCTTGAACATGGAGACTCCGGGGTTGCTGCGAAAAGGCGGCGAGTCCGGCCCGGCGGCCATTCCGAGCAAGGGGGCTGAAAGCCCTCTGGTTCGTTTTGCCCAGCACTTGGAGGACGAAGTGATGCCTCCAAAGAACAACAAGTCAGGCGCTGTTGATCTTACGGCGGCACAGATCGAGGTGCTCAAATCCTGGATCGATGAGGGAGCGAAGGATTCCGTGCAACAGGCGAGGGAGGTGAAGTTCCGCAGCATATTGAAGAGCGTCAGTCCGATTTATTCGGTGGCGCTTTTGGACGAGGGGCGGTCTGTTGTCTGCAGCCGGGCTAACGAATTGCACCTTTACGATCTGACCACGAGGAGCTTTGTGGGTGCGGTGGGCGAGGGGAGCCAGCCAGCGCATCGATCCACCATCCAGTCAGTGGCTTGCAGTCCTGATGGGAAGTGGATGGCGAGTGCAGGTTTCCGCGAGGTGAAACTCTGGAGAAGGCAGGAGACCTCCGATAGTCGATGGAATCCAGACCCGGCTGTGGGTTTGAAAATTGCCGCTGGAATCAACTCGGCGAGGGAGATCGTGGGGGCAAATGTCGAAGGAGACTTGATTGTGATCGAAGCGGGGTCCGGAAAAGAAAAGCGTCGGTGTGCCGGTGTGGCTGCGGGGGCGAAACTCCTCGAACCTTCGCCGGATGGTTCGTGTGTTTGGGTTGGATGGGAAACGGGCAAGGGCGGAGTTTGGAGTCTGAATGATTCGGCTTGGGTGGGAACGCGGGATTTTATGGAGGGCGGGATCGCACGTTGGTCGGGGGACGCTCAGAGCGTTGCTGTGGCCGGCGCAGACAAGAGCGTCCGGGTTTGGAAGCGGCCGTCGGCCGGATCTACGGACTGGACGAAAACCGTGGAATGGAGTTTGGTCGTGGCGCTTTCGGATTTGGCTTGGGACGCGGAGGGCGGGCGTCTTTTGGGGGTTGGTGAGGATGGAAAGGTGCGGATCTTGAGCGTGTCGGATGGAAAAGTGGCGCGGGAGTTTAGCGTTGCGGGGGCGGTGACCGCAGCGTTTTCACGGGATGGAAAAAGGTTTGCCGCAGGAGGCGCCGACGGAATTACGCGGGTGCTCGAGGTGGACTCGGGCAAGGTGGTTAGCGAGCTAAGGGGGGATTTGGAGGCGGTAAAACGGGTTGAGAAGGCTGAGCTGGACTTCGGTCGCCTCGGTTTGGATGTGGCGCATCTCACGAAGGAGGTGGCTCGGGTGGAAGGGGAGAACAAGGCGTTGGACGAGCTTTTAAAGAAAGCGAACCAGACCATCGAGGCGGCGAAAAAGGCCACCCCGGAGAAGCAAAAGGCGGTGCCTCCTGCGCAGCAAAGCAGGGAGGCGGCACAGAAGGAGATTGAACGGGTTGAGGCCTTGGTAAAAGCCACTCCCAAAGGGATGCCGGACGCGGCGTTGAAGAAGCAGGAGCAGGAGGCTCAAGGCAAGTTAGCGGCCGCGCTTAAGGCCGAAACCACCGCCGTCTTTGCGCTGACCGCAGCGGAACATCAAGTCTCCGATGCCAACGCTGAGATCGCACGGATTCAAACTTCGAAAGCGGCCAACGACCAAGCACTCTCCGAGATGAATGCGAATTTGAAGGGATCCAAGGATGCTCAGTCAAAGGCCTCGGAAAAGTTGGCGGCCTTGAAGAAGTCTCCGTTGGAAAAGCCGTACAGATCCCTCGGTGTGAGATTTAGTCCCGACGGCCAAAAGGTCGGGGTGCTGGGTTCGGATGGGCGTGTGCGTGAGTGGTCGCTCTCCACCGGTTTCTCAACTGCGCTCGGAGTGGTCTCTGCCGGGACTCTTCACAGCGGACGAATGGAGTATCGGGCGGACGGTCGGATCGTTGCGGTGGGTTTTTCTGGCTCGGTGTTTGAATCCGCCTTGCGCGGGGGCTGGGTATTGGCGCGGAAGCTGGGAGGTGAAAAGGGTGATGTGTTTGCCGACCGAGTGAATGCGGTCCGTTTCAGTCCGGATGGCAAAACACTGGCCGTAGGTGGGGGGGAACCTTCGAGGGCGGGGGACGTCAGCCTCTGGGAGGTCTCTACCGGCCGCTTGCTGCAGAATTGGAAAGAGCGCCACAGCGATGCGGTGTTGTGTCTGGATTTTTCACCGGACGGCCGCTGGCTGGCTTCGGGTGGATCTGACAAATTTGCAAAGGTCACGGAGGTTGCCTCCGGCAATTTGCTGCACATTCTCGAGGGGCACACGCACCATGTGCTTGGCGTGGCGTTCCGGGGGGATGCGCGGGTGCTTGCCACAGCTGGTGGCGATGGGGTGGTTTTGATCTGGGATATGATTCGTGGTGAACGGAAAAAGAAAATCGAGGGTTGGATCAAGGAGGTGACTTCGGTCCAGTACATCGGTAACACTCAGGAGTTGCTGACCGCCGCGGGAGACAACCAAATCAGGATTGTCACTGACGAGGGAGTCCAGGTCAGGGCAATCGCGAAACTTCCCGAATTCATGCAGTCCGCCGTGAGCACGCCGTCGTCGGCTCAGTTGGTGGGCGGAGGTGAGGATAGCGTCCTGCGCGTGTGGGATGGAACCAACGGCAAGGAGTTGGTTTCTTTCGAAAGGCGCTGATGATATTTCCCTTCCGAATGCACCGTTTTTAACATCAAAAACCTAAATCCCTCCTAATGTACTTATGTCTGATTCTATGAGTTCCAATTTTCTGAGGCAGTGTTCAGGTCCGATCCCGAGGCGCGGGTTCATGCAAATGGGCTTGGCTGGGTTTGCGAGTTTGAGTTTGCCTGGCGTGTTGCGAATGCGGGCGGAATCGCCCGTCCAAAATAAGAAAGAGAGAACTTCGATCATCATGGTTTTCCTTCCGGGAGGTCTATCGCACATCGATTCATACGATCCCAAGCCCGAGATCGGCAGCGAGTACCGCGGCCCGTTTCAGACCATTTCAACAAAGGTGCCAGGCACCCACTTGACCGAGTTGATGCCGATGCAGGCAAAGATCGCGGACAAGTTTACAATCCTCCGTTCGATGTATCAGACCGGTCCGGGGCACCCGGCAGGGACTGTGCAGCTGCTCTCAGGAGACCCCGACACGCGTGACAAACCCAAGCCGAAATACCCGGACTGGATGTCGGTTGCCCATTACCTGAGGTCCAAAGAGGGCGGACGCGACAACCCTCTTCCCAATTACATTGCGGTCAATTCCATCAACGGGACCTATCACGGCCCGACCTACCTTGGAGACGGTTACGCGGAATTTATTGTTGGCGACGATCCAAACCGGCCGAACTTCGAGGTGCCTAACGTGGGTTTGTCCGACGCCTCGGAGAGCCGCCGTTTGAGCGATCGAGTGGCGCTGCGTCGGAATTTAGACCGGATGGAGCGCGGTTTTGACCGTGCGGGTGAGCTTGGAGCGGTGGATCAATTTGAAACGCAGGCCATGAGCCTCCTGACCAATCCGAGGGCGCGTGAGGCCTTTGACCTTAGCAAGGAGGATGCCCGGACTCGGGACCGATACGGGCGAAACCGTTGGGGACAGCAGCTTCTACTCACGCGGCGATTGGTGGAGGCAGGAGTCGAGATTGTGACAAGTAGCCTCGATGGCCCACTGTGCGGCCGCGTTGCAAATTGGGACGATCACGCGGTGAATCATAACATTTTTGATGCATTGCGTTTCCGCATGAAGAATTACGATCAGGCCGTTTCGGCGTTGATCGAGGACATTTACGCGCGAGGATTGGATAAGCGTGTGCTGGTGGTGGTGACTGGTGAATTCGGTAGAACGCCGAAGATAAGCTTTGAGCGAAGCACGGGGGGCGGCGATGGAAGCGGCCCGACGGGAACTTTGCAACCCGGGCGGGATCATTGGCCGAATGTTTTTTCAAACATTTGGGCGGGGGGCGGGATTCAAACCGGCGGAATCATCGGAGCCAGCGACAAGCGCGGGGCGGAGGTGATTGAACGAGGTTGTGGGCCGGGAGATTTCTTGGCGACGATCTATCATCACCTCGGCATTGATTATGCCAAGGTGGTGATCAACGACCTTAACGGGCGTCCAACGGCAATAGTAAACGATGGCCGTCCCATCCCTGAGCTTTCCCGGGCCTGAGTCCGTGTGTTTGGCTTTCACCCCTGACTCCCTGAGCCGGGATCGATTTCAATGATCGCATTTGCGGTGGCTCGGCAAGGATGGTTCGCTCGCGGATTCCTGTGTGTTTACTGGAATCACTTCGGCGTGGAGGCAAAACGGATGCTGATTTGCTTGCCGCCTATCTGAGTCTAAACGCTGAGGACCATGCCAACGCTTGGGGTTATGCGCGTGCTCATCGTGATAAAACGATGCACGCCGACACCGATGGTTGTTCGCCCACTGATTGCCCGCGGCGATCCCGTCCGTAACCCTGTTCCGACTTCCCCCACTGGAACTTTGCAACAGACAAGGCTCACCTGTGTTTGTACAAGCATCAACACCCCCTATGAAAAAAATAGCACTCCCATTCGCTGCGATCGCACTTCACATGGCGGCCTTCGCGACGTTTGCACAAAACACCCCGGCCCTCAGCCTCGCCCCGACGGCGTCTCCCTCCCAGATTCAGGACCTCGAAGGATGGCAATTACACATCCACCCGAGGCTCTTGAAGGATTCGCCACAGCAAACCGCCGTCGCCCTGAGGCTGCTAAAGGAACAGCTAGCGCAAATCAACAAGGTCGTTCCGGCCCCGGCCCTGGAGCAGCTCCATAAAATCAAGTTGTGGATGAACCCTCCGTACGGGGACAAGCGGTCTCCGAGAGGCGAGTACCACCCCGATGCGAGATGGCTCGCCGCAAACCAACGGGATCCGGCCCTGGCCAAGTGCGTGGAGTTCACCAACGTGGCGATCTTCGAGGCCGAGAATCGCAGAATGCCCATGTTTGCACTGCACGAACTACCGCACGGCTATCACGACCAAGTTGTTGGAAACAAAAACCCGGAGGTGTTGAGTGCTTTCAACAAAGCCAAGGCGGGTGGCGCCTACAATCAGGTCAAGCGTTGGACGGGGGAACGCGTGGTGCAGGACAAGGCCTATGCGATGTCCAATCCTCAGGAATATTTCGCGGAAAACACAGAGGCCTTTTTCGGAAAGAATCAGTAGTGTCCCAACGTTTTCACATCAGAACGTCGTAAGTTGATGATTCGCTTGCTGAACTTGGTATTTGAGTCTGGTCTCGATTTGAACGTCGAAAGTCAGACTTGGGGTTTTTCGCGGATTTCCGCCAAAAACCACCATGCACCAAGGCAAGCTCGTATTTGCGCAACTCATGCTCTATTTGCCACTGAGCACGTTTCGACGTTGTGTGGCCGACCACCAAGGCGAACACAAGGTCCAGGACTTCTCGTGTCTGGACCAGTTCTTTGCGATGGCCTTCGCCCAATTGACCTATCGGGAGTCGCTGCGCGACATCGAGGTCAACCTGCGAGCGCAAGCGCGTCGACTGTACCACATGGGGTTTCGCTGCCAGACGATTTCGCGCAATACGCTGGCCAATGCAAACGCCACGCGACCGTGGCAGATATATGCCGACTTCGCGCAGCACCTGATTGGTATGGCACGTCCCTTGTACGCGCGGGAGCCCTTTGGAGTGGAACTCGACGCTGCGGTCTATGCCTTCGACGCCAGCACCATCGAGCTGTGTCTGTCGGTGTTCGCGTGGGCCCCGTTTCGCAAGACCAAGGCGGCTATCAAGCTGCACACGCTGTTGGACCTGCGCGGCAATATTCCGACGTTCATTCACATCACCGACGGCAAGACGCACGAGGTCAACGTGATGGACGATCTGGTGCTGGAGCCTGGAGCGTTCCATCTGATGGACCGGGGCTATCTGGATTTCTCTCGGTTGTTTATGATTCACGAGGCCGGTGCCTTCTTCGTGACTCGCGCCAAGAGCAACACAAAATACAAGCGGCGCTACTCGCACCCTGTGGATCGGATCAACACGTCTGTTCTTTGCGACCAAACGGGCGTGCTCACGACTGCTACGTCGAGCAAGGACTATCCGACGACGATGCGCCGTGTCGTGGTCAAGGACAAAACGGGCAAACGCCTGACCTTTTTGACCAACAACTTTACGCTGAAGCCCGAGCTGATCGCCGATCTGTACCGCCAACGCTGGCAGGTGGAATTGTTCTTCAAATGGATCAAGCAGCACCTGCGCATCAAGGTGTTCTTCGGCACCAGCGAGAACGCCGTCAAGACGCAGATATGGATTGCCATATCGACCTATGTGCTGATCGCCATCACGAAAAAACGATTGCATCTTGATCATCACAGCCTGTACGAAATCCTACAAATCCTGAGCCTGTCCATGTTTGAAAATATCCCAATAAATCAACTACTTACGCCACCCTCAACGGATTCAGACCCGGATTTCGAGCCCGATCAGCTCGTTCTCCTCTGAAGAACGTTGGGACACTACTGGGAAAGAATGACTTCGAGCCCTTCGATCGCGCGGAGCTCAAACGCATGGATCCCGAAATGCACGCCTTGCTCGCCAAGCTCTGGGGGGCGAACCCGTAGCAGCATCCGGCACGGCGCGCGTTTCCGAGCAAAAGCAATTCTTTCTTAACGTCCCCTCGCGTTCAGGCTGAAAAAGTCGGGCTAGGTGGCAGAAAATAAATCCCTTGAGGCGTTCGTTTTGGATAGAATGACTCAACTTATGAAAAGACTTCTCCTTCAAACCTATCTGCTCTGGGCTGCTTGTGGCGGTCTGATGGCTGCTGAGAATGCCGTCTGGAAAGCGGCCGCCGCGAAGGCAACGATCACGCCCACCGAGCCGATGTATCTCTCGGGTTTCGCCAATCGTGTCGTCATCGCCGAGGGCACTGCGATGGACTTGAATGCCAAGGCTCTGGCGATTGAGGATGCGAAAGGGGGGCGGTTTGTGATGGTCACGCTCGATCTTGTGGAGGTGGCCAAACAGACGCGTGATGCAGTGGCGGCCAACGTGAAGGCGCAGTTTAATTTGCCGAATGAGTCGTTGCTGCTGAACTGCTCGCACACGCACTGCGGCCCAGAGTTGAGATTCACCGAAGCTGAGTTTGCCGAGATGAATGATCCTGTGCGAAAGGCACGCTGCCTGCGCTACAACGCCATGCTGGTGGAGAAGATCACTCACATCATCGGCGAGGCCTTGAGCAAGCTCGAACCTGTGACGTTGAGTTACTCTCATGCGCGCTGCGGCTTTGCCATGAGCCGCCGCTTGAAGAACGACAAGCCCGAGGGCGAGCCTTACGTCAATAGCCCGAATCCCGATGGTTTGGTGGATCACGATGTGCCCGTACTCGGTGTGGAGCGTGCGGACAAGTCACTCGTGGCGATTTTATTCGGGTACGCCTGTCACAACACGACGATGAACATCAAGCAATGGCACGGCGACTATGCAGGCCATGCCCAACGCTTCATCGAGGCGGCACATCCCAATACAATTGCACTTTTCATGATGGGATGCGGCGGCGATCAGAACGGTTATCCGCGTTTTAATGATTTGCTGAGTTCGCGTCACGGTCAAAGCCTTGCCAGCGCTGTGGACGCAGCCTTGCAGGCGAAGACACGCGCCCTCACCGGTTCCCTGCGCATGGCCTACGACACCGTGCGTCTCGACTACCAGCCCACGCCGAGTCTAGGGGATTTGGAAAAGCGGCTCGCGATCCCCAAAGGTACGGACCCGAGCTACAGCATATTTATGCGCGACTGGGATCAGCGCCGGTTGACCGCGATGAAGCAAGGCACGCTGCTCAATCACTATGACTGCCCCATTCAGGTCGTGCGTTTTGGGAACGACATGACATTCGTGGCCCTGAGTGGTGAGACCTGCGTGGACTATTCATTGCGCCTGAAACGCGAACTGGCGGGCGATGCTGCCATATGGGTCGCGGGCTATTGCAACGACGTCCTCGCCTACATCCCGAGTAAGCGCGTGCTCCTCGAAGGCGGCTATGAGGCGAAGACGTCCATCATCTATTGGTCGAATCCACTGCATCCAAGTTGGCTCGCCGACACGCTGGAGGAACGCATCACCGGGAAGGTGCGGGAGATGCTGAAGTAGTCCAGCCATAGAATGAAACGACTCTGCTTCATCTGCTGCGCTCTGAGCGCCTCCATCAGCGCTGCTGATCTCCAAATCACCGTCGCGCCGCGAGTGAGTGTAGTGGAGCGGGAGGGAATCACGGGCGGTGGGCAGATTGTTTCGGCGGGAGATCGGCTGCTAATGTTCTACCCGAATCATCCCGATGACTTCGGCGGCTCTGGTGGCATGGGCGCGAGTGTTTCGGAGGATGGTGGGGCGACGTGGGTGGCGCAGCCGGATGACTGGCCGATGCCCAAGATGGTGGATCTGTGGGCTGACAGGCTGAGCAATGGCGATCTGCTCGCCTTTGGCATTCGCTGGGTGCCTGATCCAAAAAAACGTGGCGAGATCACTGCGAAGGATGTTCCTGCGGATGCTTATCAGATCGCGTTCTCGAAGGATCAGGGGCGAACATGGAAGCAGGAAACGGCTGTGATTGAGTGTCCGGTGGAGTTTGGTGTGATCGCGAGACCGCTGCCTCACACATTTGAAGATGAAAAGGGTGCGTTGTTCATGCCCGCTTATGCCTGGGGCAAGCATGGCAATCACGCGCTGCTTTTGACCTCTGCGGATCGTGGGAGGCATTGGACTGTGATTTCGAGCATCACGACAGCGTCGGCGATGATGCAGGCGGGTGCGCCGGTGACGACGCCGTGGATTGAAACGACGGTTTCACCGACGAAAGGCGGCGACTGGCTCGCCATCGTACGCACGGGCAGTAGCGCGAAGGCCTCGCTTGTTAGCGTGCGGTCTGCGGATCGTGGCAAGACATGGTCGTCACCGGAAAAGCTGTCCGCCGCAGGGAAGTTGCCGACGTTGCAGCTCCTGCCTAACGCCACACTCGCGCTGCTCACGGCGCATAGCAAGAACCACTGTCGTCTTTACCTCTCTGCCGATGGAAATGGCCGCGAGTGGAGTCCGGCGCACATTCTCACCAGCCAATGCGGCGGCAATGCAGGCGGGACGGTCGTGGGAGACGATTCGCTTGTCGTCATCACGCCTGCGAATCGCCGTATCGACGCTTGGAAGGTGACGATTCGTCCCGAGGGCAAGCTGCGGGCCGATTTGGCCGCGCCTGCGAAGATCAGCTTCGCTCAGGGCATGCTGTCGTGGTCCTCGTCGCCTAGCGCTTTGAGCTATCAGGTCACACCGATCCTCATCAAGCCTGCTGCCAACTATACCAACACGGAGAACTATCCTCATGCCGTCATCCAAACGATGACGACTCGGCTTGATCTCAGGCGGCAGCTTTTGATGGGAGGTAGCTACCGGTTCGAAATCGAAGCGGTGGATGGTGCGGGCCACGTTTCGGCGGTGGCGAGCAGCACCGATGCTGTAATGAGTCCGTGACAAGGGTCTTGGTAAGTTAACGCCCACCGCGTCCAAGCCGGAAAAAGCGTGCCGAGTGGCAAAATAACCAAGATCTGGCTCTGGTCATCCCATCCTGCGTCAGGAGTTCGGACGACTCGGACGCTATTTTTTAAGTCCAATGGGATAGCGCGTAATGACGGAAGGGTAGAGAGTCTGCCATGTGGCGCTTTACCTGACCGTGGGCTGGATCATGTTGTTAACTCGCCTGGGGCGCTACATCCCGAGGGTCGCTGGGTTTTGAACGTTGGGCTCAGGGTCTCTGCCAACAAATTTTTGCGTTCACGCAGAGGATTTTTCAGGCTGCATTTACCATCATGGCCCTCACTAGTTTATTTGCCTTAATCGACCACATCGCGACCCTGCTGGACGATATCGCGGTGATGAGCAAGGTGGCCGCTAAAAAAACCGCAGGAGTCCTTGGTGATGACCTCGCGCTTAATGCCCAGCAAGTGGCCGGCGTGGCAGCCAAACGTGAGTTGCCCGTAGTTTTTGCGGTTGCGACAGGTTCGTTTAAAAACAAGCTCATCCTCGTCCCATGCGCCTTGTTAATTAGTGCGTTTGCTCCGCAGGTTGTGACTCCAACGGATAGGCATTTGCTTTTTGTGCCCCCGGCACGATTTCTTCAGCCTGGACGCGGGAGCGTTAAAGCCAATTCCAAGCCGGACATGGGTCCCGTGCTTGAGCCGAAGGAATTGGTTTCGATCCCCATATTCTGGAGCATACTCACAAATAGATTGCTTAGCGGTGCATTGTCATCGCGCTTGAATCTGAGGTGCTGCCCATGTTTGAAACCACCTCCTGCAAGTAAACTGATAGGAATTTCCTTTTTACGTACGTATGGAGGGGAAGGCTGCATTGCCGCGGCGCGTTAAGTGTCGTGTTTAAACAAAAAATCGGCGTCTCACCCGGCATATTCCGTAAACAACACCGTCCGGGACGATGACGGCGTCCGATCGGTTGCCGAAGGAACATGCGCAAATTGGAAAGATTGATGCGCGTTCCGGAATTTCCGAAGCGCCCCTCCTGTGGCAGAATATGTCGTCCTCCTTTTTAACGCACAATGCTGATTCGGCCCCTCCCCCCATGCGTACGCAAAAAGGAATTTCTTCAGTTGCCGCCCACCGCCAGTCTCCTCATGAAACCCCGTATCTCAAACTCCATGCGCCGCCCTCTCCTGAACCGTTGGATTCTGCCCCTCCTCGCACTCTCCGCGCTCGCCCCTGCCGCCCTCTCGGACATCTCCGTCCCGGCTTATTTCTCCGAACACATGATGCTGCAGGCCGACGCGCCAGCCCCGGTCTGGGGCTGGGCGGACCCTGAGGAAACCGTGTCAGCCACCTTCGCCGGGCAAACCCAAACCGCGCAGGCCGACGACCAAGGCGAATGGCGCGTCACATTCTCCGCTCTCAAACCCGGCGCCAACGGCCCGCTCATTCTGAAGGGAAAAAACAGTGTGACCATCCAGGACGTGCTGGCCGGCGAGGTCTGGCTCGCCTCGGGCCAGTCCAACATGCACATCAACCTCGCCCAGAACCACAGGGGCCCGGGCGTTGCGGAAGCCTTGGCCACCAGCGCCGATCCCTGGGTTCGCCAATTCACCGTGATCCGCAACGACAAGGCTAAATCCGCGAAGGACCTCGCCGGCTTCTGGCGCGTCGCCAACAAGGAAAACCTCACCGCCGACCGCGTTCA
>CALQFT020000072.1 GCA_943329925.2 Opitutus sp. GAS368
AAAAGCTTACAAGCGTTCTTCGCAGCGGTGGGCGACACGCTCAATGTGTAGTGCAAAACCGGTGTTTTCATCGATGTCAATGAGAGCACCCTGCAGCATCACCGGTCCGCGCGCCACGGGATAACTCACCGGTAGGCCGGTGAGAAACCGCTTCAATATCGGCTGGATCTCTCGGCCCAATACGCTGTTCATGGGACCACACATTCCCGCGTCACACAGGAATGCAGTACCGCCGGGGAAGATCTGTTCATCAGCCGTTTGAGTGTGCGTGTGGGTGCCGACAACGGCTGACACTTTGCCATCTAAAAAGCGTCCCATCGCAATTTTTTCGCTGGTGGTTTCAGCGTGCATGTCGACGAAAATGACAGATGTTTCTTCCCGCATCCGAGCAACTTCCACCTCCATGGCGAGGAATGGATTTTCCAAAGGTGGTTGCATAAAGGTGCGACCCTGAGCATTGATGACGCCTACCTTTCCCTTCGCCGTGTCCAAGATCACCGAGCCAAATCCGATGGTTCCTGCTGGATAGTTCAGAGGGCGCAGCAGGCGCGGTTCGGTGGGCAAATACGGCAGCAAATCTTTCTGATCCCAGATATGATCGCCGGTGGTGATCACTGCCACGCCAGCCCGCAAAAGATCGACGCTGATTTTGGGGCTGATCCCACGTCCGCCTGCGGAATTTTCGCCGTTGGCCACCACAAAATCCACCCCGCGTTCCTGCTTGAACCAAGGGATGGTTTCAATGACGGCCCTTCGACCGGGTTCCCCAACAATATCACCAAGAAAAAGCAGCCTGAGCACAATAGTTTGTTAGCGGTAACCCGTTCCCAGTGGCGAGGGGATTTTACTCCGAACTTGTAATCCCACGAAACGGCGGGAGTGAACGGCCGATTTACGACTCGAACATGGGCGCTGGAAATAGAGAGTCCAGACCAACAAGGGAGACTCTCACGTCGCGCTCCCAGCAGGGCGAAAAATATAAGAAAAATACTCCAATTGAGTATGTTAACTAATTCAGATTCTTGAATTCTTGCAGTTGTTTTCAGGTCCGCTTTGATTCCAGCGGCCATGAGACTGCCAAGTCCTTAGCGCCCTGTGCCCCACTCAAAACGGATCGGCGGCGGGGTCGGTGGCAGAGGTTTGAGCTGGTCGGCTAATTCCGCTTCCGGTGTGAGCTGAGTGCGGGAGTACTGTACCTTGGGAAGGGGCGGATGAAAATTCCAACCGTTCGGAGCAGGCGTCGGCGTGAGCGAAGACGTAATTGCGTGTGGCACAGCTTGCGGGAGCGGTTGAGCCGGCGCTGTCGGCTGGGCTGGCTGGGCGGCTGGCTGGGCTGGCGTCAACGATGCTAGAACGGGAGCAGGCTGAGGAAGAGGCTCGGCGAGGGGCGCGGGTTCTGGACGCGGCTCAGGCAGATGCTGCACCGGGTGGGGCTCAGGCGCAGGCATCTTTGCGGCGACATTAGCAGCGGCGCGACGGGCTTCAGGAAGAGGGGGCGGTTGGGCGGTGCGCGTCGCCTGCGGCGGAAGCCCTTGGACCAAACCGATTTCTACAGGCTCAAAAGCGCTGGCGCGATCAGCGCCGGACTCCCGGGATCCTTTGAAGCTTTTGAAGTCCTCGAAGGTCTGGTCGGACTCAAGCGGGTCGCCTAGCGTAGTGCGACGTGCAGACAACTGCAGCCATACCATGGGAAGAAACAGTAGACCGTTGAGCGCAATCAGTGGGGCCACGGCCCCCCACGGCGCAATGAATCCACCATCCCGTCCCCCCATAAAAACCAAACAGGCAGCGCTGCGTGTAAACGCCTCACTGAGCGTCGGGACTGCACCTGCCTGTGAAAGGACAAGCGCCCAAACCGCCACATGCAATGTTGCCAGAACGAGCAACCACCACAACCAAACCAAACGATCGGCCAAACGCTGGCCCGGCCGATTCGGTGCAATCAGCGCTCCTAGAGAAAGATTGGCCGTCAGCAAAAGCAAGCCGATGACAAAAACGTTGGCGGGATTCATGGGTGTGTCTGCTGAGAAAATCGTCCAACTCGGACGCTATGCAAGTGCGAACCCTCGCAGAATTAAATTCCAATTCATGACAAGGGAGTGCCCAGCCTCATTGCGCGACAAACCGAGCGTTGGTCGCACTCGCCCGCAACACCTTTGGCAATGCCCCTTTTAGAAGTGGCACCACCAGAGTGTGTTCGCCGCCCGAGTGGAATGTATGATCCCCATTTTTTGAGGGCGCTCCGTCCACCCAGAAAACATCGGCACCGTCCACTTGCAGCGCGACTGTTGCGGCCGCTCCCAAACTGAACTTTGCCACCGCATACACTTTCGCACCGGATTCAATAGCCATTGGCATCTCGAGGTGCTCGGGCAGGAGGCGGCCGTCGGTGAGAGTGAAGGCGGCAGGCGCCACAGCCAAGCCGCGCCCAGCGTGGGCGTCATCGACGTTTGAGGTGATACGCCATGCCCGCACGACGCCGCCGTTGCTCGCGTCAAACGCGCCGGGACGCCCCACGGCTCCCAGAAAGGCGAACACGTTAATCTTGTCCTCTTCGTTTAATGCATCCACAAGACCGGCTGGCATTAAGGAGCCTATGACTTCCGAGGATTTGATTTTCGCCTTCACCACTTCGAACTCCAACCCGCCTGGAATCCGGACCTTGATGGCAGTGCCGTTTTCCTCAAAAGGAATCCCCGTGACGGAGGTGCCGTCGTTGAGGCTGTAACTCACCCCATGATATCCTTCCTTCACCTTCGCGGTGGGAGAGAGAACGCTTTCAATAACGTAATCCAGAGGCGCGCTGGCGCCCAAAGTAGACATGTCAGGCCCCAACTTGCCGCCCGCGCCGCCAATGACGTGGCACTGCACGCAGCTTAATTTCGCGCTGTGGTATAGACGCTCGCCCTTGAGTGCGTCGCCCCGCTCCTGCACGAGCTTTGCCCATTCCAGCGGAGAGCGTTCTGCGGTCGCGGCCCCTGTCTGGATCTTGCCACGCAGCGACTGTTCCAACCCGCCGTCTCGCCGCCCCAACTCACGCGCGGCTGCAAGGCCGCCTTCCAACGCCGTGGCCGTAAGGGTCGCCTTCCACTCCGCGGCGGCCTTCACGGTCAGGCCCAAATTTGCGCCAGCCAGAACCCGCCAAATCTGGAGCGCTTCTGGCGCTTGCCGTACATCTTTGAGCCATGCTGCTGCCTCGCTTTTAGCCTCCGGAGGGCGCGTCCGTGCCAGAATCCCCAACGCCAAAAGACGTACGTCCACGGGCCGCTCAGGCGTCAGTAACGCCCGCGCTTCCTTCGCTGCCGCCTCACCACCCAGTAGACGCAGTCCCTCGGAAGCTGCGTTGCGTAGCAAGGCCGTGGTGCCGGCTGCGGCCACACCCAACTGTGGAGCAAGAGCATCTAACTTCCAATAGCCCGCCAGAGTCAGTGCAGGCCGCGCCACGCCACTTTCCTTGCGGGCGACAAATTCGCTCAGTGCCTTCAAATCACCCGTAGGACGCACTCCGCGCACCGCCGCTTCAAGAAGGGCTTCCAGCCCTTTTGCCAGCACCTCTGGAGGCTGGGGGGATTGTAAAAGCGTGCCCCACAGTTTTCCTGCTTCGTCTGGACCGCCGGCGTATCCGATGAGCTGTGACCACGGCCCGGAACCGTCTGCCGGGAGGGAGAAGCCTTTCAAAACGGCCGCCAAAGCCGCTCCAGCTTCCGGCAAGTCTAGCGCCAATAATCTGTCCCGCAATTGCGTCTCGCGACCCTTCCACGCCCAACGCCCGTCCAATAACGCGGCTACCCACAGGTCGCCGACTTCACGCATGGAACGTTTCAGCGCGAAACTATATTGCTCGTCTCCCTGCACTGGCGTCTCTGCAGCACTCGCGACCAACTCCGCCGCCTCTGGACCGGAAACCCGCGCCAGCGCGCGCATCGCTTCCACGCGGACCCTAGGGGACGTATTTTTCACTAATGCACCCAAGCGCTGTAGGTTCTCCGAGCCCGTTCCCAGCGCGCCGCGCCAGCGCGCTTCCCACGCTGCCGTTGCCCCGTCTTGCGCCTGCAACCCTTTCACCGCCGCCTCCGGCCCCAAAGCGCCAGCGCGCACGAAAGCCGCCGCCAACGTCGCCTCCTTCGTCCCCTTGGCCTTGCGCCATGTCTCCAGCGCGTCAAAGCCATCTTTGCGGAGCCGCCGGCTCAACTGCTGGCGCGCTTGCTCCTGCTCCCAACCGTTGCCCGACAACAAAGCCTCCAACAAGTTCGCCGTTTCGCGCCCGAATACCGGTGTCCACGCCACCGGCGTGCCATCCTTGTGCGCGATGCGCCAAATTCGGCCGCTGACTTTGTCCCGTCGCGGGTCGCGGAAATCCACTTCGCCATGGTTGATTACTGGGTTGGTCCAATCCGCGACATAGAGTGCTCCGTCGGGTCCGAGCTTTACGTCGATGGGTCGGAAGCTCTGGTCAGGTGTGCGGACCACATCGGGCTGGTCTGTGGTGGCGTAGGCGCTTTTTGGGGAAGCGGTTTTGCTTAAATCATTGATGGAGAAACGCACGATGCGATGTGCCCGGAAATCGTTGGTGATCGCATGCCCTTGCCAAGACGCTGGAAATAGCGGACTACGAATGATTTCCAAGCTGCAGAACTTTGGGTAACCGCCACCGCTCACGCTGGGCATTACGCCTTTCGCGCCTTCCGAAGGGGCAAATGTCGCTCCTGGAAAGGCCCAGCTTAGTCCATTGCCTCCGGCCCCGTCGGTGAGGAAAGACTGCCCCTCAGCGTCGGTTTGATGGCCCCAGTTGTTGACTAGGCCCTTGGCGAAAACCTCCACGCGTTCTGTGCGCGGATCATATGCGAGGACGCCCCCCGAATTCAGACGCACAACGCCCCAAGGCGTTTCCATGTGGCTGTGAATGTAGATGCTCTGGCTGAAGTATAGGCGAGCGTCGACGCCCCAGTGGAGGGAGTGAATGGTGTGATGCGTGTCCTCTGTTCCAAAACCACTGAGTACGACGCGGCGGCGGTCTGCTTTGCCATCCCCATCAGTGTCAGTAAGTTCCAGAAGTTCTGTTGAAGCTCCGACGTAGGCATGGTTTCGGCCCTCGCCGCTGAGCGCCGGTACGACGCCGGTGGGAATGAGCAGATCCCCGGCGAAAAGAGTGCTCTTGTCCGCGTGCCCGGTATGTTTGGAATCCTCGAGGATGACAACCTTGTCCGTCGGGAGGGCCCCCGGCTGAATCTGTGGATAAATGGGAGTGGAAGCGACCCAGAGGCGCCCTTTGGCGTCCCAATTCATTTCCACCGGCTTGGAGAGTAATGGGTTTTCCGCCCACAGCGTCATCTCCAAACCGTTGTCTAGCGTGAACACGGGCGAATCAAGCGACATAGCCGCGGGCACATTTTCTGGAAGTTCCGGCACTTCTGGCGCCGCCTTCCCCGCGCGCAAAGCCGCCACGGCTGCGTCGGCCTTTTCCAACAGGGCATCGAATTGTTCGATCTCTACAGCGTTGCGACCCTGCTCTTTTTTGCGAAATCCGAAAATGTAGGTGTGATTGGCGGGCCGCCACCGATGGAAAAACAGCTCATTTTTACGCTGTAACGCCTTGCGTAACAGGGTCTGTGGGGCTGTGTTAGCTGGCACTGTCCATCCCAGTTCATTGGCCAACGCCGTCGCCCAACGCTCCATGCCCTCGATGGATGGATGGATGCCGTTCTCGGTCAACGGCTCCTGCGAATCTGATTGCGTCACAGCAGCTTGATCCACGAAGCGCGCACCGCGTTCGGTCGCCAGTTCCCGAATCGCTTGGGTGTACCCGGCGAGAATCGCATTGTGCGCTGCAGGGTCGGGTAGCCCGGGCCGTACCCGACGCAAGTCTTCGTGACGCAACGGAGCTAACAAGACGAAACGCACCGGCGCGCCTGAGGCCTCTGTAATAACATCCATTAACGCAGCTAGATCCGCCTTGAATTTTTTAGCAGTAAAGTCCGTCCCGTAACGCGTGGGGTCCGCATTGAGGTTGGGATCTCCCGAACGTGTGGTGACCTCTTCCAAGCTCGCGGCCATCCCGTAGCCCAAGACGGCCACTGTAGGTTTGACCAAAGAGACTTGGGCGCGAACTCTTTCCATGCCCCCAGATGCGGGGTCGAAGCTGGCCCGGGAAACACCGGTGGGTAAATCAGCGCTGAAGGAGAGGTTTCGGACTATGAATGGCACTCCTGTAAAGTGTTGTGTCAGTCTGGATTCCAGCGCAGCAGCGGAGCCTTCTCTTTCGAGCAAGGTATCGCCCATCAAGAGAACGCGGTCATCGGAACGCACATCAAACGGTACTGCTGCGTTGGCCGAGGCGAGGAACACGAGGAACAAGGGAAACAGCAATCTGAGAATTTTCATGGCTGGGTAGTTCTGGAGGTAAGGACGGGAGTTCTGTGGCGCAAAAGGAGTGAAGGGAACTTTGAGAGCATGAAAAATATTGCTCCATGATCCAATGGTAAAAACGGCTCTTCTCACAGTCTTTGTCCTCGCGAGACTTTTAGAGGGAGCTGGGAAAGATATAGTTCCCTTTGTCACTAAGAAAACGTTGCGCTTGGCGACGGTTAGGCCTTCCTTCCATCCCAGTTTTTCTCGAAACATAGGCGACCCATGTCAGCGCCCACCACCGCAAACCCAACTCTCTCCCCGGACGATATTCACTGGATTCCCACCTCCATCGTTGAGCGGGTGAGCTTTGGGGATCTCTTCACCAGCCAAGGCCCCGTGACGGTCGATTACGGCTGCGGCGAAGGCGCCTTTGTGCTCGCCATGGCTAAGCGCCATCCCACCCACAACTTCCTGGCCACCGAAAGGCTGGCGCTCCGGGTCGAAAAAGTGTGTAAGACGGCTGCCCGCATGCACTTGAGAAATATCAGGGTGCTCCGCTTGGAGAACCTGTACGTGGCGCGCTTCATTCTTCCGCTCAATGCCGTTTCCACTAGCTACGTGTCCTTTCCAGATCCGTGGCCCAAGCGAGCGCATCAAAGTCGCCGCCTCGTGCAGCCGGAATTTCTCACAGCCGTTCGCGAGACCCTAGTGCCCGGCGGGGAGTTGCGCCTCAAGACAGACGATCTTCCGTATTTTCGTTGGATGGAGAAAGTCATAGCCGAGAGTGAGGGCTGGGACCGGACGAACTGGCCGGAGGAGCCCGAGTTGCCGCGGACCAATTTTGAGGCGCGCTTCATCGCTCAGGGCCTGCCGATCCATAGCACCATTTTGCGCAAACGTGCGGCAGAGCTATCGCCGCCTCTTATTTAACGGGAGTCGGCTTTGGCGGGGGCGTCGGTTTGGCCGGTGCCGGGGCGGGGTTGAAGGAGGCTGGTTTGAAAATTCCGAAGGAACCGCCTCCGGCTTTTACGGCAAGCAAACTGCCATCGGGGCTGATAACGACGCGTTCGGGGCGTTGATCAGGTTGGGAGGCGATACCATGGAGCTCTTCGATGAGGTGCGCATCTTTGAGGTTCCAAATACGAACGGTGAGGTCCTCGGAGGAGCTCACCAGAAGGGGGAGTTTTGGGTGCCATTCCACATCCGAAATGGCACCGTCGTGGGCGCGGAATTCGCGGTCGATTTGGAGGGTCTGGCCGTTGCGCAGGCGCAGGCGCATGTCGTTGCCAGCCTCGGCTATCTGTTTGCCATCTGGTGAGATGCACAACCCGTTGGCATCAGGCGCGTCAACGCGGGCTATTTGTTTACCCGTCTGCGCGTCCCACAGGATCATGGCGCGTTCCACTGCATCGATAGGAGCACCGGGCCAGTCCGCTTTGACCAGAGCAATTTCTACGATGGTGTTGGCGCTGACCCAGTCGGAGATGCCTGAAATATTGGGGGGCACATCCATCCCAGCGCGATCGACTTTGCAAATCTCCTTGCCGGTGGAAGTGTCGTAGACTCCGGCGCCAGTCCAGAGTTTTTTGCCGTCTGCGCTGAGCGCCCAATGCGGGCCGACTGTGGGGAGGGCGCCAGTGAACACTTCCTTGTAATTGGTGCCATCGAGCCGGAAAAAAGTGCTGCCCCCCCCGCCATTGACCGCGAGCACCGTGCCAGTCTTGGTCGAGACGAGCTTCTCGCCTTTCGTTGTATGGGGTAAAGTAGCGATCGGTTTTTTTTCAAACTCTGGCAGGCGTGTATCAAGAATTTCCAGCTTTGCACCGCCGCTGGTTCTGACCACGCGCCAAGGCTCGCCCGCGAACTCGAAGGAGCGTGCGCCGGCTGCGATAGACTTCTCCGGCTTGGAAGCTCGAAAGTTCCAAGCCCACAATTTCGTCCCGTTGATAACGGCAACATCCCCAGACTTCGGCTGCACTGCAAGTTTCCAGCCGCCCTTCAAGTTTCCTAAAATCGGGATGGACTTCACCAGCAGGCCCGTTGCGCTGTGCCAGTACTGGAGCACCACGCAACGGTCCGAGCGTTGCGAGAGAGTCGCGAGCAGGGCGGCATCCGGTAGCAGGCCCATCGCCCGGAGATCTAGGGTGCGGTTTTCAAATAATATTTTTCCGGTAGCAGCATCGAACTTTCGCAAAAACTTGGATGGGCTACTTGTATAGGTGATCAGTCCACCCCAATCCTGCGTTGCGGTGTAAAGGGGGATTAGCGCGCCTAAGGAGTTTGTTCCCCACACCGCGGGCCACGGGATTTTGCTCTTGGAATTGAGGGTGTCACCTGTTTTGGCGTCCAAATCCAGAAGGCCATTTTTGTTGGAAAAGATCCGGAGTTTTTTACTGTCGCTTGTAAACTCTGCGGTGACGGCTGTGGTCTCGTCGTCCCGCTCCCATTCCAATTCGCCTGTTAGGACGTTGCGCATTTGGAAGCGCTGCAGACTTCCCTCGGAATGCCGGTAAAGGCACAAGAGGTGTAGGCCATCCGGGCTGAAGCTTAGTTGGAATTGGCCGCTGGGAGCCACTTTGATATCCGTGAGCTTTTTGCCTGAGGGCACTTGCAGAATCTCGATGTGCGATGCGGTGATGATGCTCGCGGCCTTCTCATGGCGTAGCATGGCGACTTTGGAAGCGTCGCTCGAGAGTGCGAGCAGGTCGCCAACGAGATTCTTTGGATCGCACTTAAACAAGTCCTCGATGGCGCCGCCCTGTTTTTTGAGATCCAGCGTACGAACCCAACCGTCTGCTTGCAAGGTAACTAGGACTCCTGGTTTTTGAGGATGGGGTACCAGAGTAGTCCATGGAGAGTCGTTCTTGGCGGTGGCGGTGATGTCGGCGGACTCGAGTTTGCCGTTAAGATAATTCCACTTTTGGTCGCGCAAATCTTTGGGAACTTCCGCGAGGGTGCGCTGTATTTCTTCGCCGTCGAGTTCGCGCTCAGCTGCTTCTGAAAGGGCGATGTGAGCTTGTGCTGCGGTGCGGCGTGCGTGTTCTTTTTCTTGAATCGCCTTTTTTTCGTTCAGCGCAGCGGTTTGCGCATTGCGCTCTGCGGTAAGGGCGTTGTGGTGCGCAAGACGCTCGCTGGCAATAAGTTTTACTGTGAAGCCCGCAGCTCCTGCGAGTATGAAGAAGAGTAGCGCCGTCACAGCCTTGTGTCGTCGCATCATCAACAAAAGTTGACGCAGCACCCCGGCATCTTCCGCACGCGTAGCGTAGCCATGCATGTAGGCCTCTATGTCTGTGGCGAACTCCTCCACAGACTGATAGCGTTTTTCCCGCTCCAGACTCATGGCCTTACGCGTGACGGCGCGCAGAGCCTCCGGAACGCCGGAGCCCATTTCTGCCGGCTTTTCCTGTGTGGCGTTTCCTTGCGCCGCCCAGCTGCGCTTGGTCGCCATCGAGGTGATTTGGCCCGAGCGTACTTTAGTGAGCAGTTCGTCCAAAGTGGCGCCTTCCACGGGGGGGCGTAGCGTTAAAATGGAGTACAAGATTGCCCCAAGAGAATAGATGTCTGAGCGCTCGTCTAATTCAGTCTGACGCCCGTGGGCCTGCTCGGGCGACATGTACTGTGGGGTTCCCAAAACTTCTCCGTCCAGGGTTGCGCCGTAGTCGTCCTCATCTGTGGGGCTTGGCGCTTGGCGGTATCCGAGGGAGCCGTCTTGCAGGGTTTCTTTTTCACCCAAGTTTTTGGCTAGGCCCCAGTCCATGACGAGCACTTCGCCAAACTCCCCCACCATCACGTTTTCTGGCTTGAGATCCCGGTGTAAAATTCCCTTCGAGTGGGCGAAGGCAATGGCGTCGCATACCTTGCGGAACGTGTTGAGCAGCCGCTCCCGGGTGAAGTGCCGTTTGGCCTCTGGATCGCCGGTGCGCAGACTTTTAATGACGGCCTGCAGCGTCTGGCCCTTGACCAGCTTCATGCTGTAAAAGGGAAAGCCGTCGTCGTCCTCGCCCATCGCGTGGATCGGCACAATGTTGGGGTGTGGCAGGTTACCAAGCACTTCTGCTTCCCGTATAAACCGTGGGTCCCTACCTCCCCCAGTACTGGAAACCTTGATGGCCACCTCTCGCTTTAAATGCGGGTCCTGTCCCGTGTAGATGCGTCCCATCCCACCGCGTGCGATTTCCGGGCCCAGAGCGTACTGGACCTGAACCGTTGCGCTGCGGGGCCCGAGAGCCCCGGCGTATTTCGCTGTTGGTTCGATGCCCTGCGCGCTTCCGGAAAGCGAGCGTGCCGCCTGGAAAGCGCTTGCCGCGTCGCCGGAAACTGGCAGTTCATCGGTCGCAGCGCGTCGAATGGACAGCACCGCGGGCCCGACTTGTACCGAAGCCGGGCACTCGATTTCCACGCGCCCACTGATGTCGTACCCGTTAACCAGCGTCCCGTGGGTGCCAGTGAGGTCTTCCACCTGGATCATCGTCCCCTCCAGCCAAAGGGAGGTGTGATGCGCGGCAACTTCCACGGAATCGATGACCACTTCACAAGAAGGATCGCTACCTACGATCAGCGCGCCTTCTTCGGCATTAAACGAACGACTCATGCCTGCATGGAGCAAAGTCAGTTCAAAGACTGGTTTCATGGAGAAGAGAAGATCGAAAAGACAGTGATGGAATTCAGCTTATTTTTTGGCAGCAGCAAGAATCAATAAGGCCCGAAAAATGGGGTTCTAATGTTAATAAATCCCCGGGTGCTTCCCAGCCAAAACTTTGTTACGGTTGCGCGTTGCTGCGCGTCCTTGGCTTTACTGGCGGCACGCCAAGAGCTGTTGAGGCCGGACTGCAGTTTTGCAACAAGCCTCGTGATGGCGGTGGCGCCATCGGAAAGACCGCGGATTTTCAGCTGAATGAGTGAGACCATCTCTTTTAGATTTATGGATGATTAAAAGACCTCAGCACCCGGGAGAGAAGGACCAGTTTTCTTCAAGATTTGGTATGAGAGATCCAAGGCTTCGGGCGCCAGATGCAGCGCGCGCTGCTTGTTAAGGATTTTGCTGGAGGGCGTCGAGTTGTTCGCCGGCGGCGATGGCGGCATCTTTCCAGCACTTGGCGAACTGCTGGGCGACTTTGAGGGTGGTTTGGAAGGGCGGCTCGGAGCGGTCTTTTTTTGGGACGGCGTCTAGCCAGAGGCGCAGGGCGGCGACGAGTTTGGCGGGCTCGGGAACCTCGGTAGTCCAGAGGGTGGAAGGTAATTGCGTGAGCGCGAGGGCTGTTAGCGGGATGGCGCGGTTTCGTAGAATGAGAGTTTGGAGGAGGGCGAAGTCCTCGGTGGCGAACTCCGTGCGGGTGAGATGCAGGGCGGCGAGCGAGGCCTCAAGTAGGTCTGGCGCGGGCGTTTCCGCCTGGAGCGCCTGTACCAGCAGGGGGTGGAAGGCGGCGCGAAGGGACGGTTCCGAGAGGAGGGGGAGTGCGTGGAGCAATTCGATTTGGCGCTCCGGTTTTGTCCCGAGCTGCGTCCAAAGCGACAGAGGACGGCCGTTGGCCCGCAGCCACGCAGCGTGTGCAATGTCGCGTAAACGTGCCAGCCGCGCGGTGGATGCCAGCGCTTCAAGTTCACGCTCTGCGGGAGCCAATTCACCGGCGGGTGTTTCCAAGAGGAGCTTCAACAGTTTTTCGAAGTGCCCTTTATCCTGCGCCCCAGCCGCTTCCAACCGTAATAACACCGCTGCGATTTCGGCTGCCCGACTGCTCTGATGCAGCGTCGCCAATGCTTGCAGACCTGAGTTAAACGTGGCGGCTGGCATTCCCTCCCGTTCGATTTGCTCTATCCAAACGGCCTCCGCACCAGGTGCCAGCGCCAACCTTTTATCCGAAAGGCTAGCCAGCAAAAAATGTTGAACCTGTTTATCTTCAGGGAGCAGCATGCGTGCTGGATCCGGCTCCAAACGTCCCAAGACTTCGTGCGCCGCGCGTTCCAGAACCGCGGTTAGAGGCTGCGCTAAAACGCGGTGTACGAGCTGAACCGCAGCGGCCTGATATGGCGCGAAGTAACTGGCAGCGCCCAGAACTTCCAGTCGCACCGGAATGTCGGTGTCCTGCGCCAAGGGTTCGAGCAGGCCGACGGCATCCGGCAGAGTGTCCCGGGCCTCGCGCACGATGCGAACCGCGGCCACGCGGACCAAGGCGTCCGACGAATGCAGCGCGGAGGTTAGCAATGAGGCGTTGAGCTCACCAAACCAGCGCAAGAGCCACAATGCCTCGAGGCGGAGTGGTTCGCTGGCAGGATCCGTGGCCTCCAACTGTGCCACCCACGCAAGTAGCGCGGGCTGAATTTCTTTCACAGGCCGGGAGGCGAGCTCGTTTCGGACCTGGTCCAGTACGGCAGGCTCGCGCGATTTTAAGTGTTCTAAAAGTTGCGCCACAGGTTGCGCCTCCAACGCAGGCGACCATCGGGGCGGCCTAGTACCTGCTAGCACCGCGCCGGCGGAGTCTCGGGCGGGGATCTGTGTTTTCTGGAGTGGATCTTCTGGGAAAGGGAAGTCATGGAGCTCTTCCACGTGGCCACTGAGAGGATCCAGCCGGTAAACCGCGCCATTGGCTTCGGGGAGGCCGCCTTCTGGGGTTTCGAGTCGAGCCATGTGGGGGCCGGCGGAATTTAGCAGTGCGCACCCGCTGGTGTTCAGAGCGATGTGTCGGGCGTGGGTTGAATGGGGAATGCCCAAGCCGGTCAGCAGCCGCTCTTTTTGCGTAACTCGTCCGGTTTGCTTCGGGTCGCGCAGCAGCCAGACGTCACCGTCTTGAAGCAAAAGTACGCCATTGCGATAGAGGACGAAGTCGGCCACCGCGCCGAGTTCGGCAGCGAAAACGGTGCAGCGGTCGGCGGATCCGTCGTCGTCCTGGTCTTCGAGAACGAGCAGCTTACCGGCCTCCGTCGCAGAGCTGCCGCACAATACCCAGAGTCGACCTTGAGCGTCCCAATTGGTCCGGAGCGGGGCGGATAGCTCAGGAAAACGGGTGCTGCTAGCGAAGGGATGAGTATTGGCTTGGGTAGCGATTGAAACGGGCTCCGCTGGCACTGTGGCGCTTGGCGGGATTGGCTGGGCGTTCTCTTGGGTCGAGCCGTTAGCCTGCGCCCAAGCGAGGGCGTCCAAGGCTGAAGCGCGGTCTTCAAGGGGCTGCCAGGCTTGGGGCGTGGGGTCAGGTGGCATCTGTTGAAAAGCGCGTCTCCAAGACAAGTGCTTTTCCCCGGTTATTTTACGAATGGCGTCCAAATGAGGGGCTCTTTTTGGCGAAGCGCCTGTGAGGGCTTCGAAAATAAGCGGTGCCAGCAGCCGGTTGCCTTCTGGGGTTGGAAGACTTCCATGGACGGTGAGCGCGCTTTGAAACATGCCAAAAAACTTCGGCAGCAAGGCGGCGCGTTGGCGGCGCGTGGCAAAGAGCCCTTCGGTGGCAGAGTAAATGTCGACAAAGGGCACCCCGACTTCACGTGCCACCGCGGCTACCGCTTCAGACGCGGCCTTCAATTGCGCATTGCGGGGATTGGCGTCTAAACGGACCTCCGCGCCGGGCGGTTCCTGCGCAGCGGGACCGAACAGGATCAAGCGCATTGGCCGCCCTTTTGGAGCGTTGGAAAGCGTGCGGTTTGCAAACGCCAGAAGATCCGCCTTAAACGAAGTGATAGCTGGATCACCGGAAAGGGCTTCCGTTGTCCCGTAAAAAGCCCACACGATTTGCGTGTCGATTTGCGCGAGGTTTGCCTGTTGCCGCGCGGCTGCTTTGGACTCGGCGCCGGGCACGGTTGCTCCTGGGATTGCGAGCGAACGGAAGGCGAGTTTTTTTTCAGGAAATGACTCAAGAAACGCGGTCTCTAGGAAACCATCCTGCAACAGAATGTCTGCCAGTGCGCTGCCCACCACGGTGATGCGCGCGCCGTTGGGGAGGTCTGGCCCTTGTGCGGCGGAGCTGCGGCTTTGTGCGAAAGCCACACAAAGGGCGGCGCAAAAGCTCAGCCAGAAAAAGGCGCGGTGCAGCTTCTTAGAAAATTGGGAAAACGGGGTGGCGCGCATGAGAAAAAGCCGGCGCACCAGACTCAGCGTAGTGAAAAGCCACGCCGAATGGGGGCGTCGGAAGCGGAGTTTGGCAGGATTAAAGCGCTTCTGCAAACTCGCCCACTTTGCGGAACTTCGCGTATCGTTCTTCGAGCAAGGCGTCCAACGGTTTGATGCTCAACTCGTCAAGGTGACGCGTCACGGCCTTGCGCAGATTTAGCACCGCTGCAGACTGATCCTGATGGGCGCCGCCCAGTGGCTCGGGAATAACTTCGTCCACGAGGCCCAATTTCATGAGATCCGCGCCAGTGAGCTTGAGCGCCTCGGCGGCTTCTGGAGCGTGTTTGCGGTGTTTCCAGAGAATGGCGGCACAGCCTTCCGGACTGATCACAGAGTAATACGCGTTTTCAAGCATGAGAACGCGGTCAGCTACACCAATGCCCAGAGCGCCGCCGGAGCCGCCTTCCCCGATGACAATCGCCACTGTTGGGGTACGCAGCGTCATCATTTCCTTCAAATTCAAGGCGATGGCTTCTGAAATATGCCGCTCTTCGGCGCCCACGCCCGGATAGGCGCCCGGAGTGTCGATGAGGGAGACGAAGGACATGCTAAACTTCTCGGCCAGTCGCATCAGCCGCAGTGCTTTGCGGTAGCCTTCCGGATGGGCGCTGCCGAAGTTGCGCCTGAGGTTTTCCTTGGTGTCGCGTCCTTTTTGGTGGCCGATGACGGCGCATTTATGCTTGCCCACCAAGGCGAAGCCGCCGGGCATGGCGGAGTCGTCACCAAAAAGGCGGTCTCCGTGCAACTCCGTGAAGTCGCTGAAAGAGAGCTGCATGTAGTCGAGCGAAAAGGGTCGGGCGGGATGGCGGGCGAGCTGGACGCGCTGCCAGGCGGTGAGGTTGGAATAAATTTCCTGCCGGGTTTGCTCGAGCTTTTCTTCCATGCGCTGGACTTCGGCCTCCAAGTTGATGTCACTTGCGTTGGAGGAGCTGCGTAAATCGGCCAGCTTGGCTTCTAATTCAAGGACGGGCTTTTCAAACTCTAAGGGCTGGAGCTTCATAAAATTCACCGAATGGTGACAGTATCATTCTTCTGTAGCAATGCCGACAGTTCCCGCACCGCCTCAGCCGCCAGCCCGTAGCCCGAGTTGGGTTTGGGCATGATCTCTGCGGGATCCGCGGGCACGGCGTACAGCGTGTGATTGGGCGGTTGCAGCACGATCAAGCGGGAGGAGGCTTGGAAGCCCTTTTCTCCGAAATTCACTCGCAACCCAGCGTTCCATGCGGATTTGTCGTGTATTTTCGCTGTCAGCGGAGGCAGGGAGCCCTTTTTTTGCGCTCCAACCCGGGCGGAACCCAGCGTGGCGACGATGGGGTATTGCGTGAAAAACTCGCCTGCTTTGAGCACGATGACTTTGGATGCCGACCGGTCTATGACTGCAGAGAATTGCGCAGGGACGGAGTAAAGCCTTTGGCCTACACGCAGGTTGACGCCTTCAATGTGGTTGATTTCGGCGAGCAGCTCCTGGGAGGTTTTTAGCCGGTGGCTGATTTTGGTGAGCGAATCGCCGGATTTGACCACGTAGATCTCTTTTTCGGGCGTGGCTCTGGGAGAGAGTAGGAGTGCTATTTGAAGGGCTCCTAGGCGGTTACGAGCTTCTTCAAATTTGCTGGAATCCGGGTAGGCGTCGATAAACTCCAGATACGACCGGCGAGTGGCGAGTGGGTCGCCGATGGCTTCTATTTGCAGACACTTTTGGTATTCCACCAGCGTTGGATCCAGCAGTTCCGGGGTCACTGGCACTGGCGCACCCTTTTCCTTGGCCAGCTTGATCTCTGTTTCCATGAAATACAGATAGGTCGCATAGCCGCCGCCGCCGAAGACGACCGCCGTCAGCGCCACCACGACCAAGGCTTTGAGGAACCACTTCACGGGTAATACAGGCAATTAATACAGGCAATTAATACAGGCAATACATGCGATTTTTCACCGACAGTCTCTCCCAAAACCGTCCAAGGCACGTCCAATGCAGCTCAGGGAAGTGGGCGAGCAACGTGGACGGGTGAAGCCGAGGGTCGCTTGGCACAGCCACCCGCCCGCTCCATGTGCCTCTGGCCACAGTAAACGTACAGAAGATTTATAAAAGGCCGCGTCTGCGGAAGTCGCCCAGATTACTGCTGGAGGATTCTTGAATCATGTCAGAGGCAAACTTCAGCAGGCTTACTTCCCAGCCTTCATCCACCCCTTGAAGGATGACGCT
>CALQFT020000073.1 GCA_943329925.2 Opitutus sp. GAS368
GCCGCTGACCGTGCTGACCGCGTGGCGCAATCCGCCCCGAAGGATGCACCCTCGACTCCGCAATCCGCCCCCGTTGCTCCTGGCGCCGCCACCTCGGCTGCCTCGCAAAAGACCCAAAAGGACGCCCTCCACTCCGACCAACTTCCTTCCGATCCTCGTCTTCAGGATCCCACCGAACTCGCGCTTGAGGCCGCTGCCGCCGCTGCGATCGCCGCGCTTACCCAAGGGGCACCTGCCGCGTCAGAAGTCGTTCCCGTCGTTCCCGAGACTCTCAGTTCGCTGCCAGGTGATCCCGTGACGTCCACGGCACCCACTGGAACATTAAACGACGCCGCAGTGCTCGCGTTCCAAAACGCTTTCCGCGCCGGGCTTGCCTCTGTAACTGGCAGCAACTTGAACGCCACACCCGGCAATAATGTCCAGCCAGCCGTTGCCGGACAACCCGGAGACGCTCCCGTTCAAGCAGAAACCAACGCTCAGACGCCCGCTCAGCCCACCAATGAACCTGCAGCCTCTTTGCTCCCGCAGTTTCTCCCGTCTGCAGACCAAGGAAGCGTGACAATCCAAGTTTCACCGTTGCTCCTCGACGCGGTGGCGAAGCAGTCACGCGCCCAGTTTGCTGCCGAGCAAAATCAGACAGCCTTGCAAGCGCTTAACGGCACGGTCCCGCAGGGGAACGAAGTCCAGTCTTCACTGTTGGCTGCCCAAGGAGCACTTACTGCTCCCGTGCAAACACCTGTGCCTCTTGAGGCTAGCGTCGCAACTCTGGCGCGCCTCGTGGTGCCTGTCGTGAAGGAAGTGCCGCGGGCCTCTGTGCCGCTCACCCCGGCGCAGGTATCTGTTTCAACCGCCGCATTGTCCAATTCGCAGGTCCAATCTGCTGTGGCATCCCAGCCAGTCCAGTCGTCGACGAATGCAGTATCGCCCCTCGTCCAGGAACAAGCACAGCCGTTGACGAATGCCGTGGGAGAATTCTTCGCGGCAGCTCAAGAGGCGGCGCGCAATGCTCCGAAGGCAGATGCGTCCAATCTTGGAGCCCTGGGAACTGCCTATGCATCAAGCGTTTCCAGCCAACCACAAGTTTCGGCCGTGGTGACTGCGCAGTCTCAAACCTCGGGCGATCAGACGCAAAATGGCAATTCTGGCAATTCCCAAGGCCAGTCAAATGGCCAGTCAAATGCCCAAACGGCCCAGTCCCTGCCGCAGAACGCCGCGCCTGCTTCAAATTCCGCTCCAGACCACTCCGCTCTCGCCCCAGAAACCAAACATGGCACGCTAGGTGCTAATAGTGGAGTTGTGACGAAGGAAAACACAGCAACGCAGGAGCAATCGACTCTGGAAACGACACTCGTTTCCTCTGGAGAAACATCCTCCCGTGCGGTGGATAATTCCCTATCGGATGCGCCAGTCGCTGTGCCCGTTCACGTGCACACTTCTGAAGTGGAGTCCAAGCCCACGGTTCTTCCTCCCGTTCAGGTGAAAGCCGGCGAAGTATGGAAGACTGTTCAGGATGCAGTGCAGCGTGCTCGTTCTGAAAATCCAAATCATCTTTCAGTGGAAGTTCGCCTCGAAGACGGGTCGACTCTCGGCGTCGAGTTGCGCATGAGTTCCGCTGGCTTGCAGGCCTCCTTCCGTTCAGAGTCCCAGACCCTTTTGAAGTCCATCGAGACCCAATGGAACGGTTTTGTGACGAAGGAATCCGCCGACTTCAAAGTCGTGAACGCCGCCTTTGAAGGAACATCCAATTTTGGTTCAGGCAACTTCTCTGAAAATGGCACCAGTGGCGGTGATCGCCGCCAGCAGATGGAGAACAACGCCGCTTCTGCTTCGTTGAGCCGCGATTTCCGGGCTCCGGCATCTCCCTCAGCCACAGAAGGCTCTGCAGTGACTCAATCCGCCGTGCCTGTACAGTCCGCAGTGGAGTCCCTTTACGCCTAAGTTTGTCTACGTCTAAGTTCCCTAGTCCAATCTAACAACATGAGCACCACATCCTCCGTTACAGGAAGCACCAATACTACCGCACTGGACCCCGTGGTTCAGCAGGCGTTGCAGGGCATCAAAATTAAGGCGAATAAGAGCTCTTTGAGCCAGGATGACTTTTTGAAGCTCTTGACCATTCAGCTTCAAAATCAGGATCCCATGAAGCCGATGTCTGACGCTGAATTCATGGGACAGATGGCTCAGTTCTCTGCATTGGAGCAAACCAAGGAGTTGAATTCCACAGTCACCACGCTTTCGCAAAACCTCGGCTTCTCCGCCGCGCAGGCCTATCTAGGCCAGTTCGTCACTATCAATAATGCCGGGACGATTGTTACGGGCGTTGTCAGTGGCGTGAAGATTGCCAGCGGGGTTAGCTCCGTGACCGTTAATGGAACAGACTATACCGCAGACAAGATCACTCAAGTCGAACAGACAACTGGTACAACTGGTACCGCCGCTAATTAACTAACACCCCAAGCTCCACCTTAACTTACTTCTAATCTTATGTCTCTCGTATCTACTCTGAATGTCGGGGTCAGCGCCCTTAAGTCTTACGCTGAAGGGATCCAAGTGGTCTCTAACAATATCGCAAACGTAAACACGGTGGGGTACAAAGCCTCCCAAGCTCAGTACGCTGATACCTTCTCCAACTTGTTGCGTCCGATGGTTCCGAACCAAAACGCAACGGCCGTCAAGGTTGCTCCAACCCAAGTCGGTGGTGGTGTCCAGGTGGAATCCATAGCTGCGGTTTTCGCGCAAGGGACCATTCAGACCACGAGCACCAACAGTGACATGGGCATCGCCGGCAACGGCTTCTTCCGCGTGCGCAACCCCCAGACGGGCCAGTACTTCGTGACCCGCGCCGGCAACTTCCGCGTGGACGCCGACGGCTATCTCGTCACCCAGCAGGGCTACTACGTGCAGGGCGCCATCGGAGCGAACACAAAGGTGGTCTATGATTCCACCACGGGCGGATACAACGTCATGGGACCGCAGGACAATGCCTCTGTTACAGTTCCTACTGGCTTGCAGCAATTCAGTAAGAGCGCCACGACGACGCTGGGAAGCTACGAAATCACTGTGCCAACAGCGAAGGACGCGGCTGAACTCCAGGTTGGTATGCCGATCAGGGGTTATGGCATCCCTGCCGGAACGACAATTACCAAGATAGACACAATCACCAGCACACCTCCGAAAATTACCCTGAGTAATGTGGCTACTCAAACTGGGACTGGGGTGACAATCACTCTGAGCAAGAAGACGGTTGACTCAGGAAGTTTGAGCCTCACTTTCCCAGTTAATTATGCACGTCCCGACGCCTTTATTGGCATGTCGATCAACGGTTCTGGAATCAGCGCGGGGACTACAATTCAGACCACCGCCGGCAACTATAAGAAGTTAATTCCTGCATCTCCTAGCTCGCTAACTTTGCTTAATGCAGCAGGCGGTTTGGCTGCTACCACGCTGACTGTTACTAGCACGGAAGGCCTTGTTCCGGGAATGATTCTTGCCTCTGGAAATGGTGTTCCCTCTGATACTACTGTTTTGAGTGTGTCGGACAATGGCACGACATTTACCATATCCAACGCTCTGACGAGCGCTTTGGGTGGGACGGGCTCCCTAGTCGCTGCGGGCGGTAAGACGCTCGATCCGACAAAGAATGTATTAAACCTTCCTGACGCTGATAACATTCAGGTGGGGATGAAAATCTCAGCGGAAGGGATTGGAACCGCTTATGTGGGATACATTGACACCCTTCACAAAAATGTGGATGGAACTACGCCAATTTCGTTGTTTGCTGCAGCGCCAGTTGTACTTGATACCGCACTTGCGATCACTGCGAATGTCGGCACAACGACGACCACCTCGGGTATTGCAGTGGTTAATGTTCCAACTGGGCTTGGTCTCAGCTTAAGCGTTGGTGATGCAGTGGCTGGGGATGGTATACCAGTAGGAACAACCGTGTTGTCAATAGTCGGTGACGCCATCACTTTAAGTAACAACGCTACGGCCACTAGCGCTGGGATGTTCCTCAGCTATGGCACTGCGGTTTATCCTTCGGGAGTCTCATATGGTGCAGTGCGCACGGCGTTTGGCGACCAGACGGTGAGTCTGAGCAATCGGCCGACCGTGGATAGTTATGATCCAGTTGTTTTCAACTTGGGAAATAATTACAAGACCGCCAACAAGGTCGGTGATTTGCGTGTGAACTTCAGCTATGATACCACTGGGATCAATCCTCCGGACTACGTATTTTACGGCACTAACGGCGTCGCACTGACGGGAATTCCCTTGGCTTCCGCGCAGGCTTCCGCACCTCGTATCCGTACTTTCAATGTCGGCACCGGGGGTGAAATCAACGTGGTGCTTTCCAACGGGCAGACCTTCAACTGCGGCTCCGTGTTGCTCCAGACCTTCAAGGATCCAGGCGCTTTGACTCGGGAAGGGGACAATCTCTTCTCTGGGATCGAAACAGCAGGGCCTTACAACGGAGCATTTGTGGATTCTAACATCGATCACCTCAAGCCCGCTCAGGGCGGGTTGGGTGCGATAAATGGCGGCGCGCTCGAACTCTCCAATGTTGATCTCGGGCAGGAGTTTGCCACGATGATCACCACGCAACGCGCCTTCCAAGCTGCTTCCCGCGTCGTCACGACAACGGATACGATGCTCGAAGAAACTGTTAATCTGAAGCGCTAAGTCAGTTTCTAGTTGGTTCTTCGCCGCAGGTTAGGTTACAGCCTGCGGCGTAAACTCTCACTCGACACCTCCCCTCTATTCCCCCACAGAAAACTAATTATGTCAGACGAAGTAATTGATCCATCGTTGGAACAGCAACCCGGTCAGGGTGGTCCCGCGAAACCTGCGAAAGCCTCGATGCTTCCGCTGATTATCGTAGTGGTGACCATGCCCGTGGTCTCCTTTGCGATGGTGAAGTTTGCTATCGTGCCGGGGATTAGAGCGGACATCGCGGCAAAGTTTGAATCGTTAAAGACGGGCGAAGGCGAAGGCGCCGAGGGGGCAGCTCCTGCGGCCGAGGCCGGTAAGTCTGAAGCCAAGGACGACGGCCACGGCAAGCCGGCTGAGAAAAAAGCCGACGCTCATGGCGCGAAGCCTGCGGAAAAGAAGGATGATGGTCACGGCGCAAAGCCCGCTGAGAAAAAAGAAGGCGGCGGCCATGCCGACAACGGCGCATCTGAAAAGCCGGACAAAAACGCTGCCAAAAAGACCAAGTCAGGTTGGGAGATTGATTTCCCTACCGTGGTCTCCAGTCTTACAGGTTCGCTGGGAACAAAGTATGTGAAGTGCACGTTTTCGGTAGTCAGTGATGACGCGCATATTCGCGAAGTGGTGGATGAAAATAAGTCGAAGCTGCGTGACACCGTCATCACCGTATTGCGCGCCCGTTCGTTGGCGGATATGGAGGCGCTCAACGCCAAGACGGTGCTTTGCAGCGAGATTGCAGCCAACTTTAACAAGGCGCTCAATTCCAACACTGTGAAGCAGATATTTCTTACGGAATTGTTGATCCAATGAGTGAGACAGAGGAAGCACCACAAGTAGAAGATCTCGCCGCGCCAGCCCCCGTCGGGCTGAGCCTTATTTCCGTTTATTCGTCGGAAGGACATGTGCGTGAGGTGGATTCGTCCACGGTCACCTCGTATAATTTCCGGCAACCCGGACTTCTCTCGCAAAAGGATACGACGCAGTTTTCGATCCAGCACCAGAAGTTCTCCGGGGATTTATCGGCCCGTTTGGCGACTTTTCTGCGCATGGACGTCACCTGCGAAAGGAAGTCGGTGCGGTGCTCGAGCATTCCTTTCAAGACGTTTTGTGAGGGCGTGGCACAGCCAACCCACTTGACTGTTTTCCAGTTCGACGGCCTCGACGGAGCGGGCGTGTTGGATTTGCGTCCGGCGACAAGCATTTCGATCGCTAACCGACTTTTAGGCGGTTCTGGTAACGCAAAGGACGTGGAGCGTAACCCGACTGAGATTGAAATTGCGTTGCTGGACGACGTGGTTTTGATGGTTTTAAGGGAGTGGAGCAAGTTGTTTGAGACCACCAGCAAGCCGCGCATTGTCGGGCATGAAACGGGATGCCGTTTTCTGCAGATTGCCGGTGATGACACACCCTGTTTTGTATTCAAGTGTGAGATCATTGTGGGTGAGTCCAACGAGGTTTTTCAAATTGGGGTTCCCTTCACAATGCTCGACGGGCTGACTAATGAGACTGGGCCGGCCGCCAAGGCGGCTCCCGAGGTCAAGCAGAAGCCCATGCACTGGCGTTCCCCATACGCCGCCATCGAGGTCCCGATTATGGCGGGCTGGGATGTGCGCACAATCACACTGGGAGAGGCCGCGGCCATCGCTCCGGGAGACTTGATTCATCTCCCGCAGGAGTTAATTGATCAGACAAAGATCATCATCTCTCAGACAGAAGAATTTTACGGCACTATAGGCGTGGAAGAGGGCTTTCTCGCAGTGCATTTAAACGAACGAATCGTAAAGGAATAGGTAAAGGAATAGGTTATGGTAAACACGCTCGATGACTCCCGATTAAGCACCGTCTTGGATGTGAAGGTGCAACTCTCCGTTCGGCTTGGCTCTTGCCAAATGGCGATGCGTGACGTGCTCGAATTGCAGTCAGGTACCGTTGTGCAGCTTGGTCAACGGGCAGATGATCCGGTGGGGCTTTACATCAACGACAAACTCATCGCCCTAGGCGAAGTGGTAGTCGTCGAAGAGAAGTTCGCCATCAAGGTGACCACCATGGTTGGCGGGCCGGCCTAACGAATGGCGGCAGCGCGGCTCCTCTCCCTTTTCGGGTAAGCCGTTTGCCAGCTTATTCTCGTGTTTTATGGCCCGCGCCACACGGTTTGGATTGCTCTCCCAGAGCTGCTGGACCGCTGGCTTAAGGCTGCTGCTCCAGGGAGTTCTGCTGGGCGCATTTCAGTTTCGGGGAATGGCCCAAAGCGCAGATCGCGTCTTTGGTGCAGTGACTACGGGCTCTGTTCAGTCAGGCTCTTTGGGTGTGGGCGCCACTTTGGCATCGTCTAACAGCATTTCGATGCTTGGCTACGTTCTCACAATTCTGGTCCTTCTGGCCGCCGGCTTGGCGGTTCTCTTTCGCGGAAGTCTCCCCATGGTTTTCGCCGCCGGCTCCAAGGGCGTGCGAAAACTGCACATCGAGGAAACCAAGTCCGTAGGCAACAGGCAGTATCTCTTGGTTGCAGAATACGAAGGACGCCGCTTTCTTCTGGGAGTGTGTCCCGGACGCATCGACTATTTGAGCGGCTTGGATTCAGACACAGCACCGCCGGCGGGAAGCTTTCAAGAATTGCTCCAGCCCACCACCGGGGGAAAGCCCGAAACGCCAATTTCTTGAGGGAGTAAAATGACCCAGACCGCCATCGAAATAAAAGGAAACGAGTGTTCCATCAGAGTTTTGAAGCCTGTGCTTCCGTCCCGGCGGGTCACTTCACATTTGCTTTGCAAGTGGTTGGGCCTCGGTTTGCTACTAGCCGTGGTGTTGTGCGGGTTGGGAGGCTCGGTGTATGCGCAAGCTCCCGCGCCTGGTGCCGCGCCAACTTCGCTGACGCTCTCGCTGGGAGGCGGCGGCGACGACCCGGCCAACGTGGCCACGGCTATTCAGGTCGTCGTGTTGATGACGCTGATCACTCTGGCGCCTTCTTTTCTCCTGCTCATGACCAGCTTCACCCGCATCGTCATTGTGCTGGGTTTCATCCGAGGCGCAATCGGGTTGCAGGGAGCTCCTTCGAACCAAATCCTGGTTGGCATGTCGCTGTTTCTCTCGATGTTCATCATGATGCCCACGGCGAAACGGGTGAACGAGGAGGCTCTGCAACCTTATCTCAACAAGCAGATTAACACTGCGCAGTTTGCGGAAAAGGCGGCCGTTCCAATGAAGACGTTCATGCTCCGCCAGTCGCGCTCCACCGAGGTGGACTTTTTCCTTGGCCTCTCCGGACAGGGGGCGACGAAGACCGAAGATTTGCCCATCACCGTGGTTGTGCCTGCGTTTATTTTAAGCGAGTTGAGGACCGCTTTCCAAATGGGGTTTCTCTTGTATGTGCCTTTTCTGGTCATCGACTTCTTGGTTTCCGCCACGCTGATGTCCATGGGGATGATGATGATGCCGCCCATGATGATTTCCCTCCCCTTTAAGCTCCTGCTTTTCGTGCTCGTGGACGGGTGGCATCTCATCGTGCGCTCGCTGGTACAAAGTTTCGTTTCCTAGTCAGTCGACTCCAACCTATCGCCGCATGACTATTGAACAGTCCGTTGATATTTTAAGAGATCTGGTGACCGTCGCCCTCACGGTTGCCGCTCCCATTCTTTTAGTGGCCGTCTCCGTGGGATTGGTCGTCAGCTTGTTGCAGGCTGTGACCAGTATTCAGGAGGCGTCTCTTTCCTTTATTCCAAAGGTCACCGCGCTGGGAATTACCATGGTTGTGGCGGGGCCTTGGATTTTGAAGACGTTGATGAACTTTACCATCACCTTCCTGAATCGCCTGCCTGAAGCCGCTCGATAACGTTTCGCGCAAGAAATCTTTATTTGCACAGGCGCTGTCTGATTATTAGCCAAGCTAGAAATTCTCATGCCCTTCTTTAGCGGAGACTTCATGCTACTTTGGTTTCTGTCAGCAATCCGCGCCTCCGGGGTATTGTTGATAGCCCCGGTTTTTTCCTCCAAGGCGGTGCCAGTCACCTTGAGGCTCATGATCACCCTCTTTCTGGCGCTGGTGGTCGCCTTAATGCGCACCGGAAACTTCGCCCTGCCCAAGACGCTGGGAGAGTTGGCCGTTGCCGTGTTGGTTGAGACAATCATCGGGTTGATGATGGGATGGGCGACGCGGTTGGTGCTGCACTCGGTTGAAATCGCCAGCCATATCATTTCCGGTGAGTTGGGCTTCACCATGGGCCAACAAATCGATCCCATGAGCGACACCTCGGAAAGTGCTATCGGCCAGCTGCTGATGGCCTTTGGTTCCATGCTTTTCCTCGTCTCCGGCGCCCATCAGGCGGTGCTCTCTGCCTTTTTGAGAAGCTATGACATTGCCCCGATGGGACTGTTTCGCGGGAATGACGCTGCGGGAACTATGTTGGTACAGTCCACCGGCAAAATTTTCCTGCTTGGACTGCAGATGGCGGCTCCTCTTGTGGCGGTGAACTTCATCATTTCACTGACGTTTTCGATTCTGGGAAAAGCGGCTCCAACATTGAACGTGTTTGGCGAGAGTTTTGCGGTCCGAATCATTGTGGGCCTGACTTTACTGGGGCTTACGCTTACCCTCTCTTCACAACTCATTCTGCAGACGCTCAACAAGTCTTCGGAACTCATGCTGCAACTGATTCCTTGAGGCTCCGAAGCTCGGAATTAGTCATTTTCAATTACTTGCTCAGGCATGGCTGACGAACAAAATAAGACAGAGGAACCGACGGAAAAGCGACTCTCTGAGGCCCAGGCCGAGGGGCAGTTCGCCCGCGCCCCGGATCTCCAAGTCGTTGCTCTGCTGGCTGCTGTGCTCTGGGGCATCTCGGTCATGGGTGGGGGCATTGCGGAGAATGTGGCGTCGCTTGCGGTGGGGATTTTTTCCCACCTCGCGATGTCCGACATCCGCCCTGAAGCCTCGGGAATATGGGGGCCGGAGGCGCTCAAAACGACGCTTTCGCTGCTGCTGCCCACCGCGGTGGTGTGTTTTATTGCCGCTGTGTTAATGGGCGGGGCGCAAACCCGTTTCATTCTCACACCCAAGGTGTTAGATATTAAGTTTGAGCGACTGGACCCGGTCGCTGGTTTGCAGCGCATCTTTTCCATGCAAGGCGTCGCGCGTGTCATCATGGAAAGCGCCCGTTTGCTGGCTGTGGCTTGGGTAATTTGGGGCGGTATCTCCAAGGTCATGAGCGACCCCATCTTTTATACTCCAGTGCCTATCGAACGCTTGGGGGCGTTCATCACTGAATCAGCAAGGATCTTGCTCTGGCGATGTATCTTGGCCCTTGGAGTCATCGCCGCCGCAAATTACACCTATCAGCTTTTCCGGATCAAACAGACCCTGATGATGACCAAGCAGGAGGTCCGGGACGAAATGAAGCAGTCCGAAGGCGATCCCAAGATCAAAAACGCCTTGCGCGCGATGGCCCGCCGCCTCTTGCAGCGCCAGATGCTTGCCGCAGTGCAGACCGCGGATGTCGTTATCACCAATCCAGTGCATTTCGCCGTTGCGTTGCGTTACGACAAAAACAAGGAGTCAGCTCCAACGGTAATCGCCAAGGGAGAGCAAGCTTTTGCCCGGCGTTTGAAGGCCGTCGCTTTGGAATACGGCGTCCCCATGGTGGAAAATCCGCCTGTAGCGCGAATGTTGTATAAGTTTGGTAAGGTCGGTAATATTATACCTGTTAACTTATATCGCGCTGTGGCTGAGATTCTTGCGTTTGTATATCGAACGCATCGCGATTATTTTCGCGATCTTCAACGCAAGAGAGACCAGTCTTGAGCACGCCGATTGCTTATCTGTTTTGGGCTAATCCATGAACGAACTCGCCTTTCTATCACCTTCAGGACTGTTCGCCAGTCTGAAGAAGGGGGATATTGCCTTCGTCGCAGCCCTTTTTGGGACGGTAGTCCTGTTGGTAGTGCCCATCGGGCCGATGCTACTGGATCTCCTTTTGGCGACCAGTATCGCCATCTCCCTGTTGATCTTGCTGATCATCGTTTACGTCAAGGAGCCTGAGGACTTCTCGGGATTTCCCACTTTGCTGCTTTCCGTGACCTTGTACCGGCTGGCCCTCAACGTGGCCTCCACGCGGCTTATTTTGGTCGACGGCCATGCGGGGGCCATCATTCAGGCCTTCGGTGACTTTGTCGTGCGCGGCAACTATGTTGTTGGAGCGGTGGTGTTTTTGATCTTGGTGGTCATCAACTTTATGGTCATCACCAAGGGTGCCGGCCGTATCGCGGAAGTCGCCGCAAGGTTTACCTTGGACGCAATGCCCGGCAAGCAGATGGCCATTGATGCCGAGCTTAATGCCGGGATCATCGAAGAAGGCGTCGCGACCCGCCGCCGCGCCAAAATCCAAAAGGAAGCCGATTTCTATGGCTCCATGGATGGGGCCAGCAAGTTTGTTCGCGGGGATGCCATCGCGGGGATTCTCATCACCTTGATCAATATTATAGGCGGCATCATTATTGGCGTGGTCCAGAAGGGGATGCCCGTCGCGGACGCCTTGAAGCAGTACACTTTGTTGTCCATTGGGGATGGTCTGGTTGCACAGGTCCCGGCGCTGATTGTCTCCTTGGCTGCAGGTATTTTGGTGACGCGCGCCTCGGAAGACTCCGATTTGGGCAGCTATCTCTCCAAGCAGTTGACTTTCTACCCACGCGCGATGGGGATTGCTGCAGGGATGATGACGATTTTCGCCATTGTGCCAGGCATGCCGGTGATGCCCTTCCTCACACTGGGGGTCACCTTGGGGATTCTGGCTTGGAAGTTGAAGCAGGCCGAGATGGAGGAAACCGAGAAGGCCGCCCTTGAGGCTGTGGCAAGCACGGGCAAAATGCTTACGCAGGGAGCGCCGGCTGCCAACGGCAACGGTAACGGCAATGGCAACGGCTCAAACGGGGATTCCAAGCCGCGCCCAATCTCGGACGAATTCCGCAAGCTCATGGAGGTCGACGTCCTCTGTATCGAACTCGGCCTCGGCTTAGTCGGGCTGGCCGACAAGAAGACGGGCGGCGACTTGCTCGATCGCGTGACCGGCGTGCGCCGCAACTTCGCCCGAGACATGGGCATTGTCATTCCCCCGATTGCGATCCGAGACAGTCTGGATCTCGAAAATTCAGAGTACCGCTTCCTGCTGCGTGGCCGCGAAATTTCCCGTGGCAAAGTGCTGCTCAAGCACTGGTTGGCGATGAACGTCTCCAACAGCACCGTGGCGCTGCGGGGCGTGCCCACCGTGGAGCCCGTCTTCGGGATCAAGGCGACTTGGGTGGACGACGAAGAACGGCGCACGGCTGAAATTCACGGCTTTACCGTAGTGGATCCCAGCTCGGTACTCATCACGCATTTGTCCGAAACGATGAAGCGGCATTCTTATCTGATCCTCGGCCGTCAGGACGTCCAGACCTTGCTGGATTCTTTGAAGGAAACTCAGCCCGTGTTGGTGAGCGATGTGGTGCCCGATCCCCTCGGCGTCGGCGTGGTGCAGCGGGTGCTGCAAAACCTCTTGCGCGAAGGCGTCTCGATCCGAAATCTTCCTTCCATCATGGAAAATTTGGGCGACGTGGCCGCAGTGACCAAAAATCCGGACGAACTTTCCGAACATGTCAGGCGCAAACTCGGCACTTATTTTGTCGCCGAATACGAGTCAGAGCCCGGTATTTTGAAGGCGATCACCATTGAGCCGCGCTTGGAGCAATTGTTGACTACCAAGGTTCATCGCACGCAGTTTGATGTGGGTTTGGTGATCGATCCGCAGATGGCGCAACACCTTCTCCATGAACTTTCTAGGAGGATGGGGGAGCTGGCGGAAAAGGGGCTCATCCCGGTGCTCATTACGACCTCCGAATTGAGGTTGGCTTTCCGGAGATTCTTTGAGCCGTCTCTCTCAAAATTGGTGGTGCTTTCTTATCAGGAATTGCCTTCGCAAACTGAGATTCAAAATGTCGGGATTCTACTGCCGCCTCCCGCCATGGCGGCCGCTGCCTAATATTTGCAGTGGGTTGTCCCTGTGGCTTTTAAGGGTGCCAACTTCTCAGGTAATTGAATCCTTCTCAGACTGTATACCTGCGTTGTCTGCGCGCTTAATCGGTGGTTGCAGTTTGATGATTCTCGCAAAACTTCGCTTACCCGCACTTGTAAATTAGAGAAAATAAGTTCAATTCTTGAGACCGCAATTTTCTACGACACTTTTAATCACTTACCTGTAAATTATGTCTGAACAACGTTACCGATTCGTGGTCGGCTCTGCTGAAGAGGCGGTTAGCGTGCTGCGCCAACGCTTCGGCTCCCGTGCCCGGGTTGTCTCTGTGCGGCAGGTTGAGGGCAAGGGGTTGGCTCGGTTTTTGCAGTCACCTAAGTTGGAAGTGATTGCCGCAGTCGGCGAAGCACCCGCGCCGGTCCCCGCCCACGGGAACGGCCCCGTCTCTCCCCAGCATGACTCCGTGCCCCAGGCACGTACGATTGTCACGGAAATGCCCCGGCAAGCCCCTCAGTCGCTCGACCACGGGGTCTCAGAATCCTCTTATAGCTCCGGCAGCCGTCTTTGCCGTTTGCTGGAAGCCGGCGGGATTTCTAAACAGGTACTTTCCAGACTCCAGATGTATCCAGCGTGGAGCACCATAGAAGGAATGCCCTTCGCCCGATCGCTCCCAGAAGTCGGTGGTCTCTTGAGGGCCGAATTTCGCACCATCCCACGGCGCCCGCTCGGAGATCGGGTCGCTTTTGTGGGCCCGGCGGGTTCGGGAAAAACGACCGCGCTGTGCAAGCGTCTTGCAATGGATGTCTTTATGCGCGGCCAAAAGCCCGCGGCCTTGAAACTGGACTTAGACCGGGCAAACCCCGGCGACGCTTTGTCTGTTTTTTGCGAGGCGTTGGGGGCCACCTACATCCGCGCCGCAGTCGAGGCTCCCACACCGGGGCATGGACGCACTTTGTACATTGATTTGCCGGGCTTCGGGCTTTGGGCAGAGGACGAGTTAGTTGAGATCCGCTCTGCCCTTACCCCGCTATTCACCACGGCTCGTGCCATTGTGATCAACGCTGCGTATGATCCTTCGCTCATCAGACGTTGCTTTGAGGTGGGAGCGCGTTTGGAGTGTACTCATGTAGTTTTCACTCATTTGGATGAGCTGCAGCATTGGGGAAAAATGTGGGATTTCCTTCTGCGTTCGGGACTGACTCCAATGTTTTTAAGTACGGGACAAAATATTGCGGGAGATTGTGAAGAAAATGTGTTTGAAGCCGTACTTTCACGAACCTTTTCCGGAGTTGGTTTAGAATCTGCTAACCAAGCAGCAAGCGCATGAAGTACTTTCTTCTCATGGGAGGTTTTGTTGGTTTTGCAGTCGTTTTATTTGCGAGTTATTCCGCAGGAAACAGGCCTGCTGTGGCATTACGTGATGCCTCGATTGGGTGTCTGGTGGGAGGCTTGCTTTTTAGGATGCTCCATGCCGCTTATATCGCTGGCCTTAAGGGGTGTATCGCCGATCGTGCTCGTTCTTCCAGAGGAGACCAGGGTGATGATGAATCGGAAGGCTCCCGTCGCAAAGTCTGATGGCGTTGCCCTTGTCTCCTATGTCAATGCAGACTCCTGATCCCGCTATAGTCTCGCCAACCACCTTGGTGAGAACTTATCAGACAGAGGAGGATCGCGCTCAACTCTTGGAGGCGAATCTTGATCTGGTGAAGTCTGTGGTGGATCGGATGCGGATCTTTCTGCCCCCTTCGCTAGACTTGGAGGATTTGTATAACGTCGGCATCATAGGCTTGATGGCGGCTGTGCGTAAGTTTGATCCCTCGCAGGGTACTTCTTTCGCGGGCTTCGCTTCGATTCACGTGCGTGGGGCCGTTCGCGACGAGTTGCGTAAGATGGATTGGACGCCTCGTAGCGTTCGGGAGAAAGCTAAAAAGCTTCGGGAGGCAGTCGAAGTTCTAGAACAGAAGCTGGGGCGGCCTTGTTTGGAGACTGAAGTGGCGGAAGAACTTAAGATCACTATTGAGGCTTATTGGAGCTTGTTGGACGAGATCCGCCCAGTCAGTTTCGTCCCTCTGGATGATGAGACTTTTGGGGATGAAGCTTCAGACTCCCGGTTGCATGAGCGTATCCAAGACGACACGCAAGAGGATGCCCTTCAGATCCTAGAGCGGCGCGAGATGATTGCGCTGGTGGCTGAGCAGATGCAGAAGATGCCTGACCTTACTCGCAAGGTTTTGGCGATGTATTACTTTGAAAACATGCGATTATCTGAAATTGCTGCCGTCTTTCGATTGACTGAAGGCCGTATTTCGCAGATTCACACACAGGCCGTTCTTAGCTTGCGCGGTTTTCTTAAAAGAATTAACAAACCAAATTTATGCTCTTAATCATTGGATACATCATCGTAATCGTGGGAGGTATCACTGGGTTTATGATGGCCGGCGGGCATCCGGGATCTTTGTTGGTGCCGTCCGAATTCGTCTCCCTAGGGGGCCTCACCTTGGGGATGATGGTCATCGCTTCTTCTCCCGCAGGCATAAAGGGTCTCATCGGCTCCATTGTCAGCGTGCTTAAAGGCGGCTATGTTGCCAAAAAGGACTGTGAGGAGTTGCTTAAGCTTTTGTATGAGCTCTTTAACACGGCTCGCCGTAACGGCCTCATCGCGTTGGAAGATCATGTGTTGGATCCGAAAAAGAGCGCTATCTTCTCGAAGTACATGACCCTCACGGGGAACCACAACCGGTTAGATTTCTTGTGCAATGGTTTAAAACCCCTCATCGATGGTCGTATTAAACCCGATCAGTTGGAAGGGCTCATGCAAGTCACTGCGGATTCTAATGATCATGAACTTGATGAGTCGATTCATTTGCTCCAGTTGGTAGGTGACTCCCTCCCTGGTCTGGGGATTATCGCCGCGGTGCTCGGGATCATTCACACCATGGCCATCGTGGACTCCGGCGCAGCCATGGTCGGTAAGAGCGTTGCGGCAGCTCTCACGGGAACGCTGCTCGGGGTGTTGGGCGC
>CALQFT020000074.1 GCA_943329925.2 Opitutus sp. GAS368
ACTTGCGACGTCACCTTGAGCCTAGGCCGCCGCCCTGCGGTTCATTTTCACAACAGTCACGAAGAGGAGGACTGGAATGTGACTTTGGCTAACACCGGGGAGCTCTCGATGACCGCCTTCCGGGTTAAAGCGGTACAACGTTATATTCCTGCAGGGGAACCATTTTTACTTACATATGGGGACGGTCTTTCGACTATCGACATTGCTGCGAGCCTCGCGTCCCATCGCGAGGCTGGGAAGATCTGCACCCTCTCCGCCGTCCATCCGGCGGGCCGTTTCGGTGGACTGCGCATCGAGGATGACGGTGGGATTCACACGTTTACGGAGAAGCCGCAATACGAAGAGGCCTACGTCAACGGTGGTTACATGGTTTGTGAGCACCGGATGTTCGACTATTTGCCAAATGACCCCGATGTGATGCTGGAGCGTGCGCCGATGGACGCTTTGGTGCGTGACGGGCAACTTAACGCCTTCCGTCATGAAGGGTTCTGGCAGCCAATGGACACGTATCAGGAGGCCCGGCATTTGAATCAATTGTGGGAATCCGGGCAGGCACCTTGGAAGGTCTGGAATTAGAGTGGCACTTGGCAACTGACTCCACCGATGAACTCCACTTCTCTAACCAACCATTACAACGGGAAACGTGTTCTCGTGACAGGACATACTGGCTTCAAGGGCAGCTGGTTATGCGAATGGCTCTTGGCTTTGGGCGCGGAAGTGCACGGCTTCGCCCTTCAGCCTCCTACAAATCCCTCTCTTTTTGAGCAGTTGGAGCTCAGTAAACGTATCGCTAGGCACCGCATTGGCGACGTCCGGGATGCTGAAGCTTTGCGAGACTTTGTGAGCGAGACCCGCGCTGACTATGTGTTCCATCTGGCGGCGCAACCGCTCGTACGACTTTCTTACGAGCAACCGGTGGAGACCTTCTCCACCAACGTGATGGGGACGGTCCACTTGCTGGATGCAGTGCGTCTCGCAGCTCGTCCCTGCGCCGTTGTGGCGGTTACCACGGACAAATGTTATGAGAACCGCGAATGGCTCCACGCCTATCGCGAGGAAGATGCCATGGGGGGCTTTGACCCCTACAGCGCGTCAAAGGGGGCGGCGGAGTTGGTCATCGCGGCTTACCGGCGTTCGTTTTTTGGCGAATCGAGCGGCATTCGGCTCGGTTCGGGGCGCGCTGGAAACGTGATTGGCGGCGGGGATTGGGCGTCGGACCGCATCGTGCCGGATTGCGTGCGCGCTCTACAACGGGGCGAGGTCATTTCGGTCCGGAACAAGGTGGCGACGCGCCCGTGGCAACATGTTCTCGAACCGCTCAGCGGCTATTTGCTGCTAGGCACCGCGTTGGCAGGAAACTCAGCCCTGCCATTCCCCGCGGAGACGTATGCTTCAGGGTTCAACTTCGGGCCTGCACTGGAGTCTAACCAAACCGTGGCGGCACTGGTCCAGGAAGTGTTGGGGCACTGGGCGGGAAGTTGGGAGGATTGCTCGGATCCCACTGCGCCGCACGAGGCGGTGAAGCTTAATCTAGCCACAGACAAGGCGTTCCATCTGCTCAACTGGCAGCCTCGCTGGAGCTTCGCCGGGACTGTGGAGAAAACAGTGAGCTGGTACCACTCCGCTTCGAAGTGGACTTCTCCTGCCGAATACCAAGCGTTTACCGCCGCGCAAATTCGCGAGTATTGTGCGGGTTAACTTTTTAAAATGCGGGCTGGTAGCCGTCTCTGCGGCACGCCATTTTCCGCGACAAATTCCCTCCCTTAGCCAACCTTCCCACCGTGAGCCATTCTAAATTTCGTCCCGGAGACATCGTCGTTCTACCCCCACTCGCGAACAATCCCGGCCAAACGCCGGGCCACGCTTTGGTCCTCACGGAAACAGACGAGCCGGGCACTTTCTTATTCGCCGCGCTCAGCGATATTCCGCTGGCAACTCCCGCCCCGAGCGCGATGCCCCTTGCGCCCGCGGATTTGGAGTTCGGCACACTGAGTGAAACGGTGCTACGCGTGGACCGAGTTTCCACTTTGGACGCACACGCGTTCGCGAAGCCCGTGGCGAGGCTTACGCAGGCGAAACTGCGCGAGGTGCTTAAGCGCTGGAACGCAGTCTCGGTGCGGGCCTTCAGCCGCGAATTTCACGCTGCCCAAAAGCCAGCACCCCAGGCATCTGTGAACTTCATCCCAGGGACAACGACGGTGCCTTACGCGGGCCGCGTTTTCACTGAGGAAGAGGTGGAAGCGGCTGTTGGTGCGACGCTGGACTTCTGGCTGACTTTGGGGCCGGAAGGCGAGGCATTCGAGCGGGAGCTTGCGGCGCTGCTGGGGGTGAAGCATTCGCTGCTGGTGAACTCCGGGTCTTCGGCAAACCTCGTAGCCCTCTCGGCATTGACGACCCACAAACTTCCTGACCACAAACGGATACAGCCTGGGGATGAGATCATTACCTGTGCCGCGGGTTTTCCCACGACGGTGGCACCCATTCTCCAAAACGGAGCGATTCCGGTGTTCGTCGACAACAGCCCGGTGACAGCCAACGCCTTGGTCGAGCAGTTTGAAGCCGCATATGTCCCCGGCAAGACCAAGGCCGTCATGATCGCCCACGCGCTGGGCAACCCCTTTGATATCGCTGCCGTGCTCGAGTTTTGTCGGAAACACGATTTATGGCTCATCGAAGACAACTGCGACGCGCTGGGCTGCACGTATTCAATGCCATTGGAACGCGCTCGCGCCCTTGGTTTTACGCAAAACTCACCCGGCATCCCCGAAAGCGGCACCCACATCACCCGTTACACGGGCACTTGGGGAGACCTCTCCACGCAATCCTTTTATCCGCCCCACCACCTCACCATGGGCGAGGGTGGCGCTGTCAACATTGTCCACCGCCCGCCACTCAAGTCCTACGCGGAAAGCTTCCGCGACTGGGGTCGGGATTGCTGGTGCCCGTCGGGGAAGGATAACACTTGCAACAAGCGATTTGGCTGGCAGTTGGGCGAGTTGCCAGAGGGTTACGACCACAAGTACATCTACAGCCATCTGGGATACAATTTGAAGCCGCTGGACCCTCAGGCCGCCATTGGACGGGTGCAGTTGCGCAAGCTCCCCGCCTTCATTGAGGCTCGCAAACAGAACTGGGAGTTTCTGAGGGCCGGTCTCGCTGATTTGGAAGAATTCTTCGACTTCTCGCTCCCGACCCACGCCACGGGTTGGACGCCGCAGGGTTTCACCTGGGATGAGACGGGTTGCCGCACGGATTGTTCCTGGTTCGGGTTTATGCTGCGCGTGCGGCCCTCGGCGCCCTTCAACCATAGCGGACTGGGTCGGCATTTGGATGAGCGCAAGATTGGCAATCGGATGCTCTTCGGGGGCAATTTGTTGCGTCAACCGGTGTTCGTCCAACTCAAGCGGGATCGACCGCACGCTTTTCGCGTTTCAGGTGAATGTCCCGGTGCGGACGCCATCATGAACACCGCACTTTTCTTGGGAACCTACCCGGGATTGACCGAGGCAATGCTGGCGTACGAAGTGGACACCATCCGGGCGTTTGCCACCCAAAGGTGACGTTTGGAAGCGAAGCTCACTGCGCTGCCGGTGAGGCGTAATTTCAAGTGTCGGATTGCGGCCACTCGGACACTGGCAATGTCTTGATCCAGTGGTCGCGGATGCGCTCGTAATCGCGCAGGAGCACCTCCCATTCCCAATGGTCGTCGGGACACCTTTTTGGGGCTTGAGGGGATGTGCTGTCGGGTTGCGGGTTGGCGTTGTAGCCTTGCTCGTTGTCGGCGGAATCGAGCAGCCGCGTTTTCATTTCTAAAATCCGAGAGCTCACGGCGGCGAAAAGTGCCCGCCCAGCGTCCGCCTGGTCGGCGAGGGTGCGCATTTGTTCTTCCAGATATAACTCGTAAGTAAGCAGTAGCGTTTCGGTCTCTTCGATGCCGGCGGAAAGTCTGGAAAGCAATGAGGCAAGATCACTCCTCTGCCCTGCATCGCCCGGCACGTTAAGCTCATCCAGTTCAGCGCCGTATTCCAAAAGCCGCGTCCGTTCCGAATGGAGGCTGCTTAAAATTGCGTGCGCCTCCAAATATTCGGCGAGGGGATCGAAGGGTGGCTTTTCCATGCGGGAAGCTACACGCGCACGGGAGTTCCGCCACCGGAAGGTACAAAACGGAGAAAATGTTTTTTCATGGAATGCCACCTGCAAACGGAGGCAGGGCGGCTTAGCCCTTTATTTCCCTCAACATCTGCTCGTTGGTGCTGAACTTTTTCAAATAAAACAGCAGTCGATCTATCGCGTCCAAAGGCTTGGCTCCGGACAAACCCCTGCGCAAAAAGTAGATCTTTTGTAGAAGATCCGCAGGGACAAGTAGCTCCTCCCGGCGCGTCCCGGATTGGAAAATATCCACGGCTGGGTAGATGCGCTGTTCAGCGATCTTGCGATCCAACACGAGCTCCATGTTGCCGGTGCCCTTGAACTCTTGGAAGATAATCTCATCCATACGGCTGCCGGTATCGATGAGCGCTGTGGCGATGATGGTCAGCGACCCCGCCTCCTCGGTGTTTCTCGCGGCAGCGAAGAGGCGCCGCGGCACTTCCATCGCCCTCGCGTCTATCCCGCCCGACATCGTGCGGCCGCCATTGGTCATCGCGTTGTTAAAGGCGCGTCCCAAGCGGGTGATCGAATCCAGCAGAATGAAGACGTCCCGACCGGATTCCACCAAGCGTTTTGCCCTTTCAATGGCCAATTCAGCGATGCGGGTGTGGCTACGCACGTCCATGTCGTTGGAACTCGCCATGATTTCGGCCTTCGGCACGGTGTGGCGGATTTCCGTCACCTCTTCCGGGCGTTCGTCTACGAGCAACATGATCAAATGAACGTCGGGATGATTCTTCATCATCGCATCGGCTATATGCTGCAGAAGCGTGGTCTTGCCCGTGCGCGGTTGGGCGACAATGAGCCCGCGCTGTCCCTTCCCAATAGGCGAAATCATATCGATGATGCGGGTGGTATAGCGCTCAGGCTCGGTTTCCATCTTCAACGGCTCGCTAGGGTTGATGACCGTAAGTTCGTCGAAGGCAGGCTGTAAACGGCAGGACTCCGGCGCATCTCCGTTAACAGTGTGGATTTCGTGAATCTGCTGGCCTCGCCCGCTTTTACGCACGGAGCCCTTAATCCAATGCCCGTCTTTCAGATTAAAACGGCGCACCAATTCCGGGGAAACAAAGATGTCGGCGGGATGTTGGGAGAAGTTATGCAACGGATCCCGCAGAAAACCGAAGCCCTTGCCTGAAATTTCGATCAACCCCTCGCCTGGAAAGAGCTCTTCGGGGGTGGGCGGCGGCAGTTCACGACCATGCTCGTGTGCGCCTCCCTCCGAGCGTTCGTCGGGATGGCCGCCGCGTCGCCGGTCGTTACGATCATTGCGGCCCCGGCGGGGATCTCGATCTGCACCCCGCTCTTGTGGACGGTCCGGTGGACGGTCCTGAGGGCGGTCCTGAGGGCGGTCCTGTGGATTGAGCCGCGGCTGCTGGCCTTGGGGAGCATCTCTGTGGCCGGGGGGATTTTGCGCCCGGCGTGGATCCCGCCCGTCCCGAGGATGGCGTTCGCCGCGTTGGTCACGGGGATGGCGGCCATCGCGGTGGTCGCGTGCTTCGCGGTGGTCGTCTCTGCGGCGATCGTCTTCAGGGTGTTGCGCGGTTTGCGCGCCATCTCTGGGTTGGGATGGACCGTGGCGATTTTCAAAAGCTGCAGCTCGAATGGCAGCGGCTTGTGCGGCATCCGATGGAATAGCAAGGGGGGCCTCTTTACCTTCTTGCTCCATTTGCTTGGCAATGTGACGCGGCACGTAAACCGGGTACGGCTTGCGTGCCGGCTCTTGCGCCTCTGTCGCGGAGCGCTGAGCCATTGGCTGGAATTCGGCATGAGCCGGCGCAGGCGTGTTGTAAGGAATGTGCGTATCCCGCTCGTGCGCGAAGCTTGGATCGGATTGTTTCTCTTGATAGGCAGGTGCGGCGATTTCGGCCTCCACCATACCGGCTGAAGGGGGAGTCTTCGCCTTCCTCGCCCGGGGCTGAACCACCTTTTTTGCCGGGGACGACTCGGTCTGAGCTGCGGGGCTAACATCCGCAGTTGGATCCGCAGTTGGGGAGGAGGCGCCTTCTTTGCCTGGAGCCTTCACTCTGCGCGCTTTAGAAGCTGCGGGCGCTGTAACAGTTGAATCAAGCGCGGGTACTGGCCCTTGTGATATTGGGCTGAAGTCATGACCCGCGGTAGGCGCACTGCCTACAGGCTCGGAAAGACTTGGAAGCTTTGCGCGAACGGCTCTGGGTGCAGCGGGTCGCTTTGTCGCTAGAGGAGCGGGTGTAGCGGCCGATTCTCCATCCGTGGAGGAAGAGGCGGCTGTGCCTGCCGAGAGCGCATTGCCGGAGGCTTTAGACGCCTTGGTTACTTTGGGCTCCAAGATGTCGCCCGTTTCCTTGGGGGCTTTCACGGTTTTGGATGCCCTCGGGGCTCTCGGGGTTTTTGGGGGCGCAGATGGCTGCGCGGCCTCTGGAAGTTCTAAGGTGGGCTCTGTCATTGGAAAAACGGTCTCTGAGGAAGGGGTAGAAAGGAGGCTTTGGGGAGGTTCAGCGAGTGCTGGGGAAGTAAAATAATGAAGACTTAGGAAAACGGACGAAGTGGGAGGAGCGGTTAGCGCATATGGAAAAACAGCGCGGCAACCCCGCCTGAACGGGAGCTTGACGCAATTGCTGTGTCACTGGGGGACGGCAACTGACAAACATTTGTTTGGAAATGGCTAACCTTCTCCACTAGCTATATCGACTCCACTATTCAGGCATTATAAAACTCATAATCCAGTTCATAACAAACGCTTGTGTCCAAAAATACGCGCCTGGCCTGCAGGAAAAAGAAGCGTGGATACGGAATAAGCAACTGGGAAATAAACAACGGTCGAAACAAAAAACTTAAGGCCAGCCCATCTCTTACAGGCTTTTATCTTACAGGCTTTTAAACTTAGGAAAGCAAGAGGCCGCGAGGAAGACCCTTCGATTACAAGGCACAAGGCATAAGTCACAAGGCATAAGTCACAAGGCATAAGTCACAAGCCACTTTCTCTAGGGAGAATGTCAAGCGAACCAGAGGCCTCAGCATTCTGGGCTGATGCATCATCCGCGAGGGGACTACACTTTCTGAAACCGAAGCTTCATTCCAAAATATTAACAAGGCCGACAGGACGGTCAGGTGGGGAAGATCGCTAAGATTGTCAGAAACGGCTTGGCGTCTAGCGCATGAAAATCTAGCGCATGAAAATCTAGCGCACGAAAATCTAGCACGAATTTGTCGCTCTAAAGTCGCTCTAAAGTCGCTCTAAACTGCTTTGCATACAACTCGCACACAAATCGCACAGCGCCAAACTTTCCTTCAGCTCCGTCACTCTACCTCACGGCTGACGAGATGCAACCTCCCACAGCTCAATTCTCCGGTCAAATAAAAAGAGATTACTTCGCCCGCGGATGAAACTTGTGATGAACGGCCTTCAAGCGTTGCCGATCCACGTGGGTGTAAATTTGCGTCGTGGCGATATCCGCATGACCCAGTAACTCCTGAATGATGCGCAAGTCCGCGCCGTTCTCCAACAAATGTGTTGCAAAAGAATGCCGTAACAAATGCGGATACACCCCCGCGGAAAGACCGGCACGCGCGGCGGTTTGCTTCGTCAACTGCCAGATCCGGTCCGGGGTTAGCGCATGGCCGCGAACTGACAAGAAAACATGGCTCTTGGTGTGTTTGCGCACCAAGCCCGGACGCTCGCCCAGCAGATACGCCTGCAGTGCATCGGCCGCTTTGTGACCCACCGGCACCAACCGCGTCTTGTCTCCCTTGCCGGTGACCCGAATAATTCGGACGTCCAAATTAAGGTGCTCCAGCCGCGCTCCGCACAATTCGGAGACGCGCAAACCGCACGCATAAAGCGTCTCAAAGATCGCCCGGTTGCGGAGTCCGAGGGGCGCGTCGTTTTGGCAGGCGTCCAACAATGTCTCCACCTCTTGTTGGTTAAGGGTTTCGGGTAGAAACTTTTCCAGCCTTGGAAGCGGGAGCAAATCAGCGGGGTCTTTGGCAATGCGCTCGCGGCTGCGCAGCCACCGGAACCAGATTTTAAGTGCCACGACGTTCAGCTTGATGGAGGCGGCCGCGAATCCAGCGCGCTTGCGGCTTTCGAGAAAACCAGTGAGATGCGGCCGCACGACTTGCACCACCGCCGAGAGTTGATGGGCGCCTGCGAGCCACTTGGCGAAAGCCTCTAGGGAGAGTCTCGTGGATAGCTGATAGTGGTCTGACAAGCCGCGCTCGGTGGCGAGGTGGATGATGAAATCTTCGATGTCGGTCTGCATGGTGGGGTGAAACCCGCTAACCTAGGGGCGTGTCAGCTGAGGTAGTATTTAAAGCAGAGTTTTTTACGCGGTGCTTAACGCGGGCGGGCTTGGGGCTTTTTTCGCGAGGCTGATTGAGGAACTCGCTAATGATCTGCGCCAGCCGCGGACTCACGCCCTCGACGGCTTCGAGTTGTGCTATGGTTGCGCGGCGCATCCGGGCGACAGAACCGAAATGTTTCAGCAGCTTGTGTTTGCGCTGTTGTGACACGCCTTTGCAGTGGTCCAGAACGCTCTCGGAAACCCGGCGCTTTAGCAGGAGTTGATGGAAGGTGTTTGCGAATCTATGCGCTTCATCACGAATGCGTTGCAACAACCGGAGCGACCCGCTTTCTCTCGGCAACACCAATGGGTGCGAATGATTCGGCCGGTAAATTTCCTCGAACTGCTTGGCCAGACCTATAATTGGAATATCATGGAGACCAAGACGTTGTAATTCTTTAATCGCAAAGGAAAGCTGCCCTTTGCCGCCGTCGACCACGATCAAGTCCGGTAGATTCACCTTGTGTCGCCGTGCCGCATCCTCCTGCGGTTCTTGGTTTTCAGAATAGTCGATTTCCAAGTCGATCTCCTGCACCCGTGCCGCTCCTTCCCGCAGTACACGCGAATACCGGCGGCGGACGACCTCCGCCATGCTTGCGAAATCGTTTTGGCCGTCGGTGGAGGTGATGCGGTAGCGCCGGTAACTGGCGCGGTCGGGGACGCCGTCGCGAAAGCAGACCATCGAGGCGACGATGTGAGTGGACGAGATGTTGGAGATATCGAAGCACTCCATGTGGCGTGGCGGCTTGTGGAGGCCAAGCGCGTCCATCAAACCGGCCATGTCATCTTCCGGTCGCACGGTTCCCGGCAGCGAGAGGCGCGTAAAGCGGCGCGTGGGTTTGGTGGTGGTGCGCAGATCATTGATCATGTTGCGCAGTTCTGCCGCCCGCTCGAAGTCTAACGCAGCAGCGGCTTTGTGCATTTCCAATTCCAGTTCGCCAAGCAGCTCTTTGGAATGTCCCTCCAAAAAATCCGCCGCCATTTCCACGCGTTCCGCGTACTGTTGCGGGCTCAAATCCGACAGTTTTTGCGGCACTTGGTAAGTCACGCTGCGCAACTCGCGTGGGGTAGGGTTGCCGCGCCCGAAGGTGAGCACGCCAAATTTCTTGCGTAAAAAGGCGAGGGTTTGGCGCAGCGCTCCGGAGTGTGCGTAGGGACCGAAGTAACGCGCGCCATCTTCGCTGCGAAGCCTTGTGAGGCGAAAGCGGGGCCAATCTTCACGGGGATCGACTTTGACTAGGAGGAAGCGTTTGTCGTCGCGAAACGAAATATTGTAGCGGGGACGGAATTCTTTAATAAGCCGGCCTTCGAGCAGGAGCGCCTCCGGTTCGGTGTGGACAGTGTGCCACTCCAAATCCCAGACCGCCTCCAAAAGGGCGCGGGTCTTGGGATCGGCGGTCTGCCGTTTGGACGGCATAAAATACTGGGAGGCACGGCGTTTGAGATCTCGCGCTTTTCCCACGTAGATCACCCGGTGGAACCGGTCGCGCATGATGTAAACGCCGGGTTTATGGGGCAAATCGCGCAGCTTGGGCCGGAGATCAGGACGCTGTGGCGCTGAACTTTGCGGGGCGGAGGACGGGGCGGAGTCGGATTCGGCCATCGGCGGCCATTTTCACCCGAAACCGGCGATTGCTCAAGAGCGGCTTTAGAGTTGGCGGAGGAGGCGAAGGGTTGTAGAGCGGCTTAATCGCGAAAAACCGTCGTGCGATTCCCGCGCACAAGCACACGCTCGGCCAGATGGTAACGCAATCCGCGGGAAAGGGCGAGGCGTTCGCAGTCGCGACCGAGGCGTAGGAGATCTTGTTCGGAGTGAAAGTGTTCCACTCGCACAACCTCTTGTTCGATAATGGGGCCCTCATCCAACGCCGGAGTCGCGTAGTGGCAGGTGGCGCCGATCAGTTTCACGCCACGTTGATGCGCGCGCTGGTAGGGATTGGCACCGACGAAGGAGGGCAAAAAACTGTGATGGATGTTCATCACCTTCGACGACCAGCGGTTGCAGATGTCCGAGGGCAAAATTTGCATGTAGCGCGCCAGCACCACAAGATCTGCAGAAGCTTCGCGCCAAAGCGTTTCGATTTGTTCAAAAGCCTCGTCCCGGTTCTCCCGGGAAACCGGGATGCAATGAAATGGAATGTTTTCGCGCTCCACCAGCGGCCGGAGCGTCTCGTGGTTGGCGATGACGCAGGGGATTTCGAACGCGAGTTCACCGGAACGCCAGCGCCAGAGCAAGTCGGCTAGGCAATGCCCGAGATGGCTGACCATGAGCACCACCTTGGGGCGCGCTTCGGCAGGGCGCAGGGACCACTCCGCCTGCAGTTGCAACCCCAGAGGAGCAAAGGCGGCGCGCAACTCCTCCAAGCGACAGCACAACGTCTCGGTTTGAATTTCCATGCGCGCGAAAAACCAGGCGTCCTGCGGGTCCGTAAACTGGTGCACTTCTGTCAGGTTCCCGCCCCACTGCGCGATGAAGTTGGTGATTCTCGCCAACAGTCCGACTTGATCGGGGCAGGAAATTTTCAACAGGGTGGTTTGCATCCTGCCATTGCTGACACAATTTTAACCCTCGCTGGAAAGTAATTTTCGATGTCCGTCCTTCTAGCGTGGTAAATTGACTCGGTAAATCGGTTGGATTTTCCACCCGAACTCAGATGCAGTCTAATTGCGATGTCCGCCACCCAATCCATCATGCTCGCCCTGGGCACCCACGCCCCCGCTTTCACGCTGCCGGATGTCGAGACCGGAACGTTGCGCAGCCTTGAGGACTTCGCAGGCTCGCGGGCCCTGCTCGTGGTGTTCTTGTGCGCCCACTGCCCTTATGTGCTGCACGTGGTTCCGGCGCTGGCCCAGATAGCGCGGGATTACGCGAATGACTCCTTGGCGATTGTCGGGATTACCTCCAATGACACGGCGCAGTATCCGCAGGATGCGCCTGCGCCCACGGTCCGTTTTGCGGCCAAGCACGGGCTTTGCTTCCCCATTTTATTCGATGAAACCCAGCGTGTGGCCCAGGCCTACAGCGCCGCCTGCACTCCGGACTTTTATCTGTTTAATGAGCAACGCGGCCTGGCTTATCGCGGCCAGATTGACGAATCACGTCCCATGCGCGGTCCGGATCGGCCGGGAAACGGCGTCTCCGACGGCGCGGATCTACGGGCGGCCATCGACGCGTTGCTGGCCGGGCGGCCTGCGCCGGAGCCGCAGAGGGCGAGCATCGGGTGTAATATCAAGTGGAAGGCGGGCAACGAGCCCTCCGGAGAGTGGCATTAGTCAAACGAAAGACCCGAGAATCATGGCGCAGGACGTTGTTTATTTTGATCTAGAAACCCAGCGCTCGGCCAACGATGCGGGCGGGTGGGACAAAAAGCGGGAGATGGGGATGTCTATTGGGGTGACGTATTCCACGGCGCTGGGGGAGTATCGGATCTACGGAGAAAAGGACGTGCAGGCACTGGTGGATCAGCTGATGCGGGCGGATTTGGTGGTGGGCTTTAATGTGATCAATTTTGATTACGAGGTGCTTGCCGCCTACACCGTGTTGGATCTGGCGCATACCGCCCGCACGCTGGATTTATTGGTGGAGGTGGAAAAGACGCTTGGCCACCGGCTCGGTCTGGACGCCATCGCCACCGCGACATTGGGAATCGGAAAGACGGCCGACGGTTTGGACGCCATTAAATGGTGGAGAGAGGGGCGCTTGTTGGAAATCGCCGAATACTGTTGTTTTGATGTGAAATGCACCAAGCTGGTGCATGAATATGGTGCCGCGCATAAGGAACTTAACTACGTGGATCGCTTCCGGAATCGACGCACGGTAAACGTCAGTTGGAGCTGAATAAGAGGCGCGGCTGTCAAATCAATTGCATCGGCGCAGTCTTTTGCCTTGCTCCGGAGCGCCGTAATGCGTACGGGCTGAGGGTGGAGTTGCGGCGCGTGCGTCGCATTTCCCCCGGATTGGGTGTCGCAGCCAGTCCGCAATGGAGCCGCCGCCTGGAAGAGTCTGGGGGGCGCACTGCGAAACAGCCTAAAACAAGGATCCGACCGGCAGCTCCCCGGAACCGGAACCACACCAGTCCCAAGCCATACAAATCCAGCAGTATCGAGTTAATCAACGCATCCGCGCGCGGGAAGTGCGCGTGATCGTCGCAGCCTCCGGTCAGCAGTTGGGAATCTTGAAAATTCAAGATGCCTTGCGCGCGGCCCAACACGCAGGGCTAGACCTCGTAGAGGTCGCGCCCACCGCCGTACCACCCGTGTGTCGAATCGTAGATTTCGGAAAGTTCAAGTACGAGATTTCCAAGCAGGATAAGGAGAAAAAGCAGGCCACCAGCAAGCTCAAGGAAATCAAGTTCCGCGTGAACATCAGCGAGCACGATTACGAAACCAAGCTGCGCCACGGCGAAGAGTTTCTCGATAAAGGCAACAAAGTGCGCGTCCAGCTTCAGTTCCGCGGCCGTGAAAACGCGCACAAAGAACTGGGGATGATTTTGATGCACCGCATTAGCGCCGATCTTTCCACCATGGCTAACGTGGAACAGCCGCCCAAGCTCATGGGCCGCGCCATCACCATGACCCTCGCTCCGTTGCCGGTTAACAAGCGCAAGCGCAAGTTCGCCAAGATGGAATTCCTCCCCGAAGATCCGGAATTGGATCACGACGAGGACGAGGCTGAAGAAGTGGAAAAGGAAAGCGCAGAGGCTTAGGCTTCAGGCGTTTCCACCACTTCCCCAATCCAACCACAACACCCCCCACCCCTGTTTCCCTGACCTTATGACACACCATTTGCGTTACATGGCCTCCTTGCTCCTAGTTGGCGCGGCCATTGCCAGAGCCGAAGTTTCCTACGAGTTCGTCCCAAACTTCATCACGCCCCCCCCTGGTCTGGAGACCAACGGCAACGGCCACGGTGAAATTCAAGTCGACTCCGCTGGAAATATTTACGTGAGTGTTGAAGGTCAGGAAAAGGGCGGGCTCCAAGTCTATTCCCCGGAAGGAAAATATCTCAAACACCTGCCGCTTCCAGCGACGTTGCACGGGTTTTCCATCCGCAAAATACAGGGTGGCGAGTTCATTTACGCGGCGGTGCTTGGCCAGCAAAAGGTAATCAAGGCGTCTTTGGACGGCCAAATTCTACTGGAAATCCCAAAGGAATCCTTTCCCGCTGAAATCGCCCGCCCAGTAAGCGTAACTCTCAAGGATGGCAAAGTGTTGCGCGGACTCAATCCCTCGGATCAGGGAGAGTTTCTTACGTTCACCCTCCCAGGAGGCGAGACGCAAAAGGTAGCCAAGTCCGAGATTGCAAAAAAGTGCACGGTCACATTGGCCAACGGGAAAAAAGAGGAGGGCATCAATCCTGTGAAGGACGAAACCGGCGTCACCTTGAGTGTTGGCGGTAAATCCCAGAAAATTGCGTTCAGCGATATGGCGCAAAAAGATGGCAAGCCGGCTTTCGTGGAAGCCTCCACCGAAACGCGCGGCGGACTGAAGTTGACGTCCGCGGATGTTGCTGCAAATGGGGATATTTACGTCGTGGACGGCTACGGTACGTCATGGATTTTTGTCTTCGATGCGACGGGGAAATTTAAGAAACAGTTCGGCGGACCGGGCGAGCCATTCAAGCTGGCCAATTGCCACAAAATCCACATTGATACGCGCTTCAAGCCGGAGCGTGTGTTTTTGTGCGATCGCGGGAACAAGCGCATCATGCACGCCACGTTGGAAGGCGAGTTGCTCGGCGTCATCGCCACGGAATTGCGCAATCCTAGTTCCGCGTCGTTTCACGGCGACAATGTGTGTATTGCGGAGATCGCGGGACGTGTATCCGTTTGGGACAAAGAAGGTAAGATGATTGCCGCGTTGGGCACCAACGACACCCCGGGCCAGAGCAACACGCCCAAGGTTCCCCCAGCGGATTGGAAGAACAATGTCGTGACCTCCCCGCATGGCATCACTTTTGACGCCAAGGGCAACATTCTTGAAACTGAATGGAATATATTCGGGCGGGTGCTGCGTTGGAACGTGAAATGATTAGGGTCGGGCACCGAGTGGGTGCGGGTTTGATTGTTGCCGCGCTGCTGCTGGCTCTCCCGCAGCGCATGGAGGCGCATTCGGCCGACGTGTTGCTTGCCAGATTACGTCTTCAGAACGGGCCGGAGGTAACGCTGCAGGTCACCGCCGATGTCCAAGGCAATCCTTGGTTACGTCATGCGCCCAACCCGGTGGAGGTGCTCGGCGCGGGGCTGCGCATCGTACTTCCCAGCGGGCGGACTTTTTCCATAAGTGAACTTGGGAAGCCCAAAATTACTTTGCACCAAGGCTTCGAGCCACCTTCGCCGGTTGCAATCACCTTCGACCCGGGAGAGGCCGTTCCCGAGCTTCTCACTGCCACGTGGGTCTGGCGGCCTAGCGAATCCCCGTTGCGCCTCGAAGTGCCGGTGGGGAATCCCAACTCGGTGTTATTCTGGAAAACCGAGCCTGGCACCGAGGAGCCCGCTTTAGGATGGCAAATCTTGGTCGCCGGCGATCAATCGAAGGAAGTCACCTTGCCCGCGCCGCTTTCTCCATTACATTGGAACTGGATGGCGTACACGGCGGTTGCCGTGGCCGGCGGCGGACTGCTTCTGCAAGGGGCGCTCCTTTTTCTTCGAGTACGCAGGCATTTTTCTAAGACCGCGCAATCCACAAACCAAGAACGTATCGAACCATGAGAGCGCGCGCCGTTTTTTTACCAGCCCTTTTGCTGCTTGTCGGGTGTGCACAAAATGTTAACCCCGCGTCGCGTAGTACAATCGCCAAGCTCCAGCGCAGTTCCGTCCTTGCAGATCCCAAAGAGTTCCCCAACGGTCAGATACAACTGCAGTACCAGTGGCGGTTGCGGCCGGGCTCTCTGGTGCGGGTCCCGCTGCAGACGCCTTTGGGCATACCCGAAGTCAGCGGGCAGTTAAACGGAAACCAGTTGCCACTCATCCTCGATACGGGCAACGCGTTCCCCGTGCTCCTCGACGCGAGTTCCGCTTTGGATGTGGAACTTCCTTCCATTCGCGGGGCATCGGCAAAGGGCACCGGCATCGGCGGCAATGTCGAGGTCATGCTGGCCCGCTACGAATCGTTGCACCTTGAGGACAGGCCTGTTTTGGGGCGCGGCATGGCGGGAGTTTTCCTGCATACCTACCGGAAGACTTTTGCCGGATTTACCACTGAGGAAATACCGCTGAACTTATTGGGGCT
>CALQFT020000075.1 GCA_943329925.2 Opitutus sp. GAS368
ATCCCCACCGGTGAGGTCGGGTGCAATGGCGCCGCCTTCGCCGTAAAGCTTGTGACAGCCGGCACAAACGGTGCTGAAAAGAAGCTTTCCCTTGCCCGCATCGGCTTTCGCGAGTGCCGTAGGTGTGAGGACAGACTGCCACTTGGCAAGTTCCTGTTGCTTCGCTATCGGTGTGTCGCGCAGTTCGCCCCAGACTTTGGTGAGCTGTTCGGTCAATGCCTCATCGCCAAGGCTGCGAAGCTGGCGAGCGTGGAAGGGGGTGATGTATTCGCGGGCTTGCGGATTTTTTTCCACGAATGCGAGCAGTTGCTTCGCCCAGGCGGCGCGTGAGGAAAGTGTGGTCACATTGGCGGCCCGCCACTCCTCGCGGGTTGGCCAGTTTTCGAGCAACAGCTTGGGCACATCAGGATCGGCAAACTTTGCGCAACCGAGCCGCGCCGCGGTGCCCAGCGTAATGTTACTAACCAGACTGCGGATGATCCGGTAGTGCTCCGGCTTTGGGTTGCGCAACAGCGACTCCAGCGCACTGCGGCGCGCAACGGCATCGCCTTCAGCATCCTTGATGATCGCGATAAGCTCGTCCATGGCGCGACCGCTGCCGAAGACGACGGCAAGGTCGCGCACGAGATCCGCCTGCTGGGTGCCGAGGGCCTGCGCGAACTCATCCCAGTGCTGTGGTTTGGTGGTTTGGCTGAAGCCCCGGAGTGCTTCGCTCAAGCCTCGCACGATGTCCTCGCGGGCGGCGGCGTGTTTGAGGGCAGCTTTAAGGAGCTCATCGATGGGGGCGGGCGTCTTCTCGATGTCTTCGGCAAGTCGTCGTGCAATGAGTCGTCTCACCGTCGGGATCTTCGAGCCAATGGCGAGCGCGATGGCTTTGTCCGGATACGCGACAACGGCGGGCTCGATGCCATACCAGATCATGAGCGGTTGCTGTCGGTCATTGGCATCTTCGGCGTGCGCAGCCAGCGCTGTGGCGATGGGAAAGCGGGCTTCCAGCGGGAGACGTTGTAGTCCGCTGGCGAGGTGGAGACGCACGAGGCCATCGGGGCTGGAGGCATCCGCAAGCTGCGGCTGAGGGCGTTCATCTTGTATTTGATGTCGGACGTTGGCGATCATCCGGGCCCACCAGTTGTTATCACGATTCAAGGCGGCGGCTTCGTCCTGTGCCGCGTTGGTCATTTTCGAGAGATTAAACGGCCCCAGCTTCTGTGGCTCGCCATAACTGATTTTGTAAATCCGCCCGCTGGTGCGATGCACTCCGTCATTATCGTGACACTCGCCAGCGTCGCTCCAATCAATGACAAACATGCTGCCATCAGGCCCGGTGCTAAGGTCGAGGCCGCGGAACCAGGTGTCCTTGCACTTCATAAAATCCGCTCCGTGTTTGCCGACGAAGCCGCAGCCTTCGCGCTCTAGAATGTCCATGTTAATGCGCTGGCCGTGCAGGTTGGCGGTGAAGAGCTTGCCTTGATATTCCTTGGGCCATGCCCCGCCGTTGTAGATGTCGCAGCCAACGTGTGCGTGACCGCCGCCCAGTGCGCTGGTTTTGTTGCTCACCTCATTCTTTTTGCGGATGTCGTCCCACTTTTCTGTGCCGATATCGAAGTGATAATGATCGGCGGTTTGTTTGATTGTCTCATAGACGTGCGGGTTCAGGTGCGAGCCGAACATGCGCTCGTTGTAGGCTCCTGGGATGCCGTGCCAGAGGTGGTTGATGACGGTGTTTATCCAAAAGAGTTCGCCGTGCGAGTCCCAATCCATACCCCAAGAGTTGGTGCCGCCATGGCAAATAACTTCAACGGTGTGCCGTATGGGGTGGTAGCGGAAAATGCCGCAGTTCATGCGGGTGCGATCTTTGTCTGCCGTACCAGGCACGCCGATGGCGCTGGTTTCCAAGATGCCATGACGACCGTAGAGCCACCCGTCGGGTCCCCAGCGCAGACCGTTGACAATATTGTGGCCAATGGTCTTGAAGTTGAAACCATCAAGCAGCACTTCGGGCGGACCATCAGGCACGTCGTCGCCGTTTCTGTCGGGGATGAAGATGAGGTTCGGCGCGCACAACGCATACACGCCACCGTCGCCGATTTCGATGCTAGTGAGCCGAGTGCCTTGATCCCAAAACACCGTGCGCTTGTCGAAGTGTCCGTTGTTATTCGTGTCCTCAAAGATCAAAATACGGTCGCGCAGCTCCGTGTTCCAGCGCGTTGGATTTTCCGCCAGGGTATAACACTCCGCTATCCAAAGGCGCCCGCGCGCATCCCAAGCCATGGCGATAGGTTGTTGCACATCCGGTTCGGCCGCAAAGACCTGGCACTTGAAGCCCGGTGGTAGCTCCATCGTGCGCGCGGCTTCCTCTGCTGGCATCGGACCACCGGGGGTTTTCTCCGTGTTGAATGGCACGGGAAACGGTGGCGGCTGGGCCGATGCGCTCAACGGAAACAAGAGCGCGAGGGAGAGAAGGGTGAATTTAATCATGAATGGCTTTGGCTGTTGAATGGTGTGGCGTGGTGCGCCGCTTATTGGCAGGAATTGCTTGGGACCGAACCACGGCGGCGGAAAGTTTGAGAGCCAAGGCGACACGTGCATCCACGTGCCCGCTGAGACGCCGGAGCTGTGTTGTCTCGCTCTTTTTAGAATTCAATTCCCGATCTGCGCGGTGCGGAGTGCGGCAAACAGGCGAAGAAACTGATCGTGCTGGGGGTGTGGCGAGGATGAGGCATGGGGGGGCTCCCATTTAACTACAATATCCCTGCTCCTTTGCCAAAAAATCTTCGTGAATCTTTAGGGCGGAGTATTTTAGTGAATTCTTGCCGGCGTTGCCGTTCTTCCCACGTGGCTTGTCGCGCTGGTCTTGGAGTTAGTGCGTGGAAGCGATTGTTTTTTGCGCTTTTGTCCAAGGGGACTTTAGTCAGGATGAAGGTTCGGCGATTGAGCGCGCACCATCTCCGCCGCTCTCGAAAAAGCCCACCCCATTATGAGACTCCCCCTCTTTCTTTTTGCGACGGCATTTGCGCTTGCCGCCTTGCCGCCCCTTCACGCCGCAAGCAAGGTGCCGGTTTCTACGCCTTGGGCAGATTGGGTGGAACCTGACTTTCCGTTTTTCTCCTCCATTCTGGATGCCCGCCGGGCCGGGCCGTGCGAAAACAACCTGACGCCCCGCGGAGTTGTCCTGCCGTTAGGGATGGACTGCTGGGCCTGCTTCGACACCGACCTGCTGCGAGTTTCCGCGGTCTGGCGGGGCAAAGGAGTCACCAACAAAGCGCTGGCGCCGGGCTCCTATCACGATGCCGGACGTAAGACTCTCGGAGGCCAATTCCCCGCGCCGCAACCCGATGGCAAGCTTTGGTTTGGCAATGGCATTTATCCCGGCTGGCAGAAGGGGGGCCGCATGTCGCAGGAAGATCCACGCGAAGCTGCTCCAACGCTTACGGAGGTCGGTCGCGGCCCCTTGCCGGAGGCCATGGGGAGGTTCCGCTCCATCCGTCTGTTGGGCAAGGGAGTGGTGTTGGAGTACTCTGCCGCTGGTTCCACGGTTCGTGAGTGGTGGACTGTTTCTGAGAACGACAGCCGCCCGGTGGTTGAGCGGCATGTGAGTGTGGAGGCCTCCACGCAGTCGCTTCTTCTGGTACTCGGCGCGAAATCCAACGGGCCTTCGCAGGAAATTGCCACTGGGGTGACACTGACGCTCCCCGAGGGAAAGGATTTTGCCAAGATGCTCCCAGATGAAAATTTCTGGATCGTGCAGGTCTCCCCTCATTCCGGCACCGCTGATTTTTGCATCGCGCTCTGCGATGAACACGAGGCGCCTGCAATTGCGCCGCGTCCTTTTCCAACCGCCGCTTCCAAGCCGCGCTGGCCTCAGGAGGTGCAGTCAAAAATAAAGTTGTCCGCCGAAAAAAACGCCTACGTTATCGACCACATTTCCCTGCCCGAAGACAACCCGTGGCGGCGCGGGGTGCGCATCAGTGACATTCAGTTCTTCGCGGATGGTACGGGCGCCGGAGTGACCGTGGACGGCGATGTATGGCTGATCCGAGGCCTGAATGAGGCGGGAGGCTCGGTCCGCTGGAGGCGGTTTGCTTCCGGTTTGCATGAACCCATGTCGCTGGCCATCCGCGACGGGCAGATTTTCGTATTCGATCGAAATGGCATTTGGAAATTGGTGGATACAAACGGCGATGGAGAAGCTGATGTGCACGAGCTTTTTTCAAACGCCTTTGCGCAAACGGGCGACATGCGGGAGTTTCCCAGCACCCTGCGGCTTGCGCCCGGCGGCGAGTTTGTAATTGCCAAAGGAGGCCAGGAGGCGACCACCCTCGGGAAGCATAACGGGAGCGTCCTTCGCATCTCCGCTGACGGTCGTCGCGCGACGGTCTTGGGGTATGGGTTTCGGCAGCCAAACCTCGGGGTCAACGTGCGCACGGGTTTGGTTACTGCGAGCGATCAGGAGGGGAATTACGTGCCCACCACGCCGCTTCACATTGTGCGGGACGGTCAGTTCTACGGCTTCCTCAGTGACAAGCGCCCTCGGGAACGGTACCCCGCGCCAATCGCTGAGCCCCTGACTTGGATCCCACACTCGGTGGATTCTTCGGCCCTCTCCCAAGTCTGGCTCTTAGATGCGAAGATGGGCCCGCTCAATGACGAGCTAATCCACATCGGATTTAACAAACCCGAGATCTTCCGTGTGCTGATGAACACGCGAAGTTCTAAGCCGCAGGCAGCCGTTGTCAGTATCACGAGTGCATTCGATTTCCCGCCCTTAAATGGCTCGGTCAATCCCGCGGACGGCCAGCTGTATCTGGCTGGATTTCAAGTGCTGGGCTGGGGCAACACCATCGACACTCTCGCGGGTTTGGGGCGGGTTCGCTACACGGGGCAGCCTTGTTTGATTCCTCGCGAAGTCGTGCCGACGGATCAGGGCGTGTTGTTGCGTTTTGATTCAGTATTGGATCCGGTTCGCGCCAAGGATCCGGCGAGTTATTCGCTGGCCACTTGGGGTTACAAACGCGCCTACACGTATGGCTCGGCGCAGTACAAGGCCGACGGCACCACCGGTATCGACTGGCTCACGCCCAGCAGCGCTTATGTGTCCAAGGATGGGCGTTCGGTATTTGTCGGGGTTCCCGGGATGAAGACGGCGATGCAGATGCGCATCGGTTGGTCGCTTGTGAGCGACACGGGGGCGCGGATGGAGGACAACGCCTACACCACGCCTTATGAGTTGGCGAAGTTCGATCCCCAACGCGAGGGCTTTGACGCGTTAACGGTGGATCTCACTCCGAGGGCCGCGACGCAACAAATGGCCGGTCCCGTGACAGTGGAGGAAGGTCGTCGTTTGTCGCAGGTGCTTGGCTGCGTGGCGTGTCATTCCACCGGCGACCAAGATCTCTTTCACATAGGGCCTAAATGGAAAGGCTTGTTTGGAAGCGAGCGTTCTTATGTTTTGCCGGACAAAAAAAAGGGCAAAACCATTGCAGACGAAGCGTACCTCCGGGAGTCGATTCTCGATCCCCATGCCAAAACAGTTTCCGGCTTTGAACGCGGCGAATATGCCATGCCCAGTTATGCGGGCGTGGTAACGGACTCACAGCTTGAGGCGCTCATTCTTTATCTCAAATCTCTCAAGTAATCCTCAACCCACAGTAACTATGATATTCTTCCGAAATTTGTTCCTTGGCGCGCTTGCGCTGCTTGTCTTTGGCGCTCCGCTGCACGCGGCATCCCTTGTGTTTTTAATAGGAGAGGATGAATACAAAACCTGGGAGACGCTTCCCGAGTTTGCCAAAGCGGATCTCGAACCACTAGGACACAAGGTCACCATCATTCATGCGGACTCTGTGGACAAAAATCATTTCCCCGGGATTGTGGAAGCCCTTCGTGGAGCGGATTTGCTGCTAGTGAGCGTGCGCAGGAGGACTCCGCACAAGCAGGAGCTTGAGGCGCTTCAGAGTTTTGTCGCGGCGGGGAAACCGGTTGTGGGAATCCGCACGGCGAGCCACGCGTTTGCCTTGCTTCCGAAGGCGACGCTTTCTGATCCAGCGCTCGCGATATGGCAGGAGTTCGACTCGGCGATCCTTGGCGGCAATTACGCAGGGCACCATCGCGGCGAAGACAAGACGACTATAGCCGTGGCCCCGGGTGCCGAAAAGCACGCGATCCTTGCCGGGGTGAATCTCGGCGGATTGGTGGGCAACGGGACTTTGTACAAAAACACTCCGCTTGCGGGCGATTCGACGCCTTTGTTGATTGGCTCCATCCCAAACCAACCTGCCGAACCGGTGGCCTGGACGCACCTAGCCGGCTCGCAGCAGGCGCGGGTTTGTTACACCTCGCTCGGGCATCCTGACGACTTCCAGAATACCGAGTTCCGCCACCTGCTGCGCAACGGCTTGGCTTGGGCGCTGGCGAAGTAATCCGCGTTTTACAACACGGGAAAGAGCCGTTGTTCCAGCTGGTTGAGCACTAAACCAGTACTTAAATCGCGCTGGTTCAGGCTGCGTTTGTTGTGTCCTGAAGGATCGATTTCAGAAGTACCTCCAGTTTTCGGGCGTAAGAAAGGTACGACTCGCGGCGGACTTCCGGCGACGCCTGTGTGCCTCCCAAGTGCACAATGCTGGCCACGTGCGGCTCAATGGAAATGCCCGAATTGTACCCCGATCCAAGCAGATCCTGGAGAATCTCCCGCACGCAGGCGTCGCCTTCACCCGGCATCGTAAATTCGCCGCTTTTTCCTCCCGCAGGATTCCGACGACAGTCTTTGACGTGGACGTAGCGGATCAGTGGCTTGACCTTGGTGTAAAACTCCCAGGCGTCCTGTCCATAGGCCACGGTGTTGCCGATGTCGAAGAGCACCCCGATGTTGGGGTGGTTGACGCGCTCCATAAACTCGATGGTGTGAGCCGGGCTGAGTCCTCCCCAGCCCTCGCAGTTTTCATGGAGCAAAACAATGCCCCCTTCCGCCGCAATTTCCCCCATGATTTTGTAACGCCGCACGGCCTCGTCGCGCCAGGCCTCCGCAGGGATGTTCGCGCCAACCCAGCTCATGGTTCTGGCAAACTTCGTCCCGGTTCTCGCCATGCGGCCCAAGAGGAGGCGCAGGTCGGTGAGGTCCTTTTCAAAATCGCCGTCAATTGGGCGGCTCCAGTTGCCAATGGCCGAGGCGAACCCCGTGACCTGCAAGCCGGCCGCCTCGATGGCCTCCACCGAGCGTTCAAAGTCGGCGTCCGAGAGCAGCGGAGTGGAAGCCTGTTTGCCATCAATCTGGCGTAGTTCGATGCAGGACCAGCCCAACTCAAGGTGGGTAGAGATTTGGCCGGCGAGGTCGTCTGCGGCTTCGTCAGCGATGCCAGAGAGAGGGAAGGAAAATGGGGTGTGATTCATAAAAAGGGGCTGAATGCCATTATTTAGAGGCTTTGGCTACTACTTCTGTGGAGGGGATAGGGCGCATACTGCGTCACTTGTTTTAATATCCCCGGTTTTGTTTTTGTCCGAAGTGGTTCTCGAGGTTCTAAAAGGTTGCTGATCAGGGAATTTTGAGAAGTTCCGGCTCGGTCCATGCGTCTGTACGAGAGGCATTGGAGTGGCGGAGCTGTTGGATTGTCTCGGGGCTTACGGGCGCTGCGTCGTGTTCCCACTCCCTGCGGATGTAGGTGAGGATCGAGGCCATTTGGGTGTCATCCAAGAAGCCCATGGATGGCATGTCCAAGTTGTACCCGCCGCCTCTGACCTTGATGGGGCCGCGTACGCCATGCAGCACAATCCGGCCCAGACGTTCAACGGAGCCAAGCACCCATTCGGAGTCTGCCAGCGGTGGAGCCAGTCCCTCCATGCCTTTTCCATGGGGCTGATGGCAGGCTGCGCAGAGTCCGAGGAAAAGTTGTTTCCCAGAATCAAAGCGGGTTTGTTCCGCCGTAGTGAGGGGGGTAACCGGGGCTGAAATTGGTGCTCCTGCTTTGCCCGGCCAAACCATGGCGGCGCGGATTTGTTGAACAGACACCTTTAGCGCAGGCGCGGTCTGCTGGGAAATGCGAGTGAGTCCGACTGGTTCCGATTGGAGTTTGAGCGGGTATTTTGGCGTGACACCGGGGTGCGTGGCAAGGCTCTCCAGTAGCGTTGCTTGCAACCCTTGGGACGAAGGCGGCAGGGATGCCAGCAACTCAAAAAACTTTTCGATGCGGGCGGCTTTCCGCTCCGCAAATACGCAGCGGGCTAGGTTGCTAAGAAGGGGATTGTTCTGGGTGGTAGAGTTTTTGAGCAGCAGCTCCAGCAGTTCCAGTTCGCGTCCCGCCATGCCGCTGAGGGCCGCGTCTTTGAGCAGTGGCAGCTCTGCGGCCCGCAGGCAGAGGGCCGCCGTGGCCAAATCTAGCGTGCCGTCCTGCGCCTCTCCGATGGAGGCGGCGAGTTGCAACTGCACTTCCGGGACGGATTCCATCGTTGCGAGGGTGGTCCATTTGGCCAGCAGTGCGGCTCGTTCTGGCAAGCGGAGGAAGGCTTCCGAGATGCGGATCGCCGCGGCACGCACCCGGGGATCAGGATCTTCTAGAGCGGCGGCAACGACTTTCCAGCGCGCGGTGTTCAGTCCCTGGAGGGTCCAGAGGGCGTGCATGCGACCAAGTGGTTGCTTGCCTTTGGTGGCGACGCTCGCCAGCGCGGGTTCCAGGGAAAGGTCGCCCTGCTCTACTAAAAGACGCTGGGCGGTTTCGCGGCGCCAAGCATTGGAATGTGACAGTTCGGTGATCCATTCGGTGGGCGTCTCTTTAGAAAGCGGTTTGGCGGCCGAAGCTTTGGCTCCATCGGGCACAATCCTCCAAATGCGCCCCAGCGCTACGGGTTTATCTAGGCCCCGCTGTTCGATTTGCTTGCGCAGATAAGAGGTCAAGGAGATGCGATGCTGGATGATGCCCCTGTAAAGGTCGACGATGTAGAGTGCTCCATCGGGGCCGGTGGTGAGGTTGACCGGCCGGAAACGCTCGTCGGTGGAGGCGAGGAATTCGCTTTGCGCGTAGGCGTCGCGGGCGGTGAGGGTGCCGTGCTCGGAGGTCAGGATGTTGCGTTTGATGAGATTCCCGGCGGGCTCGCAGATGAAGGCGTTGCCGTAGGCGTCTTTGGGGAAAAGATCCCCCCGGTAAATCCAAGGTGCGCAGGCGGCCGTGAATTCCTTGAGGCGGTAATCCCGCAGCATTTCGGGGCGGTAGCCGCGGTTGATTCCGGGGTTTGCACGCACGGGCCATACGAACTGTTCCGCCGCGACTTTCCAGTTGTTACCAAGGGGCTTGGCATTGTGGGGATTTCGTCCCAAGTAATGGGAGGGGAGAAGGTCCGCGCGGAGTTGGTCGCTGTTGCTATTGTAAAAGAGGTGCCCCCAGTCGTCCTGACTCAGCCCCCACTGCCCGCGAAAGGTACTCACTTCACGCACCCATTTCCCATTCTGAAACTGGAACTTTGCAGTATACGCCCCGCTGTAAATCCAGTTGTCCAATCCCCAAAGAAGACTGTTTGGCGCGCGTTCGGGATTGGCGAGTTGCGGGCGTGCGGGATCGACCTGAACTCCGAAGTCGTTGGCGATTTCGATGCGTTCGTCGGCGTGGCCGCTGCCGTTTTTTTCGCGGCAAAACCAGAGGTGGGGCGGGGCTCCCACCAGAACGCCGCCGTGGGCTAGGGCGATTGCTCGAGGAAGGATAATCCCGTCGAGAAACACGTCGCATTTATCCATGCGCCCAGTGCCCTTTGTGTCACTGAGTACCACGATCCGCCCCATGGGTTTGTCTTCGCCGTTGCCGTCGAGGTCCGGCATGTAGCCTCGCATTTCAACCACCCAGATGCGCCCGTCGGGGCCGAAGGTCATCGCGACGGGATCCCCAATAAGCGGGTCGCTGGCGACAAGTTCAGCCTTGTAGCCGGGGGCGAGGCGAAAAGTCTTGAGTTCGTCTTCCGCTGAGAGAGCGGGGGCTGGAGGGATAAACTGCTCTGGAACGATGGAGACCTGGGCTTCACCGGGTTTGTCGCCAATTTGAGCAGAGGCGCAAAGCGCGCCGCCGAAAAGAGCGAGAAGGAGCAGTGGAACTGGTTTCATGGAGTTGGGGAAACGGCGAGAGGAATGGGGGAGTTAAAAGTGAGGAAAGGAGGGTTTGGGAGCGGCCTTGCCGGCATTCCGTATACCGTCTCCGGGCCTTGTGTCAACCCGCCGTTGTGCCCTTCTCGCCGGGCCGGCGGCCTGAGAATCAAGTAATGCGTGACTTTGCCAATCTATACTCCGGCTCTTTGATATCTAACATCAGCACTATGATCGGGTATTACTTATCGCCAATTCTAGATTGATGAAGTGTTTATCCCCCCATTTGCGGCTTAGTTGGAGACAGAGTTTTGCGACAAGCATCACTTTGAGTCTGTTTTTGGCGGCGTTTTTACAAGGCGCTCCTGCCGCTGTCCTGACGACTTCTGACGCTCCGGCGCCAGTGTATGAAACGCAGATCCGGCCCATTTTAAAAGCGCATTGCACGCATTGCCACGGGGAAGAAGCCAAGCCGGGCGGCGGCATCGATTTGCGCCTGCGTCGCTTCATGGACGGCCAGACCAAGGATGGTGAGCCCCTTCTCGTCCCCGGCGACGTGCTCAAAAGCGAGATCGCCCGGGTCATTCGCGAGGGGGAGATGCCAAAAAAGGGTAAAAAGCTTTCTGCAGAAGAGTTCGCCTTGGTGGAAAAGTGGATTCGTTCGGGGGCTAAGAGCACGGAACCCGAGCCCGAAACGCTTCCCCCGGGACCATACATTACGGGTGAGGACCGCAAGTTTTGGGCGTACCAGCCCGTCACCGAGCACGCGGCGCCAAGTTTCGCCGATGCGCCGGGACTCCCTCCCCTCGACGCCTTTGTTCGCGAACGCCTTCTGAAACACGGGCTCGATTTTGCCCCTGAAGCCACCCGCGCCGATCTGTTGCGGCGCGTCGCGTTGGACCTCACCGGCCTGCCACCCACACCGGAAGAAGTCGCCGAGTTTGAGGCGGACAAACGTCCAAGTGCCTACGCCGAGCGCGTCGAGCGCTTGCTGGCTTCTAGCGCTTACGGGGAACGCTGGGCGCGCCACTGGCTGGATATCGCCGGGTATGCGGATACCAACGGGTACGCTGACGCCGACTCCATTAGGCCCCACTCGTGGCGTTTTCGGGATTACGTCATTCGCTCCCTCAATGCCGACAAGCCGTGGGATCGCTTCATCCAAGAGCAACTCGCCGGCGACGAACTGGTGGGCGTGTCTCACGGTAAACTCGGTGACGCGGTCCAGGATCCCGTCAAATTCGATGCTTTGGCCGCCACCGCCTTTCTGCGTCAAGCCCCCGATGGCACCGGGGACACCGTCCCAGACGCGAATCTCGCCAAAAATCAAAACATCGCCGACACCGTGCGCATCGTGTCCACCTCCCTGCTGGGGCTGACCGTCGCCTGCGCCCAATGCCACGATCATCGCTATGATCCGATCACGCAAATCGACTATTACCGGTTCCGCGCTATTTTCGAACCGGCCTTGGACTGGCATAATTGGCGCAATCCTGCCCAGCGTCTGGCTTCGCTTGCCACGCAGCAGGAACGGGATGCAACGGCGGTCATTGAAAAGCAGGCGGTGGCCATCGATGTCGAGGCCAAGCGAATGGATCGCGCGTTTCTTGATGAGATTTTTGAAAAGAAAATCCTCGAAATCCCCGAATCTGACCGGGATTCCTACCGTGCCGCGCGGGCCACTGAGACGGCGAAAAGGACGCCAGAACAGAGCGCCCTTTTGAAGAAATACCCCTCGGCGCTGACACTCTTTAACCTGAATTTGTACGACCCCAAACTGGACAAGCAGGTTTTGGACAAGCGCGCCGAAGCGACAAAGCTGCGCGTCACCAAGCCGCTCGAAGGCATGCTCACTGTCACTACCGAGGTGTCGGGGAGCGTCCCCGTGAGCCAACTCCACCACCGTGGCGACCATGATCAACTCCGCGAGGAAGTCACCCCCGGTGAACTCTCCGTCCTTAGCGGTCCGACCCTGTCCAAACCCGATGCCGCGTTGACCACAACCGGGCGGCGTCTGGCCTACGCGCAATGGCTAACTTCTGGGCGGCATCCGCTGGTGACTCGGGTATTGATGAACCGCGTGTGGCTGCATCATTTCGGGCGTGGGATTGTAAGTTCGGCTGGGGATTTCGGCCGCTTGGGCGAGTTGCCTTCGCATCCCGAATTGCTAGATTATCTGGCGGCGAAGTTCGTCAAAACCGGCTGGAGCCTTAAGGCGATGCATCGCGAAATGGTTCTTTCTCGCACTTACCGGCAGGCCTCGCGCGCCGATCTTTCCCTCAGCAAGGACCCTGACAATCAGTGGTTGGGCCGCTTCCGGGTGCGCCGGTTGGACGCGGAAGTGGTGCGTGACACCATGTTGACCGTCGCGGGGACGCTCAATCGCGAGATGTTCGGCCCGCCCGTCGCCGCCGGCCGCACCACCGAGGGCCGGATCGTGGCCGGGGTGGAAATTCGCAATGTCAACGGAGACGTCGTCAAAGTCGACACCACCGCGCCCGCGGTCACACGGCGTTCCGTTTACCTTCAAATGCGGCGCAAGATGCCCATGACGGTGCTCGACACCTTCGACTTGCCAGTCATGGATCCCAATTGCGAGGTTCGCGCAAGTTCGACGGTCGCTCCGCAGGCGTTGTTTTTGATGAACGACGACTTCGTGGTCCAGACCGCTCGGAGCCTCGCGGAGCGCGTCCAAAAGGAGCTTCCCGGGGACGTTCGCGCTCAGGTGCGCAGGGCTTGGGCCTTGACGCAGGGGCGCCCGCCGCAGCCCGCCGAGGAAGACCGGTTCCTGTTGCTGCTCTGTGAGCAGGCCGAGCAACTCCGCGATTACTCAATCAAACATCCCCCCGTCAAAGACGCGCCTCCCGCCGATCCGCAAAGAGACGCACTGGGATCGCTGTTTCAAGCCCTTCTTTCTTCCAACCACTTTCTTCACACAGAGTAATCTCGTTTGCCATGAACCCTTCCACGCTCTGTTCCAGACGGCATTTCCTCCACTCCGGCGGCTTCGGACTGGGCGGCCTCGCGCTCGCAAGCCTCTTGCGCGAGGAGGGCCTGATTGCCGCTCCTGTAAAGCCGCTCCTCGGCGGGGAGAGCTTCGATCTCAAGCCCAAAACCGCCCCCATTCCAGGCAAGGCGCGCGCGATGATCTCCCTCTTCATGATGGGCGGTCCCTCCCAAATGGATCTCTTCGATCCCAAGCCGATGCTCAACAAGTACCACGGCGAAAAGTTCCCCGGAGAAGTCCAATACGATAACGTGGCGCAGGCGTCCTCAAAAGTGTTCGGCTGCCCGTGGAATTTCCAGCGTGCGGGTCAAAGCGGGATGGAGTTGAGCGAGCTGCTGCCCAACTTGCAGCTTATTGCCGACGACATTACCCTCATTCGCTCGATGCGTTCGGGCGTCAGCAACCATCTTCAAGGCATGTTGGCCATGCAGACAGGGAAGGGAACCGTCGGCCGCCCCGCGCTGGGTGCATGGATGGCGTACGCCTTAGGAAGCGAGACGCGCGATCTGCCCGCCTACGTCGTCCTCGCTCATCCGAGCGGGTTGCCAACCTTCCAGCATCAGCATTGGACCAACGGCTGGTTGCCCTCCAATTATCAGGGCACCTTGGTTCAGGCAAAGTCCCCTTATATTCTCAACCTCGATCCGCCCGCCGCCTTGGCCGGGACGCCCCAGTCCAGACAAATGGAACTGTTGCGCACCCTGAATGAAGCCCACGCCGCAGAGCATCCCCGCGAGCAGGATCTTTCGGCGCGTATTGCAAGTTACGAGCTGGCGGGCCGCATGCAGGTTGCCGCGAAAGAGGCGTTGGACATCTCCAGCGAACCGAAGCACATCCTCAGTCTCTACGGCATCGACAATCCCTTGTGCGCCGATTACGGACGCCGCTGCCTCATTGCTCGGCGGCTGATTGAGCGCGGTGTGCGTTACGTGCAGATTCTCAACAGCGGCCAGAGCTGGGATCACCACGGCTCGATTATCACCGGGCTGCCCCAGCGTTGCGCCGAGATGGATCTTCCCAGTGCGGCGCTTGTGCTCGACCTCAAACAGCGCGGTCTTTTGGACAGCACCGTGGTCCATTGGGGCGGCGAAATGGGTCGCTTGCCCGTGCTTCAAAACGATGGTGTCCGCACAAAGTGGGGGCGCGACCACAACACGCACGGCTTTAGCCAGTGGGTGGCCGGCGGCGGGTTTAAGGGCGGGTTGGTGTACGGTGAAACCGACGAATGGGGGCACAAGGCGACAAAAGACATCGTCAATCATTACGACTGGCACGCGACGTTGCTGCACTGTTTCGGGTTTGACCACACGAAGCTGGGTTTCATTCGAAACGGAGCCAACCAGACGCTCACCGACGGCCAAGACGCCCGGATTGTCACCGACCTGCTCGCGTAAATATTCAGCGGCGACTACTTCGTGCAGGATGGATGCTGGTGATGGGCGAGCCATCCTGAGCAGTGTTGGCCTCGCCGACGCGCTCTAGGTGGAGATTTTTCTCATGGACTCTGGCCGCGAGAAGCTGGTGCCCGAGTCAGACCATTTGATCGCAAGTAGGAAGAGAGGCTGACTGTTGTTTTTCTCACTGGAAAAAGTCTCAGCGTTCTCGAGGAGGTGATGCTGCGGCCGGCTTGGCTGAGAAAATCCAGCATGAACGGAACCTCACCAAGCTGAGGAACCTCCTCCTCCAAGCGCTAAAGTCCTCCTCTCTGGAAGACTTCGCCGCCCACCTCGAGGGCTGACGCAGAACCGCTCCCGCCTCTCGGTTTGCCGCAACGTCGGATGGGGGCCGCTTTCGTTGCGATCCCCAAATGAAACCCCGCGCTTCCTTCGGCTTTTGCGCCCGATAAAGACTCCCAGTCCCACAGGCAATCGCGAATCAGAGTTGGCGGATGGCTCCAATGCGAGTTCTTTGCGTCTGCCCCCCGCGCTGCCATGGCCGACCAACCCGTCCATCAACCCAACGACAAACTCTTTCGTTCGACCTTCTCAGAACTCGAAAACGCCGCTGCTTTTTTCCAGAACTATCTGGCCGCCGATCTCGTCACCTCCTTGGACTGGCCCACGCTCCGTCAACAACCGGGCAGTTTCATTGATGCGGAACTGACCGGGTCAGAGAGTGATTTACTTTTTAGCGTATCGTCTGAGTCTGGCGAGGCGTTCATCTACATTCTCTTCGAACATCAAAGTCGAGAAGACCCGTGGATGGCGCTTCGTCTGTTGAGTTACATGGTCAGAATTTGGGAAAAACAACGCTCCGGTAGCCCCGCGGGAGCAATGCCCCTTCTCTCGCCCATTATTCCTGTGGTTCTTGCCCAAGGCCGGGAACCATGGCGGGCGGAGTCGCGTTTCGCCGCGTTGTTCGGCCAAGTAGCGCCGTCTGCGTACACCCCCGACTTCGCTTTTGAGCTGATCCAGCTGGTGTCGATAGGATACGGGGAGATGCGGGGGTCGGCCGCGGGTATCCTTTCAATGCGCGCCTTGAGGGCAGACGCTCTGGGAGAGTTGTTGCACGCGATGGTTTTTGATGAGATTCTATTGTTGAGTGCAAGCGAAAGTGCGGTAGAGCGACTTTTTCGTTACATCAGCAACAGAGACAT
>CALQFT020000076.1 GCA_943329925.2 Opitutus sp. GAS368
GCTGGGACAATTGGGTGGAATTAAAATCGACACGCCTCCCAATTGAAAACGCCCCTGACCGCGCAGATGTTTACGCGGTGTTCGTCAATCCGGGCAAAAGCGGGTTGATGAATTTCGACTGGCTCCAATTCGATGCGAAGTAGGCGCGGGGTTATACCATCTCTTTTAGGTTTATGGATGCTTAAAAGACCTCAGCACCTGGGACCCGGTCCCGGGAGAGAAGGACCAGTTTTCTTCAGGATTTGGTATTACTTCTTTCCCACGTACTTCAAAACTGCGTCAGCCATGGCTTGGCGGCCTTCCAACGAGAAGCTGTGGCCACTGGGAACGTCGTTATAAATTTCCTTGGGGATGCTGAGTTGGTTGTACGTCGCGTAGACGCTCGTGGGCGGGCAGGTGGAATCAATAAATCCAACAGTGAGATAACAGCCCTCTGCCTTCGTGCGCGTGGCGAAATTCATCGCGTCCAAATAACGAAAGGCCGTGAGCACCTTCATGTCTGGTTTTCCGTCCGCACCGTTGGGCACGACTTTCGGCCAGCCCGCGATACGATTCACCAGCATCCCGCTGTGGTCGCATCCCGCCGGTACGCCCGCCGCAAAAAAAGTCACGCGCGGATCCAAGCCGGCTGCCACCAGCGCCTGATAGCCGCCCTGACTCGACCCAAACACGATGACGTGTTTGCCATCCCACTCGGGCTGCGCGGTTAGCACGTCGATTGCGCGCACAAGGCGCAACATCATGCCGGTGAAATAGGCATCTTCTCGACTGTCTCTGTGCTCGTAGCGGTAGTCCTTCATGGCGCCGGTTTTTAGATCCGCGTAAAACTCTTTCGGTTTGCCGTTGGGAAGGCCGTGTGCGTTCATGTCCATCGCCAAAAACCCTTTGCCCGCCCAACTCGCACTCCCGCCCAAGGAACTGTCACTCACGCCCGCCCCGTGGACTGTGAGGATAATGGGCAACGACTTGGCCTTCGCGCCGACCGGCCGCCCCATGTAGCCGGAAATCGGCAAGCCGAGCGCGGGCGCTTGCAGGTCAAATACCTCCACCTCCTTGCTCGGGGACTTGACTGCAGTCAAAACTGGGGCAACTGGCACCTTCGCAAGTTGCTGTTTCATTCCCGCCCAAAACGCATCGAAGTCGTCCGGTACTGGGAGACTGGCCTGTATCTCGGTTGGATCAATCGCAGCCCCGCCCAATCCAGTGACGGGCACCACAGCGGTCTTCTCGTTTGCGCGGTAGTTGACCTTCACCTGAATGAACCCGGGTTCCGCAAGCTGTCCGCTGACAATCGCCGCGCCATCGACGAGTTTGACCCGCCCCTTCTGATCGGTGGGCAAGCCGTCTTTGACGACCGTCCAGTCCACCAGACCGTCAGCCACGGCAACGCCCGAATCGGTAACCTTGACGTCAAAATTAACCTTCTCTCCACGGTGGTAAATTGCATCCGGCCGTTGGGCGCGTACCGCAATGACCCATGTAGTCGCGGGTGCTGTGGCGGGGGCGGCAATCGGCGTGGCAGCAGGTGCAGCTGGAGTCTGGGCGAGGAGCGGCTGCAGGGAGAAGGCCGCGAGCGACAGGAGTAAACGGGAGAGGGCTTGAGGGGACATTCCCTTCAGTACAGGAAGATACGTCACTCGGTCAAACGTCCACCAGAGGTGGTCTCCGAATTTTCGGATTCACCCGTGTAATGCTTGGATGTTAGAGTCTTCCAAATGAAAGGTGTTCTTCATCGAATTCGTGAGACTTGGCCCGATTTTCAGGATGCGCTCATTCAGCTCGTTGGGCGGTTCCCTTGGATGCTGCTGTGTGCGGTAACAGGAACCGGCGCGGTAATGGATTTGGTGGAGCGAAAGTCGGGTACGGGATGGTACACATTGGGTTCGAGAATTTCTATGACGGCGGCTTTGGGGGTGCCTCTTTTCTTTGCGTTGCGGATATGGCAGGAGCGACGGCAGCCTAAGTTCCCAGTGGAGTTGGCGGGACTTCCGTTGTTGGTGGGATACTTTTTTTGGCAGTCAGCGGAGCTGGGTAGCGAGCCGGAAATCATGAGTATCCGGTGGGCGCTTTTGATGGTCGGGCTGCATGGGTGCGTTGCGGTTAGCGGCTTCATGAGCGGCGCGGAGAGCGTTGGATTCTGGCAGTTTAACCGCCGTATCTTTTCGCGTTTCTGTCTGGCTACGTTGTACACGGCGGTACTTACCTTGGGCTTGGAACTGGCGCTCTTGAGCGCGGGAAAACTCTTCGAGCTGAAGATCCGTTTAGGCTACACGCATTTATTTTTGGTGATGATCGGCATTTTTCATCCCCTGTTTTTCTTGGCTGGCGTGCCTCGAAATTTTGATGCTTTGGAAATGGACGAGCCATACCCGAAGCCTCTCAAAGCGTTTACTCAGATTGCCCTTGCCCCGCTTGTGGCCGTTTTCACGGTGATACTTTACGTCTATTCTCTCAAAATTATAGGGGTGCACTCGTGGCCCCGCGGATGGGTGGCCCTTCCCGTCTTACTGCTTTCGGGAGTCGGGATATTGGCGGCACTGCTGTTGCATCCTCTGCGGAATCAACCTGAGCAGCGGTGGGCCAGATGGTTCATCAACTATTTTCCGCGGGCCTTGGCCCCTTTATCGGTACTGTTGTTATTGTCTTTGTGGCAGCGCATTGCCGCGTATGGGGTGACTGAGAGTCGCTACTTGGGAATGGTTGCCGGAGGGTGGCTTCTTGCGTGGTCGCTCGTTTCCGTGATTCGGCAAAACGCAGGCATACGATGGGTGCCTGTTTCCTTGGCGCTCGTCTGTTTCATTACCAGCGCAGGCCCTTGGAGTGCGGGATCCATTTCCCGACAAAGTCAGTTGCGCCAGCTTGTCGGTTTGCTCGAGCGCGGGGGTCTAATGTTGGATGGCAAAATTAGGCCGCCTGAAAAAGAAACGTTGTTACCGAGCAAGGAGTACGAGAGCTTGGAGTCGACTCTCAAGTATTTGGTGGCGACGCACGGGCGGGAAGTGGTGCGTGAAATATTTGACGGCCTGTTGTTGGACACAAGCAAGGTTGAGGGGCGGCATTTTTCCTGGAGTTTCACGGCGCAGGTGATGGGTAAACTTCGTCTCCGAAAAATGCAGGATAAAACCGGCAAGTATATTCCACCCCCAGAGTACAAGCTGGTTGGGGGCACTGAGTTACTTCTTGATGGGTTCCGGCGGGCCCGGTTCTTCAACTCCTCACTTGTTAGGAAAGAATCACTTGGCGGCGATCTTTGGATGAAGGTGGAGAAAGGGGATTTGAAGGCCAGATTCAAGAAGGAGGATCCTTGGGAGAAGGTTCCGCTGGATGCTCTCTTCGCATCCCTGAATATGCAAAATGAGCGCGAAATACCTTTGGAAAAAATGAGCGCCGACTGGGAAATAGGCGGCAGATCCTTCCACTTAGTTTTCACCGACATCTTACTGCAACACAGCAATGCCGATGGAACGCTCAATCTGATACGATGTTCGCTGCTGCTGCTAGAACGGTAGTCTTGGTGGGAACCGCCATTCTGCAGCGCGCAAAAGTTGATTACTCCGAAAGGCGAGCGTGGAGCTCGTGCACTTTCGTCGCAATGCGGTCCTCTACGGAGTCTGCCCAACCTGCGGCCGCCTCGTAGCCGCCTTCCTTGAGCACTCGAAGACTCGGAATGTAGCCGGTGTAGTCATTAGAATATCCGGCTACCCAAATCCCCGCCGTCCCGGCAAGTTCGCGTTTGAATCGGAGGGAATAGTCGACCACGACTTCGCTCCCGAGGGTCACAAACGTCAGGTCTTTTCCCAGCTTGATTACCTGCACCGGATATTGGTGCGGGGCGCGTTCCGGCTTGGCGTAGTCGAGAGTAATCTCTTCATAAGCTGCACGAATATGGCCTGTTACAGAGCGTGGATTGACGCTCAACGCCATTTCCGCTGCGTTGGCTAGGGCGCGCCCGTGCTGTTGGGCGAGTTCCAGATCGGTGATGCCAGGCACCACGTCGGAGCGGCGCGGATACGGGTTTTGATCCCCACCACAGCCCATAAGGAACAAGGCGGTAAAGCCGGGGCGGTTTTCCTGAAGGTACTGCTGGGCGAACCCGGCGTAGTCTCCGCAGTAATTGAAAAAGCCGAGGCTGGTGTTGTGGCAGGCATAGCCGAAAAGCGTTGCCCGCAAAGTGCCATCGGGGGCTTCCACGCGCAGGGCGGGAACTTCATGGTCGACTGGGCCATCTGGATTGGGCGCCTTGTTTGCGTTGGGATGCTCGGGGGGTAGCGTGTAATCGCGGCGCCGGTTCATGGCGAAGCCGCAGCGGGCTTTGTTCCACGTCAACCGGGCGGGCTGTAATTCGGAAATCGCCTTGCCGATGACGGCCACAATGTCATCAGTCAGTTTGACGGTGTATTCGAAGGCGTCGCGGGCGAGGGGATTTTCCTGGTCCTTTTCCGTGAGGGGAGATGTCCGCATGGATGGACCGCTGTGGGTGTGCGAGGCGTTCAAGACAAGGTTTGCCTGAGGTAGTTTGTATTCTGCCTCCGCCCTTGCGGCGATGGTGCGGCGCAGAGTTTGTGGTACACCAATGAGGTCCAAAGTCACGAACACCAGACGCCCACCGGCCTCGTCCTCAAGCGCCAGTGCTTTGGCAAAAAGTTCCTGAACTTTTCCCACTGCCGGCGTTTTGCGGGAGGAGTAGCCCGACATAGAAAGGAGCTTTTCGGGAGTCACCACCACAGAGGCGGCGCCTGCTTTCCAAACAACAGGCACCTGAGGCGCGATGGATTTGGGTGGGCCGGGCTTTGTGAGTGGGGTGGCACCCGCTGGAGCCTCTGCTCGGGTCACTGGGACAAGTGCGGCGAGACTGCTCACAACACTGACAATTGCGAATAAGGTTTTGGGGAACATGGGGATGGGTAGTTGGCAGCTGACACTAGAACGATCCCCCAGTAGTCAAAAGGCTTAGGCCTTCTCGATCATTTGAAATCCTCAGTCCAATGGCCCGGTTGGGGTAAGCCAAGTGTTCACAAGTGCGGCGGCGCGTTCCTCCACAAGATCCAGCACGATCTCGAAACCGTCGCCCTCGCCGTAGTAGGGATCTGGTAGGGGATGGTCGCCGAGAAATAGCGCGAGCTTGTGCCGTAGCTCCGGCGGGCACTGACGTCTGAGCACGGAAAGATTCAGCTCCTCCGCGGCGAGGATCAGATCAAAACGCAGGAAGTCCGCTGCGATGACTTGGCGCGCGCGCAGACCTTCCAGTTGATAGCCCCGCCGCCTCGCGTGCAGGATGGCGCGCGAGTCTGGAGCTGCTCCCACGTGATAATTTTCCGTGCCAGCTGAATCGACCTCTACTGCGAGTCGGGCTTTTGCGAGGGCGCTACGCAACACGGCTTCCGCTGTGGGCGAGCGGCAGATGTTGCCCATGCAAACGATGAGGACTTTGGTGGGGATGAGTGGCGCTGACACGGGAAATAATTCAGGCGTGGTCCGCTGCTCGTTTAACGGCATCCACGATCTTGCGATCGTCATCGCCGCAGTCCCAGACGAGCTTGAGAAAGCTGGGGAGGGTCATGTTCATTCGCCGCAAAAATGGTCGGTCTCCACCGCAGCCGTACATGAGGTCTGCGGGCATTTCGCCGCGCAGCTTGAGGCGAGCTTTGACGATGAGTCGTGGTAGCCACGCGATGCCGTCCACGGCCGCCGCTTTCGCCGGCAACTCGTGCATGGAGGCGATGTGGGAGGAAGGCTGGCTGGCCATGACAGTTTTAAAGTATTCACGGCGTAACGCTTGCACTTCCAGAACCGTTTCGAAATCGGGTTCGCCGTAATCCTGAAGGTCGTCGATAAAATCAAACAACTCCTGCGCGGAACACCCGATGGATCCCAGAAACGCGAGGTCCGTCGGGTCGAACAGGGTCGTAGGGGAGCGTCGACCCGCCCGCCACGCGGCAACTCCACGGGCGTGAATGTCGCGTAGTTGTTTTTTCCAAGTTTCGGTGGGCATCCTCAAATTCTAGCGTCGGGACGAGGGACGGTCTATTCATCCGTTGGGAGAATTGATACCAAATCTTGAAGAAAACTGGTTCTTCTCTCCTGGGACCGGGTCCCAGGTGCTGAGGTCTTTTAATCATCCATAAACCTAAAAGAGATGTTATGAGAGGGTGGAGCGCGTTCATTCTTAAGGCGTGCGCACTGATGCACCTCGGCATAGAGTTCTTCCATCCCATTTTTGGCAGATCACTTCAAAACCCGATGCGCCCCCTAGCTTCGTTACCTCTCCCTTGGGCCCTGTGTTGGCTGTCCGTCACAGCGGCGCTCTCTTCTGCTAGTCCGGCCGCCTTTGCCGCCGGCAGGCCTTTGCCCGAAACGCTGGCGCCGTATTTCGTGCTCCCTGCTGAGTTCAGCAAAGAGGCTGCTCCGCAGGATGCTGCGCCAAAATTTTATGATGGCCGCGCCGTAAACGGGCCAAAGGAATGGGGACAACGCCGCCGGGAGATTCTCGAATACTGGCACGGGTTGCTTGGTCCGTGGCCTGCGCTTATTGAAAAGCCGCACCTTGAAAAGTTGGAAACTGCGCCGCGGGAGAATTTCATTCAGAGCCGGATTCTCGTGGAGGTGGCGCCGGGTCAGTCGTTGAAAGGTTTTTTGCTCGAGCCTGAGGGTAAGGGCCCATTTCCTGCGGTAGTAGTCCCCTATTATGACCCGGAGACGAGCGTGGGGCTCACGCACAAGCCGCTGCGAGACTTTGCTTATCAACTTGCGAAGCGGGGCTTTGTGACACTCGCGATAGGTTCTCCAGGAGGCGATGCGCGAAAGCCGGAGCTTGGATCGGCCATGTGCCAACCGCTTTCGTTTCTCGGGTACATCGCGGCAAATTGCTACAACGTCCTTGCGGCTCTGCCAAATGTGGACTCAGCCCGGATTGGTATTGTGGGTCATTCTTATGGTGGAAAGTGGGCCATGTTTGGCTCCTGTTTGTACGAGAAGTTCGCGTGCGCGGTTTGGTCGGATCCCGGCATTGTTTTCGATGAAGCTCGGGGCAGTGTGAATTATTGGGAGCCCTGGTATTTGGGACTGGAGACGGGCAGGACGCGCAAGCCCGGGTTGGTGACGGCAGAAAATCCGCGTACCGGCGCGTATGAAAAGTTGGTCGAAGCGCGCCATGACCTGCACGAACTTCACACGCTCATGGCACCGCGACCGTTTTTGGTGTCAGGCGGTTCGGAGGATTTTCCGGCGCGCTGGAGTGCACTGCGCCCCGCGGTGGCCGCAAATACGCTGCTTGGCTACGGAGGGAGAGTGGGGATGACGAATCGGCCAAACCACGAGCCCACGGAGGAATCCAATGCGCAGATTTACGCGTTTTTTGAGCATTTCCTTGCCCAAAAGCGGAGCACAGACTGAAGGGGCGCAATCAGTGGGTGAAGCGTTCCCAGCCGTACTTGAGGAACATGAAGATAACGGCAAACAGCAGGAACAAATGCCATACGGAGCCGAGGAAGAGGACGTGGAAGTTGAGTCTTTCCAAAACAAATATGACCAGAAATGTCCCGGCAATCATCGTTATAAAACCGGATAATCTTTTGAATCCAGGGAGTAAATCCAAGCTAACTCTTTTGGAAATAATATGGACGGTTAGCGCCATGGAAATTATCGGCAGAATATGCGTATAGACATCAAAGTTACGCCAACCTCTGCGGGTGAATATATCGTCGAGCAAGATCATGACGGAAAATATCCCCGGGATACAACTCAGGTAGATGAGCGTAGAAAACACGATGGAATACGGCTTTTGAGGGGCTTTTGAGCCGCACGCAAAACCGATTCCGCCTGCCAAAAGGGGTAGCAGTCCGAAATAGAGCAAGATCGGTTCTGGATTTACGGCAATTCTGTCAAAAAGATCTTTTAGAGTCATATCTATGTGGCTGCGATCGTATGTTATCCACTTGTTTATCAACTAAACCCAGCGCAAGGTCGTACGTTCTCAAGACAGCCCTCTGCTTATGGAAAGTCAATGGTAGGTAAAGGTTCGTAAAATACTTTTCATAATTCACCCCTTTGCGGGGTTAACTTAATGAGCTGTCACCCCCGATGCGCACCCCACTTCTATACGCTACCATTCTTTTGTTCTTCGCGTCCTTCGCGCGCGGTGCCCAAATCGATTTCCAGCGGGACATCCAACCCTTCTTTGCCGAGTACTGTTTGGAGTGCCATGGCTCTGACAAAACCAAAGGGGGCCTTTCTTTGACCTCGCGTGCCGCCGCCCTCAAGACCTTGGAAAGCGGAGCGGTGGCCATTGTTCCGGGGAAACCCGAGGCTAGCGAAATGGTGGCCCGTCTGCTCACCGCTCACGGCGATGAACAAATGCCGCCTCCAAAAAAGACAAAGCGCCCCAAGCCCGAGGATGTCGAAAAAGTGAGGCTCTGGGTGCAAGAGGGCGCACCTTGGGCGGCGCATTGGGCGTATGGGCCGATCCATCCGCCAGCCAGCGCGGGCGCGCCTTCCGAGCAAATCGACTTTCTCATCCGGAGCCGCCTCGCAAAGGAAGGCATCGCTCCCGCTCCTGAGGCAGCGAAAAACACGCTGCTTAAGCGAGTTTTTTACGATCTGCTCGGACTGCCCCCGACTGCGGAGGAGGCGTCGGCGTTTGTCACAGATACTGCACCGGGGGCCTATGCGCGGCTGGTGGAACGGGCGTTGGCCTCTCCTCATTTTGGCGAGCGGTGGGGCCGCCACTGGTTGGATCAAGCTCGCTACGCAGACAGCGATGGTTACGAAAAAGACAGTCCGCGCCCCGACGCTTGGCGTTTCAGGGACTGGGTCATTAACGCGATCAACACCGACCTCCCTCTCGACCAATTCACCATCGAACAGCTCGCGGGTGATCTCTTGGAAAAACCAAATCCTGAACAGCTCCTCGCCACAGCGTTTCACCGCCAGACTCTCACCAATCGCGAAGGTGGCGTGGACCAGGAGCAGTACCGCGTGGAGAGCGTGTTTGACCGCACCGAAACCACCGGCAGCGTTTGGCTCGCGCATACCGTCGGGTGTGCCCGTTGCCATTCGCACAAGTACGATCAGATATCCCAAAAGGAGTACTACCAGCTTTTCGCTTTCTTCAATAACGCGGACGAATCCACCACCAAAGTCGGCGTCTCCAAAGCGGAGCTGGACGCCTTCGAAAAGAAAAACGCCGCGCACCTCGCCTTCGTCGAGCGCAACAGGAAAGTGTACGCCGACTCGCGCGCCCCGTTGGCTGAACGTCTTTCCGAGTGGGAATCCACTATGAGGACACGCCTCGTTGCTCTCGCAGGAAAGACGGCGCAAACCGTTGCACTAAAGCCTGTTTTAATCCAGAGCACGCAGAAAGCTCAATTCGCCGAGTTGCCGGATGCCTCGGTGCTTGTCTCGGGCAAAGACGCACCCACGGACACGTACATCCTGCAAATGACGCTTCCGGCTGGGACCATCAGCGCATTCCGGCTCGAGGTTCTGCCCGACGATTCGTTGCCAGGCAAGGGGCCGGGTCGTAGCAGCGGCGGCAACTTTGTGCTCACCAAGTTTAGCGCTGAAGCCGAAATGGCAGGCGCTAAAACAGATTTGGAATTCCACTCCCCAAAGGCGTCCTTCACGCAAAATGGATTCATTGGGGAGGGCGCCATCGACGAAGATAGCCAGACTGGCTGGGCGATCGGCGGGGGCACGGGCAAGGCGCAACAAATCACCTTTCAACTGATTCACCCGCTGGTCCTCTCCGCCCCGTGCCCCGTGACATTCAAGCTCGAGCAGGCCTACACAAAGGCACCAAATCATCTGCTCGGAAGGTTTCGTTTAAACGCGCTTTTGGGAGAAACCGTCGAGAGCCTCCTCAAGCCGGATCTCAAGCGTTTGGTGGACACCGGCTCGGACAAGTGGACTGGCGAACAGCGCGAGACCATCATCGACTGGCTTGCCCACTTTAACCCGCAGGCCAACGCGGCGCGCCTCGACCTTGCCAAGGCCGAAGCCGCCGGACCGAAGCCGCCTTTCATGGACGTCCGTGTGCTCACTCAAAGACGTTCGCAACGCGAAACGCGTCTCCTACATAGGGGCGAATTTCTGTCCCCAACGGATCCGGTTTCCTCTGGCACGCCCGCCTCGCTGCCTCCTTTAAATGCCCGCAAGCAAGGCGCTCCGGACCGACTCGACCTGGCGCGCTGGCTCGTTGCTCCTGAAAACCCCCTCACGGCGAGGGTGCTTGCCAATCAGATTTGGATGCGCCTTTTTGGGGAAGGCATCGTGCGTTCCGTTGGAGATTTTGGCGTGCGGGGCGACGCACCAACGCATCCAGAACTGCTCGATCTTCTCGCGAGCCAACTCCGGGATCACGGCTGGAGCCGCAAGGATCTCATTCGTACAATTTTGAATTCGGCCACGTACCGACAGTCGTCCGCCACGCGTCCCGAGCTCGCCGACGCTGATCCCCTCAACAGACTTCTCGCTCGCCAAAACAGGCTTCGCGTCGAGGGCGAAGTCGTCCGCGACCTGCATCTCGCCGCCGCCGGTTTGCTTTCGCGCAAAATTGGCGGCCCCAGCGTATTTCCCCCGATGCCGCCGGAAATCGCCTCGCTCAGTTACGCGGGCAATTTCCGCTGGATCGAAAGCAAGGGGGAGGATCGCTATCGACGGGGCATGTACACCTTCTTCAAACGTACGGCCCCGTATCCCGATCTCGTCACCTTTGATTGCCCCGATGCGAACGTCTCCAATGTACGCCGGAGCGTCTCCAACACGCCCCTGCAGGCGCTTACCACCCTCAACGCCCTCACCTTCGCGGAGGCCTCTCAAGCACTCGCAAAAGCGCTTCTCGCTCAAGCCGACCCTTTGGAAAAAACCGACTCCAACCGAATCGCCTTCCTTTTCAAAAACTGCCTCCTGCGTCCACCCGCGCCCGAGGAAACCGCAACCCTCCTCAAGCTACTTTATTCCGCCCGGGACACCTTTGAAAAACAGCCCGCTGCCGCTCAGAAATTCGGAGCCACCCCCGAGCTGGCGGCTTGGACCACCGTCACTCGAATCGTTCTAAATACCGACGAATTCATCACCCGTGACTAGTATGCAGTGAGTTCTAAAGATTAGGATGCCTTACCCGTTGAATCCGGGACTCGGATGCGCCGAGTCACTCTCAAACATGCCGCCTCCATGAAATCCCGCAAATCACCAACCCCTTTTCGTGAGCGATTTCACGGGCCCGTAGCCTCCAGTCATGCCGGAGGCATGCTCGCGATTAGCCGGCGGTTGAGCGCCGCGACACCGCCGGAAGCCAGTAGAAAACACAAGGCATCCCAACGGGATGCCAGTGCGCGTTGGGTGCGGCATCGGACGTTTGGATCGCTTGCTGGCATCCCTTCAGGAGGCGGTTCGTTCTGGACATATTCCGGTGGTGTCGCTGCGCTTTTACCACCGGCTAACAGCCGCGATGCCTCCGGCATCGGAACCGGCAACTGCGTAAAAAGGAGAAATCCACCGGCAAATTAGATCTCACTTCTACTAGTCTCCAGCTTCCCATGAATCCGCTCCAAGAGGCCGCGCGCCTCACCAAACGCGACTTTTTCACCACCACGGCAAACGGGTTGGGGATGCTTGCCCTCGGCTCCATGCTGACGCGAGACCAACTCCTTGCCGCACCCTCCGCCATTTCCGGCACGGCCGCGCCGCTTGCGCCCCGCAGTCCCCACTTCGCGCCCCGCGCTAAAAACTGCATCTTCATTTTCATGGAGGGCGCGCCCAGTCAGCTCGACCTGTTCGATCCGAAGCCCAAGCTCAACGAACTTAACGGACAGCCGCTGCCGGAGTCCCTCACGAAAAACGTGCGCTTCGCCTTCATCAAAAAGGAAAGCGCGGTGCTCATGGGTTCGCCCAGGGTCTTTTCCAAACACGGTGTTTCGGGGATGGAATTCAGCGATCTGCTGCCACACCTGGCCCAATGTTCCGATGACATCCTTCAGGTGCGCTCCATGCACACCGACCAGTTCAACCACCATCCCGCTCAACTCGTGCTTAGCTGCGGGCGCGGCACTTTCGGGCTGCCAAGCATGGGCGCGTGGCTCACATACGGTTTGGGGAGTGAATCCAGCGATCTACCCGGGTACGTCGTTCTCACCGCCGGGCGTGGCACCAGCGCGGGCACGTCCCTTTGGCAGTCTGGATTTTTACCCAGCGTTTATTCCGGGGTGCTCTTCCGCAACCAAGGCGACCCTGTGCTCAATCTGCGCAATCCGGAGGGACTTCCCGCCGCTCTCCAACGCGAGGGCCTCGATGCTCTAGCGGCTCTCAATCAGCGCAGATTCCACGAAATTCAGGACCCCGAAATCGCCTCCAGAATTTCAGCTTACGAACTGGCTTTCCGCATGCAGACGGCGGCTCCCGAGTTTATAGACACTTCCAAGGAAAGTCCCGAAACACTCGCCATGTACGGCGTTAATCGTGAGGACTCCAAAATCAAAGCGGATCGCGCAGGCGGCGCCGGGCAGTATCAGAATTACGCGAAAAACTGTTTGCTCGCGCGGCGTCTGGTAGAGCGTGGCGTCCGGTTTGTAAACATCGTGCACGCCTCGTGGGACCATCATTCCAATCTGGACAACGAACTGGCCTTCAACAGCGGAATGGCCGATCAACCCATTGCTGCTCTCATCAAAGACCTCAAGCAGCGTGGCCTCTTGGATGAAACGCTTGTCGTGGTGGCCGGGGAATTCGGACGCACGCCGCTTGGCGAAAACCGCGGCGGCAGCAAAATTGTGACTGGGCGGGATCATCATCCCAGCGCCTTCACCGTGCTGTTGGCGGGCGGCGGCGTGAAGGGCGGGCTGACTTACGGTGAGACAGACGAGATAGGGTGGAACATCGTTAAGGATCCGGTCCACATGAACGACTTCCATGCCACGCTACTCCATCTCTTCGGCATGGACCACCTGCGTTTGACCCACCGTTTTCAAGGCCGGGACTTCCGGCTGACCGATGTCGCCGGCAAGGTCATGCACGACTGGCTTGCTTGAAAATACTTTGCAAAAAAGAACCTCCCTTATGCGCTTCCTCCCCGTTCCCATCCTGACGTCCCTATTCACCCTTCTCCCTTTTATGGCTGTTGCCCAACAGAAAACCGCCAATTACGACGAGGCGGCCATCGTCCCTTATACGCTGCCCGAACTGCTCAAAACACAAGCCGGGCAGCCGGTGAAAACCGCATCGGATTGGACCAATATCCGGCGTCCCGAAGTGGTCGGACTTTTTGAAAAGTTTGTCTTTGGGAAGACGCCAAAAAGTTGGGGCAAGGTGCGCTTTGAAACGCTCTCAGTCCAACCCGACGCGCTTGGAGGCAAGGCCATCCGCAAGATCGTGCGCGTCACGCTCCCAGACCACCCGCAGTGGGCCGGGCTGGAGCTCATGCTGCATCTTCCAAAGGCCGCCACCAAGCCCGTGCCCTGCTTTGTGGGCGTGAGTTTTGGTGGTAATGAGGCCGTCAGCGCTGACACAGACATTCCGCTTTCCTCCCGCTGGATGCGGGTTAGCAAAACCAATGGCGTTATCGACAACCGCTCCACCGAACAATCCCGCGGCAATGAAAAAGAACGCTGGCAACTCGAACTCGCCATGGCCCGGGGATTCGCCGTCGCGACTTATTATTATGGCGACGTCGAACCCGATCACAACGACGGCTGGAAGGACGGTCTGCGCGCCGTTTTGAGCAAAGAGGGCGCATCCACGGAATGGCAGGATGGCGACTGGGGCGCCATCGGAGCGTGGGCGTGGGGCTTAAGCCGCGTGGCCGATTATCTTGAAACGGACTCCGCTGTGGACGCCAAAAAACTCGCGGTCATCGGGCACTCCCGGCTGGGCAAAACATCTTTGTGGGCGGGCGCACAAGACACGCGTTTTGGCATGGTGGTTTCCAACAATTCCGGTGAGGGCGGCGCGGCGATTATGCGCCGTAATTTTGGAGAAACCACGGCGGTCATCACCAAGGCCTTTCCGCATTGGTTCACCAAAACGTATTCCAATTACGCCAACAACGAGGCGGCCTGTCCGGTCGACAGTCACATGCTGGTCGCGCTTGCAGCCCCGCGAGCCATCTATATTGCCAGTGCCGTGGAAGACCGTTGGGCCGACCCAAAGGGCGAGTTCCTTTCGGGCCTGCACGCGCAGCCGGTGTTTGATCTCTTTGGAAAAAAAGGCTACGGCGTCCACGAACATCCGCCGGTGAACACACCCGTTGGAGACGTTGTGGGTTATCACATCCGCACCGGTATCCACGACGTCACGCGCTACGACTGGGAGCAATATCTCGCTTTCGCCAGCAGGCATTTCGGGCTTTAACAAAGGCCGGCCTTCACCCCGGGCCGCTCGCGGGATTCGCGTTGTGCGGGAAAACCCGGCGAATGATTTTTGCTGAGGCTACGGGCCCACGAGGCTTGTGGCCCAGCGGGAGAGCCATGTGCACAAGTCGGAGCGGGTTAACATTTTTGTCAGCGCGCCTTGAGGGGTTAAAATGCCATAACCATCACCGAAGGCGGCTCCGTTGACCACGCACAACGCGGCCCCGTTTTCGCGAATTTGGTCTGCCCCGCGCAGCAGAGCGAGGGCTTGGTCGCCTTCGAGCTCAAATTTCCAGCCAATCACGCGGGCCATCGGAAAAAGTTGCGGCAATTGAGGAAGGATCTTGCGGGCTGGCGTGAGTATGAGGTTGAGACCGGGAAGGCGGCTGGAAAACTTTAGCGATTCAAGAGGTTCACCTTCCAGTGAAAGCACTTGGCTCACAATAAAGTCGCTCAACGCCGCCGCATGGAACACCACGCGCACGTCCTCGGCGTTTTCCAACAACTGCAGCTTTTCCTCCAATTCCTCGTTGGTGGTGAACGCTTCAAGGCGTAGCCGCGAGCTGTTGGGTGCGGGATAGGTAGACGCCGTGCTTCTAAAGCAGACGACGTCCCAGCCGTGTTCTAGCAAACATTCGCTCAGGCGCACGCCGAGTTCGCCAGTGGAAAAGTTTGAGATCCGGCGAACGGAATCGATGGGGCTCACGCCGGGACCGCAAGTGACGATTGCAAGAGGCGCATGTCGAGGGGTGGTTGCCATCAGGCTAACAGATTGCCGCGTCGGTGGGCGCACTGCAATGTCATTGTGCGTCAACCTCTGGAGTCCTCTTGACGCTGACTCTCTTCGCGCCTTTAGTCCTAGGTTCCCCCGTCTGCCACCCCGTCCCATGCCAATTTATAGAGGTGTTTTTTTAACGGCGCGTTTTGCAACCGCATTGTGTGCCTGTTTGCTTGTGAGCTTTTTCACAAGTTGCCGTTCCACGGACCTGCGCTACACAGGCCAGACGGCGTATCTCGGCGGCTACAAAGCCCGGGATGGTGCGCGAGAGAACTTTGACAATTATTCCCACTGGGATGGGGATAATGTGAACGGTGCGCCTAGTGTGGTGATCCGGTTGCGCCATCAGCGGGCATATTTTTATAAAAACGGGATTCTGGTGGGGGTCTCAACGATCTCCACGGGCCGCGAGGGTTTTGACACGCCCACAGGGACCTTCAAAATTATGGCCAAGGACAAGGACCA
>CALQFT020000077.1 GCA_943329925.2 Opitutus sp. GAS368
ACCCCCCAGAACAGCCCCCAGAAACCTGCTAATTAAGAGCCCTTCAAAACGCTTCACTCCAGAAGATTCACCACCCCAACTTCATGCTACCCCGCCGCACATTCCTCAAAACTCTCGCCGCTGCCGCCGTGGTTCCGCCTCTATGGGCCGCCAGCGAACCCCTTCGTTTACGCTATGTGCTAGCGTCGGCTCTTTACGGGGAGATGCCCTTGGAGACCATTTTGCCGGAGGTGGCGAAGGCCGGGTGTTCAACCATCGACATTTGGGGCAAGGTTCATGGCAACCAGCGCGAACAAATCACCGAGATGGGCGATGACGCCTTCGCCTCGCTTCTGACCAAACACGGAGTGAAGCTCGGGGTGAGCACTCGCTATCCTTTGGGGCCATTCCGGTTGCAGGAAGAAATGGCCTGGCTCAAAAAGCTCGGGGGAAAGATGATCGTGGTGGGGATTTCCGGTCCGAAAAACCCCGAAGGAGCCGAGGCTAAGGCCGCGATCCAGAAGTTTTTCGAGGATATGAAACCTCACGCTGAAAAGGCGGAGGAACTTGGCGTCACCATCGCCATTGAGAACCACGGTAATTCCGCCCTCTCGCACCCGGATTCACTGCGTTATTTTGCAGAGTTCAACCGTTCCCGCGCGTTGGGAATCGCGTTTGCGCCGCACCATTTGCATCAGTGGTCGGAGCAGATTCCCGCATTAATCAAAGATCTGGGGGCGAAACAGTTGCCGTTTGTGTACTTCCAGGAACATTCGGAAGGTTCCCAGAAGAAGATGCCCAAGGAAATTGAGCTCCAACAATTGCCCGGTTTTGGCGGCGGGCTGGATTATCGCCCGATTGTGAAGGCTCTTTCAGACATCCGCTTCACGGGCGAGGTGGAGATTTTCATGCACCCGACTCCCCGCGGAGTTCCTATTTTGCCCACCGCTGGGGAAATTACCGGGGCGGTAAACCAATCACGGGCGTACATAGAGAAGTGCATCGCTGAAGTGCTGTCATGAATGCACGAGCCCTTCTGGGTTTCCTCGGTTTGCTCTGGGCGGTGCCGCTTCAGGCTGAGCCGCTGGTCGTCGCGTTTGAACGCTGGGGGGCCACTCAGCCGAGCGCAGAGGGTGGCCGACTGTTGTATAACGAACTGGGTTGCGTCAATTGTCACGGTGGCTCCACCGGTCTGCCAGCCCGCCGCGGTCCGCAGCTCGCGGGCGTCACCCAGCGGGTCCAGCCGGAGTGGTTGCGGAGCTTTTTAAGCAACCCGGCGGCTGCGCATTCGGGTTCGACGATGCCCCAATTTTCCTCGTTGAATGCGGCCGAGGATGTCGAGGCGGTTCTACATTATTTGGGCGGCCTGGCTACCAAGCCCACAAAGAAGCCAAAGAAGGTCGGGCACGTAAATGCCGAGCACGGGAAGGAATTATTTCATACAGTGGGTTGCGTGGCGTGTCATGCGCCCGCCAAGGATTTCCAGCCGGCTGAGGGCTTGCCAAAGCCTGAAGATTTTACGCACCCAGCCATTGCCTTCCCCCAGTTGCAGCAGAAATACGGATTGCAGACGCTGGCCGAATTCTTGCGCGACCCGTTGCAAGCGCGACCAGACGGGCGGATGCCGCGCATTGACATGGAAGAATCCGACGCGCTGGATCTGGCTGGGTACTTGTTGGAGTTTGCAAGCAGCGACGGTGAGACAGCTCAAAAAATACACCCTTTTGCTGTGGATCCGGCGCTTGCGTTGCGAGGACGCGGGATCGTTGCCGCGGCGGGATGCTCTTCCTGCCACGAACTTCCAAAGGAGATGGGAGCCGTTTCTGTGGCGTTGCAAAGCGGGGCCGGTGGGTGCCTGGAGGGAAATGCCGGGCGGAAGTCGCCGCAGTATCAACTTGGCGCAAAACAGCGCGCCGCGTTGAAGCTTTATTTGGCTCAAAGGGAGAAGGAACTGCCGCAAGCGCAGTTGGTAGAACTTACTTTGCAGGCGCTCAACTGTGCGGCCTGCCACGAACGCGACGGGCGCGGAGGCCCCGATGCGGCAAGGAAGGCGTATTTTCAGGGCGACCACAATCTGGGGGATACGGGCCGTTATCCGCCGCCGCTGACTGGAGTGGGTCGGAAATTACAGCCGGAATGGTTGAACGATGTGCTGGAAGGAAAAGCGCGCGTACGTCCTTATTTGCAGACGAAGATGCCGGTTTACGGTACCGCGACCGGCGGTTTGGCGGCTCTTCTGTCCAAGGTGGACGCACGATCGGAGGTGGCCTTGCCTGGAGGGGACGATGCGGCTGGGCGCAAGCTTATGGGCACGCAGGGCGGGGTGGGTTGCATTACTTGCCACCGCTGGGGAGGGCATGCAGCGCTGGGAATTCAGGCGCTGGACCTTAGTAGCCTGGGACAACGGCTGCAGCCCGGTTGGTTGCGGGAGTATCTGGTGAATCCAGCCGCGTATCGCCCCGGTACCCTGATGCCGTCATTCTGGCCGGAGGGTAAGGCGGCCAATAGCGAGATTCTCGGAGGTGATACGGCGCGGCAAATCGCCTCAATTTACGCGTTCGCAAAAAGCGACAACGGCGAACCGGAGGGGTTTCCTGCCGTAAGCGGCGGCGAGTTCGAGCTCAGTCCTCAGGCGCATCCGATTGTGCAACGCACGTTTTTTGCCGGTGTGGGAACGCACGCCATTCTCTTGGGTTTTCCCCATGGCGTGCATCTCGCCTACGACGGCAAAACGGGACGGCCCGCGCTTGCGTGGCGGGGGCGGTTTTTCGATGCATATGCGACGTGGTTTTCGCGGTTCGCGCCGTTTGAAAAACCGTTGGGCGACGCCGTGGTGAAATGGCCTTCGAGTGGCGGGGAAACCGTCCGTTTTGAAGGTTACCGGTTGGATGCGCAAAAGGTGCCTGTCTTCCTTTTAAAAGTGGGTGGCGCGCCCGTCACGGACCGTTTCGACGCCGTGGACGGAGGGCTGCGGCGCACGCTCTCCGGAGCCGCTCCGGCGTTGAATGCACTCGGAGTGACGCATCCCGCGGGAGTCGCGGTGCATGAGGAAAATTCGGATTCAAAAGAGACGCGGATTTTTACGTACTTATGGAAATGAAACCGCTTTTCCTTCTGTTGCTTTCGCTCGCTGGGAGCGCCTTGGCGGGAACGCCCTATGAAATCCAGGACATCCTCACCGGCAACTCCCCCTCGGCCTCCCGGAGCAAGGAATGGAAGCCTGGTTCGGGGATTCCACTGGAAGTCAGCGGCATGGACTGGACGGCGGAGGGCAAACTGGCGCTGGCGATTCGCAAAGGGGAAGTCTGGCTTGTGGACGGGGTCCTGGGCGGAGACGCGGACAAAGTGAAATTTAACCTCTTCGCAACCGGTCTCCACGAACCGTTGGGGTTGCTGCGCGACGGGGACAGCCTCTTGGTCACCCAACGCACTGAGGTTACCCGCCTGCGCGACACTAACGGCGACGGACTTGCAGATGAGTATCTCACCGCAGGCCGAGGCTGGAATGTTTCCGGAGCTTATCACGGGTACGCTTACGGTCCGAGGCGGGATGGGAAAGGGCAGCTTTGGGTGACGTTGAACGTCGACATGGGGGAATTTAGCGACAACAAAGCCGCGTGGCGTGGCTGGGCTGGTATCATCAACACGGCGGGCGAGTTTGAGCCGATGGCCGCCGGAATGCGTTCCCCCTGCGGACTGGGCGCAAACTTGGCGGGAGACATGTTTTGCGTGGATCAACAGGGAACTTGGGTGCCCACCACGCCCCTCTACCACCTCAGAAAAGGTGCGTTTTTCCTCAACCCAGAAGGCATCGCATCGCAGAATCTGCCCGAATCGCCGTTGAAATTATCCGCGAAAGTCCCCGAAAAAATCCCGTATCCAGAGGCGATCAAGGCGCTGCCGGAGATGTGCCCCCCCGCGGTTTGGTTGCCGTACAACAAAATGGGCCGCAGCGGCACCGACTTGGCCGTTTGCGATGCAAAGGGGAAGTTCGGCCCCTTCGACGGCCAGATGCTCGTTGCGGAATTCACTGATGCGAAGATAAACCGGGTGTTTATGGAAAAGGTCGACGGCGAATACCAAGGAGCGGCGTTCCCCTTCCTGCGCGGCCTTGCCTCGGGAATCGTGCGACTGCTTTTCGCCCCGGACGGCTCGCTGATGGTCGGGATGACCAGCCGCGGTTGGTCTTCGCTTGGAACCAAGGCGTACGGGTTGCAGCGGGTGCGTTGGAATGGCGAAATGCCTTTTGAAATCAAGGAGATGCGTGCCCTGCCGGACGGCTTCGAATTGGTGTTTACCAAACCGGTGGATGCCAAAGCCTGCGGAACTGCCGCCGCATATTCCATGACGAGTTACACCCATCTTTACTCCGGCGCTTACGGGAGCGAAGAAATTCAAGCCGAAGCGCACTCTATCAGCGGGGTCACGGTGAGTCCCGACGGTTTGACGGTCCGCCTGAAAGTGGAAGGCTTGCGCGCACTTTACGTCCACGAATTACACGCCGACGGAGTGCGCTCTGCGGCGGGCGCGAAGCTCGAGCACGCAGACGCCTATTATACCCTAAATCGTATTCCCAAAAAATGAGCTCCGGCAACTTCACAAAACCTACCTTCGCCCTGTTCCTCACAATGCTGCTGGCGCCGCTCGGCGCGCTCCATGCCGCTGAACCCGCCAAAGTCGGTCCGTGGGATATTCAGGCGCTCCGGCAGGTTCCCGCAATGCATTGGGTGGATCAAACTAAGCCGGTTCACTCACTGCTATACACAGGCGAGGAATTCCAAGGCCATGCGACGGAAGTTTTCGCTTTTTATGCCTCACCCACCACGCTCGGGGCGGCTCCCGTAGGCACAAAATTCCCCGGTGTGGTGCTCATTCACGGCGGGGGCGGAACCGCTTTTTCGGACTGGGCGTACTTGTGGGCGAAGCGCGGTTACGCTGCAATTGCGATGGATTTGTCAGGGTCGCGTCCTCCTGATCCGGCGTTTGACCCAGTCAGCGGCGCCCCCATCGGGCACCAGTCCGATGCAAAGATTCGGACGCGGCTGCCAAACGGCGGACCAAACCACGGGCACCCCGAAAAGTTCGATTCCATAGGCAGCGGCCTCAGCGAGCACTGGCCGTTTCATGCGGTGGCTTCTGTGATGCGGGCGCATTCGCTGTTGCGGAGTTTCCCGGAAGTGGATGCCGAACACACCGCCGTTACGGGAATTAGCTGGGGCGGATACACGACGTGTCTGGTGGCTTCTGTGGACGATCGCTTCAAAGCGGCCGTGCCGGTGTACGGTTGCGGTTTTTTGTTTGAAGGCGAATCCGTCCAGAAGCCTTCCATTGATAAGTTGGGTGATCTTCGCCAAAAGTGGATCCACGAATACGACCCCGGCAGCCTCCTTCCCAGATGCCGCGTCCCTATTTTATTCGTCAACGGCACCAACGACGTCCATTACCCGTTGGATAGTTACATGAAGAGCTTCGAGTGCGTGCCCGGCTTAAAGCAGATGCGCATTCAGGTAAACATGGGACACGGCCATCCTCCAGGCTGGGCGCCTCAGGAAATCGGCCTCTTCATCGACTCGTTCTGCCGTGGAGGCGAGGCCTTGCCGGTGATCGGTAAACCGGCCGTGGAAGGCGAGCAAATCCGTGCGTCCTACACGGCGAAAACCCCGCTCAAGGAGGCGAAACTGAACTACACGACGGACACCGGCCTGCGCTCCAAACGCCAGTGGAAAAGTGTGCCGACGACTCTCTTGAACGGCGTCATCAGCGCCCCAAAGCCTCCCGCAGAAGCCAACACTTGGTTTTTTACTGCCACCGATGAACGCGGGGCGATGGTGAGTTCCAGTGTGCAATTCGCGCCCGAGGCGGGAAGCCCCCGCTGAAGCGCCTCGGTGCGTGCTGGAGTGGCCCCGCACTATGCTCGGATTCTGGGCGCGCTATGGTTTGACGCATTTGCGCAAGGCGCCTCCACTCCGGTGGCCCGAGGAGTTTGTGGATGAACTCCCGAGGAATCCCCCTCCCCGGAACTCATCTGAAACGAATTCGAGATGTATGAAAACTTTTTTAAGATGGAGCCTGCTCGTATTCATGACTCTCACTCTTGGTGCCTGCGCAGGGTCTAGGCCCGCAGAAATGGCGGATACTCCCCAGACGGGAAAGTTTGAAGTCGCGCCGTCCGGATTGGATCCGCAGATTTATGACGATGAAAGCGGGGACTTAAGGTTCAATAGACAAACAGACGATTACACAGCCCCCGTTGCCACGCCGAGTTTGGCCCTTCCGGAGTGATGCCATCTCTTTTAGGTTTATGGATGATTAAAAGACCTCAGCACCCTGGAGAGAAGGACCAGTTTTCTTCAAGATTTGGTATGATTTGAGGTCTCGGGCATTTGATGAAAGCACTTCTCCTGAGGTTTTTGTCGCCTCAGCCCAAAGGAGAAACCCTTATCAAAACCCGGCCAAGGGGAGCGGCGGCACCCCTGCAAAGTTCGCAGGCGCCGGGCTGTGGGGAATAGAACTTGCAGTGCAGGGGAGGTGGTCGAGGTCGGCCACTGTTTTTTTGCCTTGTATCGGGTGGCGATGGAGGTTGCATCAAGGTTGGGCGCCACCGCCACCTTTCCCGCAACAAAATGAAATCCATTTCCCATCCCGCTTTCCTTCCGCTTGCCCTCCTTTGTCTGTTGCCCGCGTTGCCGTTCTCCTCGCATGCAGGCGACTCGTGGCCGCGTTTTTTGGGAGCCGCCCAGAACAATACGGTGAGCGACGCCCCCAAGCTTCCCGTGCAATGGGACGCGGAGAAAAGCGTCCGCTGGAGGACCGAATTACCCGGTGAAGGTTGGTCCTCGCCGGTGGTCGGAGAGGGGCGCATCTGGCTTACTGCCGCCACGGAGGAAGGATGCTCCCTGCGGGCTGTGGCCGTGGATCTCGAAACCGGGCGAGTTGTCCAAGATGTGGAGGTGTTTCATTTGGAAGCTCCTCCTATAAAGCACCGGCGCAATTCCCACGCCTCTCCCACTGGCCTGCTGAGTAACGGTCGCTTTTTCGTCCACTTTGGCTCCCACGGGACAGCCGCCCTTGACGCGCGTTCGGGCGAAGTGCTTTGGCGGCAGCAAACACTCAAAGTCGAGCAGCAGAACGGTCCGGGCGGTTCGCTCACGGAATACGGCTCGCTCCTGTTAATCCCATGCGACGGGCTGGATGTGCAGCATGAAGTCGCCCTCGACAAGGGCACGGGCGCGATTGTGTGGAAATCCGAGCGCTCGGCCAAGCCGTACCTCGACACTCTCCCGGCCGAAATGCGCAAGGCCTACGGCACTCCCTTCCTGTTACAAACCGCCGCCGGCGCCGCCAGTCTCACGACGGCTTCCACCCGCCTTTACGCGTTGGATCCCGCTTCCGGGAAAGAGCTGTGGTACTTTAATTACGGCAAAGGTTTCTCGAATGTACCCATCCCTGCCACTGATGGAAAAACGCTGGTGGTCTGTACTGGCTTTATGAAACCCGAAGTCTGGGGCGTGAAGCTGGAAGGCGCCAAGGGCGACATCTCCGAGAGCCACGTACTTTGGAAACAAAAAAGTGCGGCGCCTGATCAAGTCACACCAGTGCTCGTCAACGGGTTGGTGTTCACCGTGTCCTCAGGCGGGATAGCCTCCTGTCTGGATCTCGCCACGGGAGACGTCAAGTGGCGCGAACGTATTGGCAGCGATTTCGCCGCCACGCCGCTTGTTGCAAACGGACTCATCTACTTCTCGGACTGCCTGGGCGTGACGACGGTTTTGAAAGCGCAATCCACCTTCGAAGTGGTGTCAAAAAACACACTGCCCGAAGGCTTCATGGCCTCACCTGCGGTCATAGGCAACACGTTGATCCTTCGCACAAAAACCGCGCTTTACCGCGTGGAATAGGCGTCTCGCAAACCATTGGACGCCGTCTCAGGCAAGGCCTGCCAGCGGCTTAGGACGTCGAAGCGCTCAATCGCGACCGTAGAATCAATTGCGATCTCATACCAAATCTTGAAGAAAACTGGTCCTTCTCGCCCGGGACGGCAGGAAAGGTGGGTTCGAAAGTACGTTTACCAGTCGGCGACGGCGCCATCGGGGCTGAATTCGCGCAGCAGAATCTCTTGCTGGAAGGGATGTTTTTTTACCTCGTCCTCGTTGATGGTAATACCAAGTCCAGGGCGGTTATTGGGCCTTACCAGTCGGCCCTTTTTCTCCACGCTGAAGCCTTCCTCCACCACGTCTTGGCGCCATGGGACGTCGTTGTGAACTGTTTCGCAAATGATATAGCTAGGTTGTGAAAACCCGAATTCCAGGGAGGCCGCCGTGCTCACGGGCCCCTGCGGGTTGTGGGGCGCAAGGGCGATGCGGTGGGCCTCTGCCAAAGCGGCAATGCGGCGTGCGGAGGTGAGTCCCCCGCAATGCGTGATATCCAGTTGGCAAATTTCGACCGCCCGTTTTTCAAACAGTTCCTTGAAGCCCTCCAAGTGCGTGATCCGTTCGCCGCTGGCAACCGGCGTAGTCAACGCTGCGTTGATTCGAGCAAGGCCGTCCACGTTTTCGGGCCAGCAGGGTTCCTCGAAAAAATAGAGACCATAGGGATCCAGCGCTTTGCCGAATAGGAGGCCCATAGTAGGAGAGGGGCGTGCGTGGCAATCGACCATGATGTCGATATCCGGGCCCACAGCCTCGCGCATGGCCGCGACGGCGGCCTCAGCAGCGCGCACCGGCTTTTGACCTTCCACGGGCATTGTGCTGGGGACTGCCATACTTTTGAAGGCGGTGAAACCATCCTCCACAGCCTGCAAGGCGAGGTCGGCGAAGCGCTTCGCATTATCCGCCGGAGTTTGATAAAAATCCTCCATCTTGCCTCCGCCGAGATGGCAGTAAGTGCGCACATAGTCTCGGACCGGCCCGCCAAACAGTTTGGAAAGTGGCATGTTGGCGACTTTGCCGACGATGTCCCACAGGGCCAGATCCACGCCCGCGATGGCCGTGGCCCGTACGATGCCGTGTCCGTGCCAGAAGTGTTGTCGGTACATGACCTGCCACAAGTGCTCGGGTCTGGTGGGGTCCTCACCGACAAGAAGGTGCGCCATATCCTCGATGGCCCCGACCACGCTACGGGTGTGCCACTCCAGCGTCGCCTCGCCCCAGCCAATAAGACCGGGTTGGTCGGTGACAACTTTTACAAAGATCCAATTTCGCATCCGCGCGTGGCAGACGAGAGTTTCAATTTTGGTGATTTTCATTAGGAAAGATGAGCGCAAATGGATTCGATGAGTTGTTCCAAGCTGCCTGCCGCGACCACGGCGATGGTCTCTTGGTAGATGCCGGTGTCGTACAATTCGCGTGGCGGCAAGTAGGACGCGCCCCAGTCGGCAGCGATTGTGGCGAGTACGATTGCATGAGTTGGAAATTTACTGCGCAATGCCGTCTGTAAAAGACTGTAAGCCTCGCCCTGGACGCCGATCCACACGCCGCCGCCGATCTTCAAAATCACAACCTGGAGAGGGAAGGTGTCGCCTTTGGGCAATTGCCTCAGCCGCGTTAAGAGCCGATTTTTACGTTCGGCCAGTGCCCGGAAATCTTCTGCTTGAGAGGTTTCACCCGCTGCCCGTGCTTCGGTTTCCTGCGCCAGACACTGCTTCCATTCTGCCTCGGTTTGCTCCGCAGATGGCCTGCCTGCGCGGTAGGGCAGAGGTTCATCCCAGCGCACCCTTTGGAAGGTTTCCTGGCGTGTGAGTTCATCTGCGTCGAACGTTTGGTAAGCCCATGCTCCAAGCGTGGCCCCGGACACCACCGGACCTTGGTAACAAAACGCCTTGCCCGCGGGCGGCAGCCCCGTGAGCGCTGCGAGCGCTGCATAACCAAGTTCCCTGCCGTTTCTATCGGCGACGGCTGGGTCTCCGACGAATCCCTCCCAAGGGCCGAGTTCGCCACTGGCTCCTTGTAAAAAAAGGCAGGGTGCGCCCGTCTCACGCTCCACCAAGTCGCGCAAGGCACCTACGTAGTCCGGGCTGATCAGAGAGTTATCCCATGCGAGGGTTGTTGGATGGCAGGCGTAGTTAACCACGCTCGCCAGCAGGCATCCATCCGGGGCGCTCACTCGTGCAACAATAACGGTGTCGTCGGAAGGCCCGCCGGGGTTTGTGCCGCATACGAACTGGCGTCTTTGTTCGTCCCAGAAGTCTCTGTGTGCAGCAAGCTGGCAACGTCCGGTTCCATACACGAGAACCGCTTCTTGGAGGGCAAGGCGGCATTCTTTGACGAGTTGTCCGGAGCGTTCCGCTAATTCTCGAAGGTAGCCTGGAATCAAGTCACCGCCCGGATTCTCCACCCGATCCAGACCCATTAAACCAGCACTGTGGGTGTGTGAAAACACCACCAAGATGGCGTCGGGCGGCTCTCCGCTGATTTCGGCGATGCGTGTCAGGAGTTCGTTGTGTTCAGTGGCGCCCATCACGCAGTGGTCGAGGGCCAAAATGGTCTGGCGGCCACCGGCGCAATCATTGAAGGCCGCGAACATGGTCGCCGTGGCGCGAAGGGGGCGGTGGACTCCCGTGGCCCGTTCGTGTTTGGCTGCACCCCACATGCGGTGGTAGATGCCAGCAGGGGGAGTGATGTCGGTCCAGCGCAACGAAAATTTGCAGCGGCTTTGAGGCCCCGCGACGCGCGTTATAGAGGACGGCTTCATGTTATTTTTCCAGATCAAGAAGTAAGTGCGTTCCGATGGATCATGGCATCGATTTGGGCCGGATCAAGAAGGGGAAGGCGGGGCCTACGTTCAGGTTGTTGCACGGACCAAGGACCTGAGGTTGTCGAGTTGCGCGAGATGCAGCGATCTTAAAAGCGAGGGCAACCTCACCTCATTCTCAATCAAACTTCTCCAACTCAGAGGCTCCCATTTCTCAAAAACCAGTGTTAGGCTAAGGAATATGCGCCCCCATTTCTGCCTTTTAGCCACTGCCGTTTTGCTAACCATTTCAAGTTCGTCTCATGCCGTCGACTGGGCTGGCTGGCGGGGCCCCAGCGGGGATGGAATCAGCACTGAAAAAGGTTTCCCAACTCGCTGGAGTGCCTCGGAAAACATTAAATGGAAGGCCCTCTGCCCTCCAGGACACGCTTCTCCAATCGTTGTGGGAGACAAAGTGTTCACGGCTGCGTACGACGCAGAAAATGAGGAGCGCCTTCTGCTTTGCTTTGCGCGTGACTCAGGCGCTGAGCTCTGGCGGCGCGCCGTTGTGAAAGCCTCGCCCGAGCGCTTGCATACCGAAAATTCCCGGGCATCCAGCACGCCTTCTTGCGATGGCGAAAAAGTGTACTGCTCTTTTTTAGACGGACGCGAGCCCGTGATCGCGGCGTACACGGTTGGAGGGGAGCAGGTTTGGAGTGTGCGTCCCGGCTTTTTTAGCAGCGTACACGGCTTTTGCAGTACGCCTATTTTGTGGAAGGACAAAGTGATAGTGAACTGCGACCACGATGGCCCAGGCTACATCGTCGCGCTCTCTCGCAAAGACGGCCGGGAATTGTGGCGCATTGAGCGGCCCAACAGAACCCGCAGTTACGTCGCTCCACTTCTGCGGGAAATTGACGGCCGGATGCAAATGGTGCTCTCCGGTTCCAAGTGCATCGCCTCCTATGACCCCGAAACTGGCGAAACATTGTGGACCATGGACGGACCCACCGACCAGTTTGTGGCCTCGATGGTTTACGGCGCAAAAACCAAATTATTTTACATGACGGGCGGCTTCCCAGATCATCACGTCATGGGAATCAAACCCGACGGGCGAGGCAACGTCACCAAGACGCACCTAGCCTGGCACTACAACCCGCCCTCCGCCGTGGGCGTGTCTTACGTGCCATCTCCAATAGTCGAGGGCGATTGGCTCCTGCTTAACGACGACCGTGGCTTCGCTCACGCCTTTGACTCGCGCACGGGCGAAGTGGTTTGGAGCGAACGCTTCGGTCGGCAACACGCCTCACTGGTTAGTTCCGGTGGCCTGGTTTATTTCCTTAACGATGCAGGGGAATGTCGGGTAGTGAACCCGGCGGAAAAATTTGCCCTCATCGCAACCAACGCGCTTGGCGAAGCCAGTTATGCCTCACCCGCACTCAGCGAGGGACAGATTTTTATGCGTACCGACAAGCACCTCTGGTGCATCGGCGAACGTCGCTGATTCCACCCGCAGTGGTGCGGGGGCGGCGCCGTCTGGGGCAAATCTGTACGAGTCTTCCTACTCGCTTAAAACGAAGCGCGTACAGCGAGTAAAAGCACGCCGTAGCCTATCCCGGCCAAAGAAGCCGCTTTCCAGCGGATGGGGGCGGCGGTCACCCATGCGATCGCGTCCCGCAAAAGGTACGGCATCCCGATGAGAAACAGGCCAGCGAGAATCCAGCCGTACACCAAGCCGACCAGCCAGAGTCTTCCAGTTTCCGGTCGCATCCAAGCCGCTTCCAACAGCGGCTCAGCCACAAGAAGCAGCAACATTCCCAAGGCGCGCACCGCAAGGAACTCGCGCACGAAGCGCAGCGTGAGAACGGCTCCCACCACTGCAAAGAGCAAGAATTTCGGTCGCATGGAGCTAAATTCGCCCAAGTCAGTGAAGGCAACCAAGCCCGTAAACCACACAGCGGCAATAACGAACAAGCTGAATCCGGCCGCCAGTGAGCGGGGAAACGCCCGCAGCGCATTTTGCAAAACGGCTGTCTTCAAAAGCGCGGCAAGATGGCCAACCAACAGGAGCAATCCGACGACCTCAAGGGCGGTCTCTAAGGAGAGAGAGTATATCATTCGCTAAGCTCACTAGAAGAGCCTGACTTCTTCCGAGGCTCAATCCCAAAGGTGAGTCCCGAGTATTTTAGACGCACTTAGTTCCGTGGCAATTGGAGCCATTCCAAAAACGCCCGAAATACCGGGCTGCGCAGCCTATCCCGTCGGCTCACCACACCCATGGGCAGGGGAGTGAATGGACACTTTAGCGGGATATGGACTAAAACCCCCGCGCTCACGTCCTCAGCGGCCGCCACTGCGGGCAAAAGTGTAATGCCGCCCCCCTCCAAGACTGCCTGCTTGGCCGCATCCACTTGGTCGAACTCTAAGTCCGGCAAAAAATCCAAGCCTTGCATCGCAAATTGTCGCTGAATCTCGGCGCGCATCTCCGCGTTGGATGCAAATGCAACGAACCGTTCCCCCTCCATGTCGCTTAGTGTCCACTCTTCGCGTTGTTTCATCTGATTGCATGCGCATGCCAGCAACATCAGATTTTCAGCCTGTAAAAGATCAATTTGCAGTCCTGGGCGGCGTATCGGATGCGGCACCACCCCCAAATCGGCCTCCCCAGCTATTACACGCAAATAAACGCCCTCGCAATCAGCGTATTCCACATCAATATTCGTGTCAGGATAGTGGAGCAGAAAGGTCTCGACTTGCTTCCTCAAGCAAACCGCGCCCAAGGAAGATTCAGCCACTAGTCGAATATTTCCTTCAATATTATTTTGAAACTTCACAAGAGCTTCCAAAACATCGTTGTAACGCTCGAGAATTGCTTCGCACCCAGAGCGGAATATCTTGCCTTCGCCCGTTAATTCGACACCGGAACGCCCGCCTCTAACTAAGAGCGTGAGTCCTAGCCTTTTTTCCAAACACATGATTTGCTGAGAGACAGCACTTTGAGATATATTATTGTCTTTGCCTGCTTGGGAGAAGCTTCCAGATGTTGAAAGGTCAACGAATAATTTGAGCGTTTCAATGTGCATAATGCGCAATCTTTGGGGGCTCCGATTGTGGGGGTTGCTGGGGACTCGTCAAGTATAACATAATTCTTAAACATGTTCACGAGGCGTCTCCAAATTGTTCAAAATAAAATTTCCGCTGCCTGCTCCAAAGCCGGGCGCTCCCCCCAAGATCCTGTGGAGCTGATTGCGGTTTCCAAATCTCATCCCCCAGCGGCCCTGCAAGAAGCATTTGCTGCAGGAATTAGGGTTTTCGGAGAGAACAAGGTCCAAGAGGCGAGAGCTAAAATCCCAGAACTGCCCGGATCTTGCCGCTGGCATTTCCTCGGGCACTTGCAGCGCAATAAGATTCGTCAGGCATTACTTATTTTTGACATGTTCCATGGCGTGGATTCCCTTGCGATTGCCAAGGATATGGACCGGGTGGCTCAGGAATTGGGGCTTTTCCCACGCATTCTTTTGGAGACCAACATTGCAGGTGAGGCAACGAAGTTCGGCTTCTCTCCAGCGCAACTGGAGGCGCATTTTTTGGAAATTGTTCAACTTTCGAGGCTACAAGTAGTTGGGCTGATGACCATTCCTCCTCCAGTCCCCGAGCCGGAGCAATCTCGCAAGTACTTCATTCGTCTGAGAGAGTTTCGGGACCGCCTTCAGGAGAGGTTTCGAGTGCCGTTGCCGGAGCTTTCCATGGGAATGAGCGACGATTTTACAGTGGCTATCGAAGAAGGTGCCACGATGGTGCGGGTGGGTACTGCGCTTTTTGGGGAACGCACCGCGAAAACCGGGCGCCCAGATGGAAGCGAAGCACTGGACGGATAAACCGAACGCGTACAACATAGATATTGAAGTTTTCTCTCCGATGAACCCACGCATTAACCCCCTCCATGTCGCCGTGATAGGCGAAGAACTAGCAGTGGCCTGGAACGATGGGACTGAAAGTTTCTTTTCACTCGAAGCGCTGCGTCGCCAATGTCCGTGCGCGGTTTGTCAGGGTGAGGCGGACGTGTTGGGGGAGGTTGAAAGGCCGGCGCGGCAGTTTAGCGCGGAAAGCTTTAATCTGCGCCAGCTTCTGACGGTTGGAGGCTATGCCTTGCAGCCGCAATGGGCTGACGGCCATGGAACGGGCATTTATTCATTTTCCTATTTGCGAGGGCTATCCACCCACCAACCACCGGAGGCTTAGTGAAGCTGAGCACACGCATTGGCATTGTTGCCTTTACACTGGGCAGTTGTGCGCTCGCCGCCTACTTGCAGAAGCCTGAGCGCGAGGCATTGAGGGATCCCTCTCCTTTCGAGTTGTACGATACCGTTCAAATTCAGGTGCTTGCCTTGCGCGGCCAACGTTATCAGGAAGCTTATTTGCAAGTATCCAGCCGGTACATGGATCACAATAATTTGGAACGCTTTATTGAAGTTGCACGCGGGGATGTTCCTGCGGTGCGACTGGCGGTACGATGGGAGTTTGGCGCTCTGGAAAACAATGGGATCGAGACGGAAGTGCCAGTGCGCTTTTTTCTGCAAAGCGGCGAGGTTTTTGAGGCGGCGTACACGGTTATCCGTGAAGATCGGAAATGGAAAATCGACCACGTGCGCTGCGGAGCCGTTGATCTGGGAATCTCGGCTGGGGTGCGGATGTAGGCCAGCCTTTGGATACACCGGCGCTATACGGCCAAGTATCTTTTAAGTAGAGGTTTCGAGCTCTCGTTTTGATGCTTGGCAGCCTTTCAAAACGAGAGTCCAAATAAACCGAGGATTAGTAGCCTACTTCTTGGGCTCGTCCTTCTTGTGCTCGTCCTTCTTGGGATCGTCCTTCTTGGGCTCGTC
>CALQFT020000078.1 GCA_943329925.2 Opitutus sp. GAS368
CCCGCTCCCCAGATGTGCGTAAACTGTTGGATGTGGTTTACCGCCTCGCCAGCAAGAAGAAGGTTTAGTCCTCCCCAAAGACTACGCTCAAAAAGCGTCTTTAAATCTCGGCTCACACAAGGGGTGTGAGCTAGGTTTACTCTTTTTTTTAAACAGGAGTATCCTTCAAAAAGAGTTTAGCTGAAAGGTTCAGCCAAGCTCTCTTTGCGTTTATCCCCTCCCCTCCGACGGCGTTCGGATTACCAAAGCGGGAGCAATTCAGGTAAAACCCCAAAGGGGGCATAAGGCACACTCGCCGTTTGGTTGTAGACCGATCTTCACGGTCTCAGGGGTGTACGTTCACCCCGTGGAAACCGGTCTCCGGGTTACGAGATCGGCAACTGGTATGCCTTATGAAAGTCTTCGCAGAATCGCGCACTTTTCGCGCCCTCCTTGTCGTTGGATTGAGCCTTTTGTTTCTTGCCTGCGGCGTGCAGGCACAACAAAACTCCGCTGCATCCTTGCCCAGCTTAAGTAGCTCTGGCGGAACGTATACAACCCAACAGCAGGTGTACATCAGTACACAGGATCTCGGCGTTACGTTGCGCTATACACTCAACGGAAGCGCGCCCACTTCCGGGGATCTTCCTGTCCCCCAAGGCGCTCCTGTGCTAATCACCCAGTCCACCACGCTGAAAGTCGCTGGCTTCTCCGGCACTACCAGCGGCTCGGTGGCCACGGCCGTGTTTAACATCACAGGCCAAGCGGCCGCAGGAGCGCACAGTAGCGTCATCCTGAAAAGTGATGGCAGCATCTGGACTTCGGGCGATAATTCCAGCGCTCAGCTGGGCAATGGGAGCTTTGTGGCGACGAGCTCGCCGGTGCAGGTGCCGAATCTCTCTGGATTTATATCCGTCGCAAGCGGTTACTACCACGTGTTGGCGCTCAAAGACGACGGTACGGTATGGGCGTGGGGTCTCAATTGGGACGGAGAGCTTGGAAATGGTACCGCACTCAATGCAGCAAGCAGTCCGGTGCAAGTAACCAGCCTGAGCGGAGTGGTGGCCATTGCGGCGGGTGGCTATCACAGCCTCGCCCTCAAGAGCGACGGTACGGTATGGGCGTGGGGCCTCAATGTGAGCGGAGCGCTGGGAACAGGAGGCACGCAATTGAGCCGCATTCCATTGCAGGTGAGTGGCTTGACTGGGATCAAAGCGATTGCGGCCGGTTATCTGCACAGCCTTGCACTCAAGGCGGACGGCAGCGTCTGGGGTTTCGGCAACAACGCGGATGGCGAACTGGCCCTCGGAAACACCATCAATTCGCTCTCTCCGCAACAGGCCAAAAGTCTTGGTAATATTACCGCCATGGCTGCGGGGCGCTTTCACAGCGTTTTCTTGAAAGGCGATGGCACCGTGTGGGCATGCGGTTACAACGGACAAGGTCAGTTGGGCAACAATTCCACAACGAACAGCTCGCTACCAGTGCAAGCCAGCGGCCTTACAGGCGTTACATCGCTTAGCTCGGGGTTCTTTTTTAGCACCGCACTCAAAGCAAACGGCTCGGTTTGGGCTTGGGGTGAAAACACCTTTCAGGAGCTGGGCAATCTCTCGCTTAACGGCAGCACCGTGCCCGTACAAGTTGCCAATGTGAGCAGTGCGCTTGCCATCACCAGCCAAGGCCATCACAGCTTGGCCGTGCTCACCAACGGCGCGGTTCTCAGCTGGGGCGCAAACTTCAGCGGCGATTTCGGCACAGGAACGGCGGCCACGCAGACCTCTCCCGTGGCGATTGCGGGCTTGAATAACATCAAATCCGTCTCCGGTGGCGGCTTTTTCTCACTGCTGCTCAAGAGCGACGGCACCGTGTGGAGCTGGGGCAACAACCCGGACGGCGAGCTGGGCAACGGCACGACAAACAGCACGAATGTTCCAACGCAAATCGCAGCGTTATCGACGGTGGCTCAGGTCGCCGCCGGCGGCTTCCACGGCGTGGCGCTCAAGACCAATGGGACGGTGTGGACTTGGGGATTTAACGGGTACTGCGAGTTGGGCAACGGCACACAAATAAGTAGCCTTTCGCCGGTGCAAGTCAGTGGTCTGGCGGGCGTCACTGCGGTGGCTGCCGGGCAGGTTCACACGCTTGCGCTCAAGAGCGACGGCTCCGTGTGGGCTTGGGGTTACAACGCAGACGGTGAATTGGGCAACGGCACCAGCAATAACATATCCCCCACCCCGACGCAGGTGTCCGGACTGGGCGGGGTGGTGGCCATTTGCGCCGGATACTTTCATAGCATGGCGTTGAAGAATGACGGTACCGTGTGGGTGTGGGGCGCGAACTCCAACGGTCAGCTTGGTAACGGCTCCACCCTCTCAAGCAGCGTGCCGGTGAAAGTCGCCAGTTTGAGCGGGATCACCTCCATAGCGGCGGGATTCTACCACAATTCAGCCCTGCGCGGGAGCGACAAAACCGTATGGTGTTGGGGCTACAACGGCGAAGGCGAGCTGGGTAATGGCAGCCTCTCCACCGGTCTTGTGCCCACGCAAGTCGCAGGGCTAACGGGGGCGACCTCCATTTCCGGCGGCGCCTATCACACCTTCGCCTTCGTCGGAGGCAACGCTTATGGCTGGGGTTTTAACTTGCACGGACAACTCGGTAACGGGCTGAATTTAGAAAACCGCACGACCCCTTCAGTGGTACTTAGCGCTGGCAGTCTTCCTCTTACGGGGATCAGTGCGGGAGCCTATCATAGTTTTGGCACCAACTCGACCCTCGGCCTGTACGCTTGGGGTAGCAATTTCAACGGCCAGCTGGGCCTTGGAAGCACTGGAGCGACTTATGCGCCGGTGTTGTCCGGCTTCGTGGCCGTGGCGATGAATCAGGCTCCACCGGCCCCAAGCAATCTGATGGTCAACTACAACGGCGTTAGCCAAGCGACCCTGACTTGGTCGCAGTCCGGCAGTCTCGCCCAAAGCTTCACCATCCAGCAAAGCAACGATGGCGGAGCCTCTTGGGTGAATGTTTCCACCATAGCGGGAAATCTCACCTCCTATGTGGTCACCAATATACCCAGCGGATCGAGTGTGAAATTCCGCATCATTGCCAACGGGAGTTATTCCAGCTCAGGCGCCTCTGTTGCGGCCTCTGCGCTGGTGGGAATGCAGATCACAGGTGGCACGGTGGCCCCCGCAACGCTCAGCTTTAGCGTCACAGTTTCAGCGGCAGCCGGTGCTGTTTCCAAAGTTGATTTTTACGAGGGAGCGAAGTTGTTGGGCTCGCTAACCACTCCGCCCTACACCGCTTCACTGCCAAACGTGATGGCAGGGCCGCACACTTTCACCGCCATTGCCCGTAGCGCTAACGGCGTCGTGGGACAAGGTTCGGCGCTTGTGACGGTCACGATGCCGCCCGATGCGCTGGCGCAAAGCCGCTTTTCACGCGGCCCGGGCGTGGATTTGAACTTCCAGACGTTTGTGCTCTCCATCGACAGACTCGCGGGCATCGGCCTGGATCTGATGGGAAATAACGCCACCAAATTCCCCCTCGGCCTGCCTTGGTTTGAACGCGTCAACATGCCGACGCTCTACCAAGTAGCCAACACCAAGCCGACGACCTATCCCACCGCGTTTCAGAACCCGCTCGTCGCCTTCGGAGCCGCCGGCGGCGGAACGCCCCTTTACATCAACCAAGCCTATCGCTTTGCCCTCGGTTCAGGCGGACAAATCAAAGATCCCACCTTCCTCGACTTCCGGATTTCGGTGTTCGCAAAATCCCAGTTCGCCACCACCCAAAGCGGCGTCAACCCTGTGTACACTTACACGGTTTCCTTGCCAAAAAAAGGGAGCGCCGACTGGAATACTTTCGCCCAATCAGGCTTCGTGCGAACCATCGACCTCACCGCAGCTGGGTATCCGTTGGTCACCAAGATCCAGTTTGTCTCCGGAGCATCAGTCGCCGACCAATTCGGCCAGCAGGCCAGCTCCCCGTTTTTGCTCACTCACACGGCCGCCTCCTCCGCCTTTTGCTACCGCATCGACTACGCGGGCACCACCTTCGCCAACGGACAATTCGTTCCAATGACCGCAAGCGTCCCAGCCACTTCCCCTACCTACGGCTACGGTTACACGCTGGATTTCAGCGAGCGCGCCCCGTGGATTTCGACCTTTATCAGTCAACCCCACTTTGATTCGGTGACTATGCCATCGGAATACGCGGGCAAATCGATCAACGAACTGCTCAAAGTCAGTTTCCCTGTCACCTACCAGTTCGCGCCGCCGGCTGCCGAACTGACAATCTTGGACCGCAGCCCAGAACTGCGCTCCCATCCCGTTTTGGACAAGTTCGTCGCCGACATGGGTGCCAACCCGATCGCACTGACCAATTACGTCTTTAACCAGATCCAACTTACCGACGCTCTCAGTTACAACGACACCGGCGCGGTTAATGAGACATCCATCAACCCCGGCGGAGTCAACCGGAGCGCCCTTGGGACTTTCCTTGAAAAACAAGGGTCTCCCACCGAGCAGTGCGCGCTACTGATCTACCTGCTGCGAAAGGCTGGGGTCCCCTGCGCTTACGTATTTCCCACCCACAACACCCTGCAAATGCTCGACTCTCGCATGAGCAAACTTCTGCGCATGCAATTGAAGGGCGCCGTGGACGCCTACGGCAACTCCAACGTCCCGCAACTGCTCAACGTAAACTATCCCTGGGTCGCCCTCTACCTGAACAACCAATGGGTGCACGTCTTTCCATGGTTGAAAGACACCGCCATCAACGAGGGCTACAACCTCGCTGACTGCCTCCCCACGGGCACTCAAACCGGACTGCAATGGCTCCAAAAATACATCAATCGCGACTCCGGCCTTCTGGGACTGAGCGCTGAGTTCGACAATCCGGGCAAACTGTACCCGTTGTACGTCACCCAGCAGTTGGCGCTCAAAGGACTCTCCCTCAACGATGTGGGTGTCACCATCTGCGACCGCCAGAACAACCGCGACACATGGAGCGATTTTCCACAACCCTGGCAAGTCGCCCCCGGAAGTCTCGCCGCAAGCAATCTGGTGGCATCCCTGAGCGCCATGCCGACCATCTTTGACACCATTCAGTGCCTGATTTACAGCGACCGTAACAACAACGGAAAGTACGACGCGGGCGAGCCTCTCTTAGACACCGGCACTCTGCGCGCCGTGGATTTGCACAATAGAAGGCTCATGGTCAAGACCGTGAAAACGGCGCCCAACGCTCACTCACTCTTTCTCACCCTCGAGCCGCTTCGCCCGGGAAGCTTGACCATCACGGAGCCATTTACCCCCAACGGCCAGGCGATCAACAAGCAGTCCCTCAGCGTTGCACTGGGGGCCGCCGATGACGCCCTGAGCTTCCGCACCATTTACAACCGGCACCGGACGCTCCCCACTGGCTTCACCGCGCCCGCGCAGGGCACGGCGTTTCTGGGGGTGAGCGACTTGAATCAAGTCGTCGATGAACGCCCCTTGCGCAAGGGAGATCTCGCGGTGCTTTGCCTCAATTACGGGCGAGTCACTCAGGAAATGCTCAACGTTCAGGCGCAAAACTTCTGGAGCGCGCAGCAAGCAGTACTGGCCAATCCCGCCACCGTCATGGATGCGGATGTCGCCGCTGGCACTCCGCTTTTGCTCTTGGGAATGACCTATTACAAGCAGGTCTCAGACTTCCGAGCCTGGCTGGAGCCGTTGCAGAAACAAAACGTGGTGTCCTTCTTCGCGCATGGTTTTTCGAAAATGAGCCCCCAGCGCAACGCCGACGGCTCCCTGCCCAATAACGGGGACATCAACCCGATTTACCCCAATGTCGACATGATGTTCCAGCGCATGGCCTCGGCCGGAAACGGCACGCTGCACCCCGACTCCGGACTACCCGACGCCACGACGGCAAACGACTGGCTCTATCTGCTCATCGGCGAGGTTTCCGCGCAGGAACACACCGTGATTAACAAGTTCTTCAATGTCAGCGACACGGCCTCCACCGTCCATCTTCTGCATGCCGGACAGACGCAGGGCAAGGGACTGGTTTCACTCACCAGCCAGAATTACGCTGCCGCTGGGAGCGTTAGTTACACACTCAACGGGGTCACCAAAACCCTTCAAGCATGGGCAGGGCCCTCGATGTGGGGCAGCATCACCCAGTTGCTCACCCCCTACAGCAGCGCCACCAATACTGGCAATGTGATGTCCGATTACGCGTTGGTCTACGTCACCCCCGGGCCGATTATCTGCGCCAATAAGGCTTACCAGGGCCTAGGTGCGTTTCTTTTTAACCCAGGCTATTCCGCCGCGGCCCTGATTTCAGGCAACATGCTCAATGTCCCGCTCAATGGCGGCTACGGGCAATCGCCATCGCCCCTGGACGTTAGTTTTTACTCCACCGCCAAGGCCCAGAACTACACGCTCACGCTCAACGGAGATACGCCCACATTTGATTTAAAAATCGCTTCGAACGTTGATAACGGGAGCAATAATACAGCCCTTTTTAGCGCCTATATTCTCGCACTTAGCAACGGCACGACGATCCAAAGCGTTACCCAGCAAAACGCTGTTACTCTGGGATCAACCGCCCTCAACGTGACTTCCGTTAATACAGGGTTCGCAAAGACCGGCGATTTGACGTTTGGATTGGATAACATCGGATGGATTGGCGCCACCTCCTCGTTTGCAGATAACGACGCCAAAATATCCAAGATGGTCGCGGATCCCGTCAACGCGGTCACCGGCGGCTTTTATATCAATGAAACCGACCTCCTGATTCCAGGTCCCCTCCCCATTCAACTGGCTCGCAATTACGACAGTTTGAACCTCGCCAGTAATGAATTCGGGGCTGGCTGGAAAATGGGATACTTTTCGTATCTGTCTGTGGCGACGGATTCCTCCGTGATTTACGCGGCGGAAATGGATGGAAGCGTGGTGGCATATCGCCTTCAGACGGGTTCGGCCACGCGTTGGGTTCCGACGGCTGGCGATAATCCTAATCTTTCCAATCAACAGGGAGATTCGGTGGGCTCGATCTACAATCTGTTTAACAATCGGATCGATAAAGTCACCAGCGGAGGGACTGTCACCTACACACTGAGTGGGGTGAACGGGAGCGTGCGCACTTTTGTCGTCGCCTCCTATCCCAGCCCCGGCGCCAAAGGGCTCACCCGGCAGCGGCCCTATCTTCAAAAGTGGGTGGATCCGCAGGGGAATTATCTCAATTTCACCTTCGGCAATGATCCGCTTCAGCCTGACTTCGGTTTTCTAAACCGCATCGCCTCTTCCAACGGAAACTTCGTCCAACTCAATTACGACATTTACGGACACATCATCTCGGCCAACGCCGCCGATGGTCGCCGCGTATTCTACAGCTACGACTCCTTTGGGGACCTCGTAAGCGTCACCCGCCCAGACGCCTCAGTCGTCCAGTACGGCTACAGTCACAAGCCGAATACAGGCGCGGTGACCACCGGATTCTACTCCGAACACCTCCTCATTCAGGAATCCAAACCCGCCGGCCGCATTCTGGCCAACACCTACGACGACCAACGCCGCGTCACCCAACAGAAGGCGACTGTGGGTCTCAAATCCGCTCTCACCACCAACGCCTCCTTCCAATACACCAACGCGAAAAACTCCGATGGCACACTCACCGGCACCACCCTGGTTGCCGACGCCTTCAATCGCACCACGCGCTACGACTATGCCGGCAGCCAAATCACCAAGGTCACCGACCCGCTGAATCAGACGGTTCAAACCGTCTGGTACGCCCCCGGCGACATTAGCGCCGGAGCCTACCAACGCAGCCTCAAGCAACACATCGACAAGCGCGGATTGAGCGTCCTCTACAAATACGACGCCAGAGGCAATCTCATCCAAACAGATACCACCGGCAACCTCACCGGTTCAGGCAGTTCCACCGCCATCCAGACCACCACCTACAACGCGCTCAATCTACCCGCTCAAATCAACGAGCCCAACGGCAACTTCAAAAAGCTCTTCTACGCCAGTCCCCTCTCCCCTTACCTGCTTACCTCGGTCCAACGCTCCGCTCCCGCAGGGCTCACATCCCAAACCGACTACAGCTACACCAATGCCGGGATCACCGGCACCGTCCCCTTCGCCAACGGACTTCTCCAAAAAGTCACTCAGGCGGTGGGAACGCCGGATCAATCCAGTGTCAGCTACACCTACAATAACAGCGGGTTTCCCACCTCCGAAACCCGTCCCACCGGAACCACTGATCCCGCAGTTTCCTTCGCCATGTCCTACAATCTCCGGGGGCAATTGCTCAAAAAGACCGATGCTGCCGGACAATGGAGCGGCTTTGCCTACGACGACCTTGGCAACGCCATTTGGCAGGAACGCCACGATACAACTGGCGCGTTGGTTGCGTGGAATTATCAGTATTACAACGCCAATGGCGAAGTCGAATGGACCCAAGGCTCCCGCTACAATCCCGACGACTACACCATGACCCGATACGACGGCGCCGGGCGCATCCTCGAAACGCTCCAGTGGCGCAGCGAGGCGATGCCCAACGGTGCGGGCGTCCAAGCCGCAGCAGGCGACGCTGGAATCGCGACCACCTCCAACCAGTTCGACGCCTTCGGGAATCTCGTTAAAACCCTCAATCCCAGAGGCACGGCAACCAGCATGAGCTACGATGCCATCGGACAGTTACTCACCTCCAGCCAGAGCGATGCTTCGGGTAGCACGCTTTCTAGCGTCTCCTTTACCTACGAGCCCGGCGGCAAAGTCTCCAAGCAAACCAATCCGCTGGGTGGCGTGAGTCTGTTTTCCTACACCCAATCAGGCCAGCCGCTCACTCGCCAAAACGCCGACGGAACCACCCAACAGTGGCTCTATCTCCCTGATGGCAGGCTCTCAAAAGAAACCTTCCCAAACGGCTCCAACCGCGCCTTCGCCTACGACGACTTCAATCGCACCGTCACCAGTTTCCTACGCGACGCTTCGGGAAACCTTCTCGCCACCGAGATCCAGTCGTTCGATCGCCGCGGAAATCTGATCCAAAAAAATGACGCTGAAGGCTTCATCACCTCTACCACCTACGACGCGCTCAACCGTGTGGTTCTCATCTCCGGCCCTCCCGCAGTAAGCAATTCCGCCCAGCAAAAAGTCACCCATCACTACGATGCCGCCGGGCTGCGCCATACCGAGACTAACGCGCTGGGCGAACAAACGATCACTGTCTACGACGCAGAAGCACGCCCTGTCAAAATAGAGATCTTGAGCGCCAATGGCTTCGTTGTGCGCTCGACGTCCTACCTCTACGCGCCGGATCATCAGTCCGTAGTCCGCGTCCAAGGATTGCCCGGAGCCAACACCACGACCTTCACTGATTTGCAGGGCAAGCCGATCCTCGTGTGGAACGCCGACGGAACAGGCACCCTCTCGCGTTATGATGTCGTAGGAAATCTGCTCAGCAACACGGATGAACTCGGGCGCACCACCCTCTTTGCCTATGACGGCCTCAACCGCCTCACTCAGCAGATCCTCCCCGACGGCGCCTCCCTCACCTTCACCTACGATGCCTCGGGCAACCTGCTCAAACGCCAAATGCCGGGTAACATCATCTGGAACGCCACCTACGATGCCGCATCGCGCAAGCTCACCGAAAAGTTGACACAGAACACCTCCGTCACACGCGCCACCTCCTACACCTACAACTTGGCGGGCAACGGCGTGGGCCAACTCGCCACCTTCACCAATCCGCGAGGCATCGTAAGCTCCGTCAGTTACGACGCGCTGGGGCGCCAGACCCAAGTCGTGGCGCTAGACTCGTCTGCCGCCCAGGCCGGAGTCACGCGCTCCTTCGGCTATGATCGACGCAATTTGCTCAAGCAAATCGACCAAGCTTACCAGAACCCCGCGCTGAGCCCCTCTACCTCCGTCAAGCGAACCTACGACGGTTATGGCGCGTTGGTCACCGAGCAAACCTACGTCGCCGGCGTCCTCAAGGACAACTGGCAACAAACCCATGACAGCGCCGGAAGACGCATCCTGCTCACCGAGCTTAACAATCCAGCCCTCCCATTTACTTACAAATACCAGGCCGACGGCAATCTCATCGAAACCGACTTCAACAATAGCGCTTACTTCTACGAGTACAAAATCGACGGCCGTCTGTACTCCCGAAACACTCCCTTACACGCTCAAGGCCTCGGCCGCGACTGGAGCGGGCGCATCGTGGAGGCGGGCGAATACGTGGGTGGCAGCCTCGTGTTGAATGAAAAAATCGCCTGGCGTGCAGACTCCACTCAAAGCTCCAACGCCATCACGCGCATTGGAGGCACGGCTTGGAGCGAGAGCCGCAGTTACAACTATGACCTGCGGGGCAGGCTGATAAGCGAAAGTTTCACAGCAAAGGCCGGCGTCACCGGCAGCGCTGGGTACCAATTTGACAGTGGCGCTCCGGGAGGCATTGGGGTGCGCACGGGTGTTACGCTGGCGGGCAACCTAAGTGGAATTCAGACTGGGACGTACAACGCCTTCGCGCAGTTGAGCAGCCTTGGCGCCACGGGCAACCTGAGCGGTGCGCTTTCCAATCCGCTGAATCAGACGTTTGACCCAGAGGGAAACGTAATCACCCGCCTGCGCTCCGGCGGCAACGACACATTGAGTTGGGATGCACTGGGACGGCTCATCAGCGTCACGCGGCGCAATGCCGGCAACTCAGGCTTGAACTGGAGTGCGGTTTACGACGGACTTGGTCGCAGGTTGCAAACCACACAGCAAACAGTCACAGGCGGCGCGCTGAGCGGTTCGGCGCTGACGCTCAAATCGGCGTATGATCCCGATGTCGAGTTTCTCGAAGTGTCGGCGACCCTCGGCACCACCCGCAACTGGCTGGTGCACGGCCCCGATCTCAACGGCGTTTACGGTGGCCTCCAAGGCACCGGCGGCCTCGAGGCCGTCTACAACGCGGCCACAGGGTTGACCACAGGCATCGTCTCCGACAATTCGGGTCACGCCGCGGCAACATTCACAAGCGGCAACGTCTTCACGTGGAACCCCGTTGCAGTCACCGGCTACGGAGCCGCCCCAGGCAGCATTCCCGCCCCTCCCCTTGACGCTACCCGTGACTTTGCAAGCTTTCTAGCTTGGCGCGGACACTATCTGGATTGCACCGGGTTCTACTACATGGGCATGCGCTACTACGACCCTGAAAGCGCCACCTTCCTAAGCGCCGACCCAATGGGCCATCCCGCCAGCCTTTCGTTGTATGACTATTGCAACGGCGACCCAGTCAACCGCGTCGACCCGGATGGGAGGGTAGCCAAAGTAGCCGCCCAAGGCGTAAGGGTGACTGGTGAAGATGCGGACCAACTTACTCAGTCGATGGTGGAGGGAATCGGAATTCTTAAAGTGATCGTCGTTGGCTCTGGAGCACAAAAAAACGCCACGTTACAGACAAACATCAGGTATAGTATGGCTCAGCAAATTGTAAACTTTGAAGCCAGACGAGATCGTCAAGGCTATATACAAGTGTACAAACTCCCTTCTAATGATGGAGGTGGCTCATACGAGGTTGCAGGAATAAATGATAGATACCATCCAGAAGCTGCCTCTGAATTGCGGAATATGATACAATCAGGAAATCCAATAGAAGCAGAAAAGTTGGCAGTGAATTACATTCAAGAATATACAAGAGGCGCTGAAAAGTGGACAACGCAACTTGGTGTGGAGTCGTATCTAAGGGATACAATCTTCAATCGAGGTGCCGGCGGTGCAGTTAAAGTTCTCCAAATTGCATTGGGTCTTTCTGTTGATGGAGGAATGGGACCGATTACGCGGCGAGCTGTAACGGAAGCAGAAAACAATCCTGTTGAATTCTTAGAAAAGCTTAGGCGTGCAAGAGAGAAGTATGAGGATATAGTAGCTCCTGGCAGACCGAATTTACGGCCAGGATTAATCAACAGATGGAATAACGCATTAGATTTTTCTAAAAAAATAATGTAACACAAAACTTATGCAAAACCCATTCAAGCCATACATGCAGTTTGCGAGCATTGCTTTTTGCCTTACCCTGACAAGCGCCGGAGTGGTGCACGCTCAATCTGAGGCAACAAGCCTGGCGGAATCTGCGTACAAAAACACAGACATCCAGCTTAATGATATTTATCAAAAAATAATTAAAAAAATCCCCTCTGCCGCTAAGCTGGGTTTCGTGGAAACTCAGCGGGCATGGATTGTATTTCGGGATCTGGACGCAAAGTGTCGAGCTGGGATCTCCTCACAAGGGGGAAGTTCATACTCCACGGATTACTTGGCCATTTTAACTGAGTTGACTGCGGAAAGGGTTGGCCACCTTAAAACCCTCTTGTTTGCCTTGTAGGCTTTTTGAGGAACGCTTCCGAAGGGGCGGAAAATCGCTTTTTTCAGCCTTTATCCTGATGTCTGGCCCAGCCAAGACGATGCGTTGCCCTGCAAGCTTGGCGCCAAAGGGAGAGAGCCCTCCCCTACTCCACCCGCACCACGCCCTTTTTTAGAATGAGGTTCGCGTACAGAGACGTCTCCGAGGTCGCCACGATGGCGTGCGCCGCACGCGCCCGCTCGTAGAAAGCGTAACGTTCCAGCTTCGCGATACCTGCGTCAGGCTGGATGCGGCTCACAATCCCTCGGTAGGTCGCCCAAATCGTGGGCTGATAGCTGTCGCCGGGGACCAAATCCATCAGGGAAACCGGATCGCTTACGTAACTATCCAAAGGAAACAGAGCCAGTACCGCCTCCAGCAACTCAGGTACGCCTGAACCGGCGCAATGTACTAGTTTTCGAGCGTGACTCGCGGCGGGAAAGTTGGCGTCTGCGAGAACGATTTCGTCGCCATGCCCCATCTCCATGAGGATTTTCAACAAATCGGCGGTGAGCAGAGGGGAAATGCCTTTTAACATAAACAACTGGAAAATGCGGCTGAGATGAAGGATGCCATTCGGAACGCAGCAATCATTTGCTAGGATCAGGGCGTCGCGCAAGCTTGGCTCCGATTTTCAGCCGTTGCAGCGCATCCCCTGATGCCACATTCTCGCCGTTAATGTCCTTCCAGCCATCGTATTGCGTCATTATTCCAAGCTACAATCCGGGCCGATGGCTGGCACCCACCCTCGCCTCCGTCCTCGCGGAGGGTGTCCCTGTTTTTTTGGTCATCGATGGCTCCACGGACCAAAGCGAGCATTGCGCAGAGTGGGTGCTTGGGCAAAATCCACAGCTTAACGTACTGCGCCTTCCAGAAAACCGGGGCAAGGGCGCCGCCATCCTCGAGGCCCTCAGAGCAGCCTTGCCCATGGGCTTTTCCCATGCGCTGATCTTCGACTCCGACGGCCAGCACGAGGCCCGCGACATCCCTGCGTTGCTCTCGCTTTCCCGCGCCCACCCGGAGGCGATGATTCTCGGCGCCCCCCGCTTCGGCCCCGACGCGCCATTGCTGCGCGTTTTGGGGCGGCGCATCGCCAATTGGTGGACGAATCTCGAAACGCTTTGGGGCGGGATTCAAGACTCCTTGTTTGGACTCAGGGTTTATCCAATGGCCGAATCGCTCAAAATCCTTAATTCCATATGCGGGGGGCGCCGCTTCGATTTTGAAACCCAGCTCTGCGTCAGACTTTATTGGTCCGGCGTTCCGGCTATTAACTTTAGTTCAAAGGTGCTTTATCCCGCCAAAGCAGACGGAGGCATCTCCCATTTTAACTACCTCAGGGACAATCTACTTTTGATTCGCACCCATTTCTCTTTGGCGGTGAAAGCGCTTTTCTCTTTGCCAAAGCTCTGGAGACTGCGGCGCCAAAACCGACCGTACCGCGAGCTCTCAAAATCATTGCTCCTCGAAGCCAGCCGCCGCGCCAAGTGCCTGTGAGCTGGCAAGAAGGCTCCGAAACCGAGGAGCGTTATCTTTACGAATCAGTGCATTAAGCTCAGGAATGGCTGTAACCTTCCTCGTTGTGGTCGGCCAGGTCCAGTCCCTGCGCTTCCTGCTCTTCGGTAACGCGCAGGCCCACGACCTTCTCCACAAACTTGGCGATGACCCAAGTTCCCACAAGAGAAAGAGCGATGCAAAAGCCCATCGCGAGAAGTTGTCCTTTTAACAGCCCGTGCTCCACAAGGGCAGCGGCTGCGGGATGAATGCTTTGGTCGACTAACAAGGCCGTGGCAAGGGCACCAATAGTCCCCCCAATGCCGTGTACGCCAAAGGTGTCCAAGGCGTCGTCATACCCGAATCTGGGCTTCAAAACCGAACAAGCCCAATACGAAAGCAATCCCGCCAAAACGCCAATCCAAATGGAACTGGCCCCCGAAACAAATCCCGCCGCGTTGGTGACGGTGGCCAAGCCGGCAATGGCACCCGAGCAGAGTCCCAAAACAGAAGGTTTGCCGCGGTGCACCCGCTCCACCAAGGCCCAAGTGAGCATGGCTGAAGACGCTGAAAGGGTCGTGGTGAGGAATGCCTGAAGGGCAACTCCATCGGCGGCAAGGGCGGAGCCCGCGTTAAAGCCGTACCAGCCTGTCCAAAGAAAACCGGTGCCCAATACACAAAGCACCATGCTATGCGGAGGCATAGGCCTCTTCCCGAAGCCCACGCGGGGCCCCACCAAAATGCACAACAAAAGCGCCGACCATCCCGAACTCATGTGCACAACAATCCCCCCGGCGAAGTCAATGGCCTTGAAGGCGGCCGTCTCGTTGGAGAGGCCCGCAAAGTCACCGCTCGCCCCCCACACCGCATGCGCCACCGGATAATAAACACCCAGAGTCCAAAGGGCGGAAAACAGCAGTACGGCGGAGAACTTCATCCGTTCCGCCACCGCGCCGATAATCAACGCCGGAGTAATCGCCGCGAACATCGCCTGAAACAGAGCAAAGGCGCCCGAAAAAATGCGGGGTTCATAGGGACTTGGCTCCACCCCGACGCCCTTAAAGCCGAAAAATTCGCTGCCGCCAAAGATGTGCTGCAACGGAGACCCGGTGGCGGCGAAGCTTTTACCAAATACCAAGCTAAAGCCAAAGGCCCACCACATGAGAATCCCCACGGCGGTCAGCGCAAGGCATTGGGCCGCTATGGAAAGCACATTGCGTCCGCGCACAAGACCCCCGTAAAAAAGAAAGAGACCCGGGAGGCACATCATGAGCACGAGGGCGGTACTAACGAGAACCCAGACGTTATCGCCTGAATTGAGGGTGGTGGTGGCTAGAAGTGACATTCTGGCGAATTTTAAGCAGCTGAATGTCTTTTAGACAAAAAATTTCGAGCGCTTCTCACCCCCTAAGTTTCAGCGCAGCTCCCAAGACGCGGCTTCACCGCTTCCTTCGCCGAATTTTATCCCTAAATTTAGCGGCCGGGCTGGGTAGTTGATTC
>CALQFT020000079.1 GCA_943329925.2 Opitutus sp. GAS368
AAAGCACCGGCTAAAATTTCTGCTGCACTTGCGCTACCCGCGTTTACCACCAGTGCAATAGGATACTCGGGTCTAGGAACTGCCTTATCCGGAGTGCGATAAACGCAGTTTTGTGATGGAACGCGGCCCTCGGTGGAAACCACCATTGAATTTGGGGGCAAGAATTGTGAAGCAACCTCAATGGCACTCTCCAGCAATCCGCCGGGATTGTTTCGCAAATCCAAAACGAGCGCCTGCATTCCACGCTTCTCCAACTCCGCGAGTGCGTTGCTCAACTCAATAGCGGTCGTGGTATTAAACTGGCTCAGGCGCACATACCCGATTTTGGGCTCCCCAGCACCATCCTTGTCGCCTTCCAACAGCTTCGCGTCCCAAACCGACGCCAACTTGATGGCCTCACGGTTGAGTTCAAGCTCCCAAGTCTCTCGTGATGATGGGCGATAGAGCACCAACTTTACTGCGCTTCCCGCGTCTCCGCGCAGAATGGTCGCCACATCATTAACGCCCAATTTCTCGGTCAATTGACCGTCCACCTTTAAAATATGGTCCCCAGCCAAAATGCCGGCCCGCAGCCCTGGACTGTCTTCCATCACGCTTACCACGGCAAGTCGCCCGTCCTTTTGGGAAAGCACCAATCCCACGCCACTGAAACGGCTTCGAGTGTCGTCTTGAACCGCCTTGAACTCGCGCGGGTCCAGAAACTGCGAATGCGGGTCCAATCCGGCGAGCATCCCACGCAAGGCCGCCGCGACCAGAGCCGGATACGTCACCTTTGCCTCATCGACGTAATCCTGACGCACCAATTGGAGCACTTTAGATAAAATGCTCAGGGGCGTGTAGGCCGGGGACTCCTTTCCTTGATCAGAATCGGCCGCATGGACCACTCCGCCAAAAACCATCGAGACGGCCCCTAAAACACCGAGCAGACAAGCGCTATGACTTCCCTCCCGCAATCTGCGCTTGGGAAGCATTGGTTGAGGCAACGCTGAGAAAGATTGAGGCCGGTGTTTCATGACTTTTTCAGTTCACCAACAAACCGGGCACTCGACTCAAACACCGCTTACGCCGCGTCCTTGTCCTGCTTGCGTCGCACCGTAGGCTGGCGTTTGCCTTCCACCACGGCCCGACTGACGGTGACTTCGGCCACGTCCTCGCGGCTGGGAATGTCATACATCACGTCCAGCATGATGCGCTCCAAAAGCGAACGCAAAGCACGTGCGCCGGTCCCCTTCTTCGCCGCCTGCTCCGCCAGAGCCCGCAACGCGTCCTTGGTCACATTGAGGTGCACGCCCTCGATGGAGAGCAGCTTAGCATACTGCTTGATCAACGCATTCTTAGTATCGGTCAAGATCGCCATCAACTCGTCTTCGGTCAGCGGATCTAGCGCAGCCACAACGGGCAACCGTCCGACAAACTCGGGAATCATCCCAAAACTCAGCAAATCTTCGGGCTCAACGTGCCGCAACACTTCGCTGGGAACCAGTTCGGCAGCGTCTGCGCTGGAGGCCTTCATTTCGGCCCCGAATCCCATCGCATTTTTGCCACGGCGCTTCTCGACGATTTTGTCCAACCCGACAAACGCGCCACCGCAAATGAACAAAATTTTGTCGGTGCTCACCTGGATGTACTCCTGATGCGGATGCTTGCGGCCTCCTTGCGGTGGCACGTTGCAAACAGTCCCCTCCAAGATTTTTAACAGCGCCTGTTGCACCCCTTCCCCGCTCACGTCCCTGGTGATGGATACGTTCTCCGTCTTGCGCCCAATTTTGTCGATTTCGTCGATATAAACGATCCCGATCTCTGCACGCTTCACATCATATTCAGCTGACTGCAAAAGGCGCAGAATGATGTTTTCCACGTCTTCTCCGACGTACCCAGCTTCTGTGAGCGTCGTGGCGTCGGCGATGCAAAACGGCACATCCAACACACGCGCCAGAGTCCTAGCGAGAAGCGTCTTACCCGAACCGGTAGGCCCAAGCAGTAGAATATTGCTCTTTTCAATCTCCACGTCGGCGAGCGCGTCAATTTGTGTTGGCGTGGCGCCGGTGGCAGTCAAGGAACCTGAGCCGTTGTGCAAAATCCGCTTGTAATGATTGTGAACCGCCACAGAAAGCACCTTTTTGGCACGATCCTGCCCGATCACATGCAAATCCAAAGAGCGCCGAATTTCCGCCGGCTTTGGCACCCGCAAATTCACGGACTGTTTGCGACGTTCATCACTGAGCTCTTTGTCAAGAATGCCTTTACAGACATTTATGCAACTGTCGCAGATGTAGACTCCGGGACCGGCAATCAACTTGCGCACCTCCGCGTGACTTTTCCCGCAGAAGCTACACATGGTTAAATTAGAAGCGCGCGCCATTTTTATTCCTTACTTCAGATTGTTTCAACAACTTGCCCGGAAGGCTTGTTTGGGTTTATTAAACTTATTCCACTAACAAAACTTATTCTATCACTAATCTTGCCGCTGGCATTTGCTTTGACCGGAGAACAACCGGCGTGGGCAAGCTTTCTCAAAATTATTCCGTAGCAGGCTCCGGTTTATCGGCGGACTTGTCGCTGCCTCGCTCCATGATAGCCTTTTCAGACTTCAACGGACCGGGAACATCGCGACGGCTTTTTACCACCTCATCCACCAATCCATATTCCTTGGCTTCCTCCGCAGACATATAGTAGTCGCGATCGGAGTCAAATTTGACCTGCTCCTCAGATTTGCCAGTGTGATCAGCCAGAATACGAATCAAACGCTTTTTGAGCTTATACATGTATTCCACCGTGCGCTCGACATCGCTGGCAGTCCCATGGGCTCCGCCCGAGACCTGATGAATCATGATGTCTGAATTTGGAAGCGCAAACCGCTTTCCGCGGGCGCCCGCTGCCAAGAGAACGGCGCCCATGCTAGCCGCCATTCCAATGCAGTAGGTGTTCACATCGCAGGTCATGAACTGCATGGTGTCATAAATCGCCAACCCCGCGGTCACCGAGCCGCCCGGAGAGTTGATGTAAATATGGATGTCCTTTTTGGGATCTTCCATCTGCAGGAACAACAATTGAGCGATGATGGAGTTTGCCACCATGTCATCTACACCTGTTCCCAGAAAAATAATCCGATCCTTCAATAGGCGGGAATAAATATCATAAGAACGTTCCCCGCGGCCGGTTTGTTCAACCACCACAGGAACGTAATAAGACGATTGAGGGACCGCGATGCGATTAGCGTTTGGCAGATACATAATTTTTAAAATTTAACGGAAATTAAACAACAGTTTAGCAAGTATAGCACCTCACCCGGCCCGCAGCGGCTCGAATACCAACCTAGCGGCCTGGCGAAACGCCTTACGCGCTTCGCCATGGCTCCTCGCTGGATTCTTTCGTTCTATTCTTTCGTTCTATCAACACTGCTGCGGTACACGCTCTAGTGGCTGTCCTCTACCGTTACCGTAGCGCTGGCGACGACAAAATCAAGGGCCTTAGCGGCGATGATTTCCGACTCTATCTGTGGAAGCATTCGGCGCGCCTGTACTTCCTTGGCTACCTTCTCAAAGGTCATATTTGCCCCCTTGGCGATGGTTGCTATACGCCCCATTAATTCGTCACGGCTCACCGTCAACTTTTCCGACTCAGCGATGCGCCCCAAAATAAAGGAGCCTTTCAGGCGGTTACGCGCCGTTTGCGAAGCGCTCGCCACTAATTCCTTCTCGTTTTCACGCAACATCTCTTGGGTGACCCCGCGACGCTCATTCTCTTGGACAACTTCGGAAAGCACTCGGTTGGTCTCAGAACGCGCCATATCTTCAGGGAGTTCGCATTCCACTTGGGCAAGTAACTGCTCCATGACTTGGTCCCGCTTGACACCCTCGATTTCAGACAATTTACGATGGCTTAAATCAGCGTGTATCAGTTCACGCAACTCCACTAGCGTCTTGCCGGGAGCAAATTCAGCGGCGAGTTCGTCGTTAATTTCAGGAAGCACCCTCACCTTGATTTCTTTCAAAGTAACAGTGTAATCGAGTTTTTGACCGCTCATTCCTTCCACAGGGAAAGCAGGAGGCACTTCGATCTGGAACTGACGCACTTCACCAGCCCGCGCGCCTTCCAAATGAGCACAAAATCCAGGAAAGAAGGATTCCGCCGTCATCCGTAGCCAGAAGCCTTCGTTATGGGAAAGGACCGTTCCAACTTTCGGGAAAGCCTCGTGCACCGGTTGCCCATCCAAAGTTCCCACATAATCCACAACCACAAAGTCCTCCATTGCCGCTCCCCGATCCTCGGTGATGTCAACAAAGTCCGCTCCGCGATCCTGAAGATTTTCCAAAACTTTGTCCACATCAGAGTCCGGCACAAAACCAGCCGGCACTTTAACAGACATGCCCTTATATTCAGGCAGTTCAAACTCCGGCAGAGTGATCAGCGTCGCGGAAAAGGAAAGCTGCTCGTCACTGAATTGAACATCATCGACATCGCGCACCTGAAGTACCCTAAGCGCCTTTTCCCGAATCGCATCATTGAGAGCCTCGTCGAGCACCTTGGATTCCAATTCATCTTGGATTTGCTTATGAAAACGCTTCTCCACCAATGCTCTCGGCATTTTTCCAGGCCGGAAACCGGGGACCCGGGCATCCTTCATGTAATCACGGATGAGTTTTTCGCGCACAGGCAGGATTCGGTCCGAGCCGACCTCTACGCGGATTGTGGCAAGACAGTTCGGCAATGTTTCAACAGAGGCGTTCATAAGTAGAAAAAGGGGGGAAAGCTTACCGTTCCCACAGGAATTGCAAACGTTGAAATCCGCTAAATTGCGCCTTTGCCTGTAGACACGCGGATTTTGTGCCCCCCGACGCCTTCGCTTAACCCCGCAAACTGTTTCCAAAGGCCTTCATTGAACGCTCCAATGCAACCGCCTCCATTCCCCCACCCACCAGCGCCAAAGCCGCCTTATCAAAGCGGATCCACTCATTTGCAACAGCTTGAATTTCAGCGCCTTTAACTGCCAAACAGTCCCGCTCAACCTCCTCCGGCTCAACCACCCGCCCAAACGCCATCAGGGATTCCGCCATCCAACACGCCTGCTGCGTGGCGCTATCCAAAGACACCCTTGTCTGACCGATTGCGTACTGGGCGGCTAATTGCACCTCCTTGGCTCTGGGAGCACGCTCAGCAAAACGCAGACACTCCCGTATAATAACCCCCATCGCTTTCTCCAACTTGCTCGCCTCCAAGTCTGCGTAAATACAAAGCGCCCCCGTTTCCTCGAAGGTCGCCAGAGAGCTTTGCATGGAATAACAATACCCGAAGCGCTCGCGCAAAGTCTGGAACAGGCGAGAGCTCATGTTTTCTCCCAACAGCACGCTCAGCAGCCGCAAGGCAACCCGGCGCGGATCCTTCCGGCTGCAGGCATGAAACCCCAACGCGAGATGAGCCTGGCCCGTATCCGCTTCTTGGACGCACACGGCCCCGACTCCTGCTCGAGCGCGTTGAGCTCGGGAGGCCGTCCCGGGTGCCAACCGCTCCAAGGGAGCGCGTACCTGCCGCAGTACTTCCTCATGAGGAATGGGGCCAGCCACTGTAAAAATCGTATTTCTGCCCGTGTAATGCCGGTCGCGAAAAGCCACCACATCGCCCCGCTGGAGCCGCTGCAAACTCTCCAAGGTGCCAGTGAGCGGCCGCCCCAACGGGTGCTTGGGCCACAAAGTTTCGGACAACAAATCCTCGGCCCACTGCGAGGGGTTGTCTTTCACAGACAAAATCTCCTCCCGGATCACTTCGCGTTCCCGTTCTATTTCCTGCTCTGGAAACTGGGCATCGAGGTACATTTCCAAAAGCACTTCTGCGCTGCGCTCAAAATAAGCAGCGTCGGCTTTCGCGTAAAAACAAGTGTGATCCTCCGTGGTGTAGGCGTTGAGATACCCACCGACACCTTCAATCGCCATGGTCAATTCTTTGGCACTCCGAGTTCCAGTACCCTTGAAAAACAGGTGCTCCAAAAAGTGCGCCACCCCACACTGCGCCGCCGTCTCGTGACGCCCTCCCACTGCGGTCCAAACGCCGATACTTACCCCGCGCAAATGCGGCATCCAAGCCGTGGCAACCCGCGTTCCATTCTCTAAGCGGGTTACTTCGTATAAAGAAGAAGCACTCACTGAGGACATTCCTCCGGTGCGAATTGATTGCGCGCCCTCCACACCAGTTCCGCTAAGGCGAGGTCCGGCGGGAGCGTAATTTTAAAGTTCCAGTCAGGGTTATGAAAAAGGGCCACGGGTTTACCAAGCCGCTGCACCGCAGAACCTTCATCAGTGACCATCACGCCGGATTCAATCACCTGCAAATAAGCCTCGCGAAGCAGCGAAAGCTCAAAGATCTGCGGCGTTTGCATCGCCCAGAGCCCCTCGCGATCCACGCTTTCCACCACTCTAGCGCAAGCATCGGCCCGCTTGATCGTATCCACCACTGGGGCCGCACATATCGCCGCGCCATTCAACCGCGCCAAGGCGAGACAACCCGCCACAGCGCTAGGAGAAATTAGCGGACGCGCAGCGTCGTGAACCCCGACATAGGACACGCCGGGCTCCACCGCTTGGATTCCCGCCCAAACGGAAAGGTGCCGCTCGGCACCGCCGCGAACAACCGAAACGGCCTTCCCCAACGCAGCGGATTCCGCCAACACGCGGCCTTGAGTTAAAAATGATTCCCGCGTCACCAGTGTGATGGAGGAGACTTCCGGACAAAGCGCCAGCGAGCGAATGGAGTGCCAAAGCACGGTACGTCCCGCTAAGGGGGCGAGCAACTTATCGAAGCCCATCCTGCGAGAGGCACCTGCGGCTACGATGATCACGTTCATACCTTAGAATTCGAAAGTCGGCCGCCGATCCGAAAAACCGCTTCAGAGCCAATCGCTTACCAAACAAGACCTCAGGCCAGACGAGCGCCAATAGCAGTGCTGAGCGTGCGCCCATCCACCCGACCCGCCGCCTGTTCTGCTGCGAGCTTCATCACTTGGCCCATCTGCGCCTTGGATGTCGCGCCGACTGCTGCAATGGCGGCGTCCACTAGTGCATCTACTTCCGCTCCAGAAAGCTGCTTTGGAAGGTATGTCTCCAAAATCAACGCTTCTTCGCGCTCCTTTTCCGCCAAATCTTCCCGGCCGCCCTTAGTAAAACCTTCAATGGAATCCTGCCTTTTTTTCAATTCCTTGCGCAAAACGCCCAGCGAGGAGGCCTCATCCAAACGCGCCGCCGCGCCACCCTGCTCGATTGCGAGGTTCTTCAACGCGCTCTTGAGCATCCGCAGCACTCCGAGTCGAGTTGGCTGCTTGGCCTTCATTGCTTCCTTAATATCTCCGTCAATTCGCTCCTGAAAATCCATAGACCCAAACTTATAAACCCTTCGAGCAAAGGGAAAGCATTTGCGAAAACCTCGGCTCATAGCTGAATTGCATTGGGTTTGCATTGGCACTGCGCCCTTCCAAACTTAACGTTCCACCCATGATTGACCTGCAAAACCTCCCCGATGCACACGGCCACTTCGGCCCGTACGGCGGCATGTTCGTCCCTGAGACGCTCATGGACGCGCTCAACACCCTCTCGCAAGAATACGCCAAAGCCCGCGAGGACAGCACCTTCCAAGCTGAGCTCGCCCACTCGCTAAAGGACTTCGCAGGCCGTCCCACCCCCCTTTATTTTGCCGCCCGCCTCACCCGCGAACTCGGCGGAGCTAAAGTTTATTTCAAGCGTGAAGACCTCCTTCACACCGGCGCGCACAAAATAAACAACGCTCTGGGGCAAATTTTGCTGGCCCAGCGCATGGGTAAAAAACGAATTATCGCCGAGACTGGCGCCGGGCAGCACGGGGTGGCCACGGCTACAGTTTGTGCGCGGGCCGGGTTGGAGTGCGTTATTTACATGGGGGCCGTCGACATGGAACGCCAGGCGCTCAACGTGGCGCGGATGCGCTTTTTAGGGGCAAAAGTCGTCGGAGTCACCGCCGGACAAGCCACGCTCAAGGAGGCAATTAACGAAGCGATGCGCGATTGGGTAACCAACGTGCGCACGACCCACTACATTTTGGGCTCCGCGCTGGGCTCACATCCTTACCCGATGATTGTAAGGGATTTCCACCGTGTAATCGGGGAGGAAGCGCGCGCTCAAATACTCGAGCGCGAAGGGCGCCTGCCCGACTTACTCGTCGCCTGCGTCGGTGGCGGCAGCAATGCCATCGGTCTGTTCTGGCCGTTTTTGAACGATGAATCCGTTAAAATGATCGGCGTCGAAGCCGGCGGACGCGGAATCAAACTAGGCGAGCACGCCGCGCGGTTTGAAGGAGGTAAACTCGGCGTTCTTCAGGGCACCCGCACCTACCTGCTCACTGACGACGACGGCCAAATCCAGCTCACCCATTCAGTTTCCGCAGGCTTGGACTACGCCGCCATCGGGCCAGAGCACGCCTACCTGCGTGATCAGGGACGCATCGACTATGCCTACGCAACCGACGACGAGGCCCTCGCCGCTTTCCAGCACCTTGCTCAAGTGGAAGGGATTATCCCAGCCCTCGAAACAGCCCACGCCGTAGCGCACGTGCTAAAAGTCGCCCCGACCATGGATCCATCCCAAATTCTCATCGCCAACCTTTCCGGGCGCGGCGACAAGGACGTAGCGCAGGCAGCGGCCCTTCTACTGCAGTAACCACAACCCTATATAATTATGCATAGCATGACCGGTTATGGGCGCGGAGAAGCCACTGCAGAGGGCTTTCGATTCGCAGTCGAACTCCATTCCGTAAACCGGAAACACATCGACCTTGCGTTGAACCTTCCCAAAACCCTCTATGTTTTGGACGCGCGCATTCGGGAGTCACTCACGGCACGACTCGCAAGGGGCAGAATTAATGTCACCGTGACAGTTCATCCCACGGTGAATTCTTCACCGCAGGTTGTCGATTGGGAGCTGGCGACTATCTACGCGGAGTCCATGCGCGCACTGCAGCAAAAGCTTGGCCTTGAAGGGGGTCTGACTCTTGACTCCGTCCTGCGCGCTCCGGGTGTCCTTCTTCTCCCAGGGCAGGATGTCGATGCAGAAGCCGCGTGGCCCTCACTGGAAAAGGCTCTTCAAAACGCCCTAAACGTCCTGCTAGCCATGCGCGCATTCGAGGGAACCGCCCTCGCAGCAGACCTCTCCACGCGCCTCACCACCCTGCGCGAATGCACCACTTCCATCGCAGCGCGGGCACCCGAGATCGCGGTGCAACATCGAAAACTACTTCTGGAACGTCTTCGCAATGCGCAAATTGAACTTCCCGTGGACGACGAGCGCCTGCTTCGCGAACTGGCTCTTTTTGCAGATCGCAGCGACATCAGCGAAGAACTCACCCGGCTCGAGAGTCACTTCGTGCAGATGGAATCGCTTCAAAAACAAAAACTTCCAGTCGGACGTACGCTGGAGTTTCTAACCCAGGAAATCGGCCGCGAGCTTAATACTCTGAGCGTTAAATCCAACGATGCTCCCACTTCGCATTGGGTCGTTACCGCAAAAGCCGAGCTGGAGAAAATCCGCGAGCAGGTACAAAACATCGAATAGCGCCGTGAACACCCCACTCCTCTCCCTTTTTGACACCCGCAGAACCGGGATTTTATTTCTCATTTCAGCCCCCTCGGGCGCGGGGAAAAGCACGCTATTAAACGGATTGCGACACTTCGGCGACTTCGTCTACTCGGTATCCTGCACAACTAGACAACCGCGTCCCGGAGAAGTGGATGGAACGGATTACTATTTTCTTTCCCGCGCCCAGTTTGAAAAACAGATCGAGCTCGGAAACTTTCTGGAATGGGCGCAAGTCCACGGCCACTACTACGGAACGCCCAAGGATGCAGTCAAAGTGCACCTAGCCCAAGGCACAGACATGCTGGTGGATGTCGATGTCCAGGGCGCACGCGCCATCCGTGCTTGCGAAGACCCCGCGATAGCTCGCGCGCTAACGTCGGTGTTTCTCGCGCCCCCCAGCATGGAGGAACTCACCCGCCGCCTCACGAAACGCGGCACAGAAACCGAAACACAACTGCAACTGCGCCTTGCTAATGCAACTCTAGAAATGGCGTGCTGGCAAGATTACGACTACCTGCTGGTAAGTGGCTCTGCCGAAGCCGACCAAGCTCGCTTTCGAGGAATTATGGAAGCCGAACGCCTCAAATCCGCGCGACTCGTAAAGAATGGAGGTGTAGCGTGAGCGAGCCGGTCGTCGTACTGGGTGTTACCGGCTCCATTGCAGCGTATAAGGCTGCCGACATCGCCAGTCGCCTGAGCAAGGAGGGAATCGTAGTGCATGTCGTGATGACGAGTGCCGCAGAACGCTTCATTACTCCACTCACACTCCAAACACTTTCACGCCATGAGGTTATCCGAACCACATCGGCTGACCGCCCGGATTGGCGCCCGATCCACATCGAACTCGCCGATAAAGCCTCGCTGCTCCTTATCGCCCCGGCTTCCGCCAACGTCCTCGCAGAGCTCGCCCACGGTCTCGCCGGCCATCCGCTGGCAGAGATCGCCCTCGCAACGCGTGCGCCGATGCTATTGGCTCCGGCAATGAACGGCAACATGTGGCATCATGCTGCAACGCAAAATAATGTACTGACCCTTAAAACGCGGGGCGCCCAATTCATCGGCCCTGCGGAAGGCCTTTTAGCCTGTGGCTATGAAGGAGTAGGGCGCATGGCAGAGCCCGCTGAAATTGTAGAGGCCGCGCTTTCTCTGCTTCGCGCCTAACGCCTCACTCCTCTTTGACAGAACGTTTCCATCCCACCGTCACGCCAGTTTCAACTTTGCCGTCCATCCCATGCCCCATTCTCTACTCACAAACTCACCGCTTGCCTCGGCCATCGCCGCCGCCCGCTCCGCAGGCAAACTGATTCGCTCACAATTCGGCCGCCCGCTAGACGTGGCGGAGATGTTGGCCCACGACATTAAGTTGGATCTAGACGTCCAGTCCCAGCAGCTCATCACCGACGCGCTTCTCACGGATTTTCCCACGCACGCGATCTACGGCGAGGAAGGACTTGCAGGCAATCAGGCCAGCGACTGGCAATGGATCGTCGACCCCATCGACGGCACGGTGAACTTCTTTTACTCTATTCCACACTTCTGTATCTCCATAGCCCTTAGGCACAAAGGAATCATACAAGTCGGCGTCATCTACGACCCGATGCGCGACGAACTTTGGGAAATAGAGCGCGGCGGCAAACCCAAGCTCAACGGCCAGCCCATCCAGGTGAGCCAACGCAAAACGCTCTCCGATGGCATTGTGTCTGTGGGCATGTCCAAGTCGCCCGACGTCGCCATTCAAGCCACCGTCCTTCTTGAAAAATACGTGCGCCGCGCCCGGAAATGTCGGCTTATGGGGAGCGCCGCGCTGGATCTCGCGTACGTCGCCTGCGGTCGTCTGGACGCATACATCGAGCAGTCCGTCAGCCTGTGGGATGTCGCCGCCGGACAACTTCTTGTTGAGGCAGCCGGAGGCAAGTTTGAAAGCACCCCCCGGGCTGACAACCCCGACAAAATCAGCATCCGTGCATGGAATGGCACCATGGACATCTCCGTAGAATGAGCCACCCCTCTTCTGTCATGATTCCAGTCTCGGGCATTGGTTACGACGTGCACCGTTTCATTGAGGGACGGCCACTTATTTTAGGCGGCGTGGAAATCCCTTCCCCACGAGGCTTGGACGGGCACTCGGATGCAGACGTGCTTTGCCATGCAATTGCGGATGCGATCTTAGGAGCTGTGGGCGAGGCAGATATTGGACACCACTTCCCAAACACAGACCCCGCTTACCGTGGGATCAGCTCACTTGAACTACTCCGGCGGGTGCTGGAAATTGTGCGCGCGCGCGGCGGGCGGTTGCTACACATCGATTCCTCGCTCATAGCCGAGGCGCCCAAAGTCGGGCCTCACGTGGCGGCAATGCGGCAGTGCCTCGCCGAAGTGCTCGGGCTGCCTCTGGCGCGAATTGGCATCAAGGCGACAACCAATGAGAGCATGGGATTCGTAGGACGGGAGGAGGGCATCGCGGCCCTAGCAGTTGCCTCGGTTCTTGTGCCGGACGATGCGCCCTCCGAAATTCAATCCAGCTGACGCTCCCTTATGCCCGTACGCCTTTTCAATACCGCCTCCCGCTCCCTCGAGCTATTCGAACCCTTGGACACCGAGGGACGGACAGTCAAGATGTACACTTGCGGTCCAACGGTTTACAACTTCGCCCACATAGGCAACTTCCGCGCCTATATTTTTGAGGATCTCCTCCAGCGCCACTTGGAGATTCGCGGCTACGATGTCCAGCGCGTCATGAACCTCACTGACGTCGATGACAAAACCATCGCCGGGTGCAAGCGCTGCGAAGTTCCCCTTGCTGACTTTACCCAACAGTTTAAAGACGCCTTTTTCTCAGACCTCGACACGCTTCGGATTAAGCGCGCCGCTCATTACCCCGCGGCTACCGAGCCGAAATACATCGAGCGGATGATCGAGATGATCGCAACACTCCAATCTCAAGATGTTGCCTATCAAGCAGAAGATGGCTCTGTTTACTTCCGCATCGCACGCTTTGCCAAGTACGGACAGTTGGCTCATTTGAATCTGGATGAATTGCGCCCCTCCGGCCGCATTCAAAGCGATGAGTACGAAAAGGAGTCCGTGGGCGACTTCGCGCTCTGGAAGGCCTGGGTGCCAGACGATGGCGACGTGTTTTGGGAAAGCCCTTGGGGCCGGGGCCGACCCGGTTGGCATATCGAGTGCAGCGCGATGGCCACCTCCATTTTAGGGCCTCAGTTGGACATTCACTGCGGCGGCGTGGACAACATTTTTCCACACCACGAGGCAGAGATTGCCCAATCAGAATGTATTACTGGAAAAGAGTTTACAAAGTACTGGCTGCACTGCGCCCACCTCATGGTCGACGGTCAGAAAATGAGCAAATCCCTCGGGAATTTCTACTCCATTCGGGATCTCCTTGCCCGAAATTACTCCGGCAGGGAAATCCGGTATGCGCTCCTCAGTGTACATTACCGGCTGCCTTTAAACTTCACCCTTCCGGGGCTGGATGCTGCACGCTCCGCATTAGAACGCTTGGACGCTTGGGGGGAGAGACTTAGACTTTTTGCAAACGAGACCCCTCCCGCAGTGGGGCAATCTGCTGCGAAGGAACGTTTTTTAGAGGCGCTCGACGAGGATCTCAACATTTCAGGCGCGTTGGGGCATTTGTTCGACTGGGTCCGAGAATCCAACCGCGCCCTAGATGCCGGCAGCCTGACTCCTGCTGAGGCGGCGCGGGTTCTTGCCGATTTTACCGCCCTGAATTCAATCTTGGAATTTGAGCCGGAGGCCGCCGCAGTTCCCGAGGATGTCCAATCTTTAGTTCAACAACGCGAAGCTGCTAGAGCGGCAAAAGACTGGGCGCTTTCGGACCATTTCAGGGCTGCCATCGCCGGGTTGGGCTGGCAACTAAAGGACACCAAACTCGGCCCGCAACTCACGCGGAACTAGCGCCGCTGATAGAACTCGAAATAAAAAAAACGCATTGTGAGCGCATAATTAAGCGAAGCTCTTTGAGTTCTGTACGGTCTTTGTCTTTTAATGGTCCACCGCCGCGATGCCTGCTCCTTAAAACTCTCCGGCGATTTTTTGAAACTTACCACCCCATCTGAGATGTCCGCCCCTTATAGCCCAGAGGCTTTTCTTGACCTACAACACTCTGAGCATCGGATGCTTTTTGAAAGCGCCGTCAACGTGTGGGACGCGCTTGCCCAAATCAGTAGCTACCTGCAGTTCCGACTCAAACCGGGAATACACGGCCGACTCATCGGCAAACCCTTCATTAGCGGCGCGGTGTTTATAGGCGCGGGGACGGTGGTTGAACAAGGCGCGATGATTAAAGGACCGGCCTGGATTGGAGAAGGTTGCGAGATTCGAAACGGCGCCTACATCCGAGAAAACGTGATTGTTGGCTCCGGGTGTGTGCTGGGCAATTCGTGCGAATTTAAGAACTCGATCCTCTTTGACGAAACGCAGGTGCCGCACTTCAACTACGTGGGCGACTCCATTCTCGGTTACAAAGCACACCTGGGTGCGGGGGTTATTTTGTCCAATGTGCGGCTCGATCACTCTGAAGTACTTGTGGCCAACGGCTCTGGGGGCTACCTCCCGACTGGATTACGCAAGTTCGGGGCAATCATCGGCGACCGTGCGGAGATCGGATGTAATTCGGTACTGAATCCCGGCTCGATTATCGGACGCAACGCGATGATATACCCAGGCACTCAGTGGCGCGGCGTGCTTGGCGCAAACTGCACGGTGAAAACCACTCAAGAACAGCACATTATAGAGCGAACCCTGTAACTCATTTTTAACCTCACTTAATCTATGTCCGAACTTCCCTCTCTTCCCTCTCCCGCTGCAGACGATCACGGCTTCGACCTGCTGGAATTCTGGATTCGCCACCGCAAGACCATTCAGACATCGGTGGCAGTACTCATAGCGGCAATGCTGGTCTACGCAGTCACCCAGCTTCTTGCCTATCGTCGAAACATTGAAGCAGCAGAGGCCTTTGCGCTTGCCCAAACGCCCGAGCAGATGACTGAGTTCATAAACAGCCACCGCGGAATGGTCGCTGCAGGAAACGCCGTGCTGTTGCTCTCGGGCAAACAGCGCGCGGCCGGCCAGCTCGACGAGTCGCTTAAAACATTACGCGACTTTCTGGCCTCCTCTGCCGACCATCCCATGGCCTCTGCCGCACGCCTTGGAATCGCCTCAACGCTCGAGGTCCAAGGCAAACAAGACGAGGCGCTGATGGCTTACCGCAGTCTGCTCTCCTCGGATTCACGAGGATTCGCCGCCCCTGTCGCGCAGCTACGCATCGCTCGCATCTACAAATCACAGAACAAGTTCGAAGAAGCTAAGGCGTCTTATGAAAGCCTCCAGAGCCAGTTCCCAACCTCGACATTTGCGAACGAGGCCCTGCTTGAATCCCAACAACTGAGCGCCGAACACCCCGCTGCTCCCGAGCCGCCCCTCGCTCCGCCGGCTGTAACCGAGCCCCCTGCTGCTCCTGCTGCTCCTGCTGCTCCTGCTCCTGCTCCTGCTCCTGCGCTTCCAGCAGTATCGCCGGCCCAGCCAGCCAAGTAGTAACCGGCGCGGCACCCTTTCCTAGTAGGCAGTGAGGTCTAATTTGATGGTTCCGATGCCGGAGGCATCGCGGCTGTTAGCCGGTGGTTGAGCGCAGCGACACCACCGGAATATGTCCAGAACGAACCGCATCCTGAAGGGATGCCAGCAAGCGATCCAAACCTCCGATGACGCAC
>CALQFT020000080.1 GCA_943329925.2 Opitutus sp. GAS368
TGGCCTGTGCGGGATGTTATCCAACGAGCATCTTGTTGCCGTTGATTCCATTGCTGAAGGAGAACTTGCTTGAACCCGACAGCATTCACGTCAGTAGTATGAGCGGGGTCAGCGGCGCAGGACGCACTGCGAAGGTCGACTATTTGTACGCGGAATGTAACGAAAATATCCGCGCGTACGGGGTGCCAAAACACCGGCACTTGGCGGAGATCGAACAGGAGCTTTCCGCGGCCGCCGGAGAGTCGGTGTGCATTAGCTTTACGCCTCATCTAGCCCCAGTGACGCGCGGGATCCATTCGACGATTTACGCCAAGCCCCGCGCGGGTGTGGCGCCGGAGCGCATTGGCGCGGTTCTGCACGCGGCCTACGCGCGTGGCGGGTTCGTTCGGTTGTTGCAGGGGAATGCGTTACCCGAGACGCGTCATGTCACGAACACCAACTTTGTAGACATCGCGTGGCGCCATGATCCGAGGACGGGACGTGTGCTTTTGTTGAGCGTGGAGGACAATTTGGTGAAGGGGGCTGCTGGGCAGGCGGTGCAGTGTCTTAATGTGATGTGTGGTTGGGCTGAATCTAGCGGTTTGTTGTAGTTCTTTTTGTCTGACAAACATTTCATTTGCACAATTGGCTTTAAGAAAACCTTAATTTATCTGCTAATAAGGGTTCCTCATTCTCCCCATGTCCTCTGTATTTTCTGAAATTCCCGGCGGTCTAAATGCGCCGCTTGGGTTCCTGACCGGCAGTATTTATTGCGGCATCAAAGCTTCCAATTTGGATCATCCTGATTTGGCGATGATTGTGTCAGAATTCCCGGCGGTGGCCGCGGGCACATTCACCACCAACCGCGTCAAGGCGGCACCTGTGCGTGTTTCAAAAGTGCATCTGCGATCGGCAGAAATTGTTGCAATTGTGGCGAACGCAGGGAATGCAAACGCCTGTACGGGGGTTCCTGGAATAGAGGGGGCCAAGCGCATGACCCAAGCGGCGGCGGCGGCTTTGGGAGTGAAGGGGCGGCAGATTTTGGTGTGTTCCACTGGCAGAATTGGGGTGCAGTTGCCGATAGAAAAGATGGAGAAATCCATCCAGGAATTGAGCTTGAAAGTGCACGCAACTGGTTCCCATGCAGTCGCTGAGGCGATTATGACCAGCGACACGGTCAAAAAGGAAATCGCCGTGGAAATCCCGCTTTCCTCCGGAAGCATTCGCATCGGCGCCGTGGCCAAGGGGGCGGGGATGATAGATCCCAATATGGCGACCATGCTTTGCTTCATCACCACCGACGCGTGCATTGAAAAAGCGGAACTCCAACAGGCGCTTGCTATTTCAGTGGAACATTCGTTCAACCGCATCACCGTCGATGGGGACATGAGCACCAACGATACAGTGCTGATGCTGGCCAATGCGCAGGCGAAAAACGCTCCGCTTAGGTTGGGAACCGCGGATTTCGAGCACTTCCAGCGCGCGCTGGATCACGTGACGCTTTCGTTAGCCAAGATGATTGTGGAAGACGGCGAGGGCGTTACAAAGTTTGTGGAGGTGCATGTCAACGGAGCGACTTCCTTCAGTGATGCGCGCCGGGGTGCTGAGGCGATCGCGAAGTCGTGCCTTGTGAAATGTGCGTGGTTTGGGGGCGATCCGAATTGGGGACGGATCATGGATGCGATCGGGTACTCCGGGATCAAAATGAGGGAGGAACTGGTCGACATCTATTACGGTGGGACGTTGGCTGTCAAAGGGGGCGTGGCGAGTTCTACCCCTGTGGAGCACTTGCAGCGTGTTGTGGCGCAAGACCGCTTCTGCGTGACGGTGGATCTCCATCTCGGCAAGGCGGAGTACACCGTCTTTACCACGGATTTGAGCACCGACTATGTGACGCTTAATATGGGCGAGTAGGAGGGATAGACTCGCTGTGGCTTTGCCCGGCAAGGGGAGGGCTTTTCGATAAAGCTGCTGACGCCGATTTTGCGGTCGCTAGATTTCGGGCACAAAAAAAGGCCCCGTCGAACCGGGACCTTTTCTGTGATTTTAGGAGAGCGCCATTCAGGAACTCCAAACTGCTTGTCTACTGAGGCTTTGCATAGGTGCCGCCTTTGAGCCAGTCACCTGATGGGTTGAGATCGTTGCTGGTGTCGATCTGCAACTTCATGTCCTTCAAAGTTTCCTTTCCAGCCGCGCCGCTGATGCGTACTACGATAGCGCTCTTACCTTCCCAAACGCCGCCTTTTTCAGTTTTTTTCGCGACGTAAGTGCCGTCTTCAGTGCCGTCAAAGAGGAGTGGCCATGTGTCGGAGCCGTCGCTGTTCAAACCGGAGATGTAGGCCCAATGGTTTTCCTTGTCGCCGAAGCTTATGGGGTCGCTTTTGGTGCCAGCGGCAGCGGTAGGAGTGTAGGCGGAGCCTTTTACCACGAAGGACTTCTTATCCTTGATGTACCCAGAGGATGCCGCGTCGGCTGGTAGAAGAAGTTTGAAGGCGTCGGTTGCTGAGGATCCGGTGGGAAAGAGGCCGTCGTGATCGCTGGCGTAAAGCTTGAGCGCCATGGCCACGTTTCTAGCGCCATTTAACGCCTTAGCCTGGTTGGCGTTGGTCAGTACCCCGTTGATGGCGGAAGGCGCCAGCGTGGCCAGAATCCCGATGATGGTGATAACCACCAAAAGTTCGATAAGCGTGAAGCCTGCGCGTAGAGATGAGTGTCTTTTCATAGAGGGAGATTTCTGAGGTTTGATTTAGATACTAAGAAAATGGTGATGGGTTTGCAAATTCAATCGCAGGTCACGCCGGCCGCCGATGTCAGTTATCGGCGGGTTGCCACTAAGCATGTTGCTAAGGGTGTGTGAGTGTTTCTCCACTCGAAATTTCAGGTGCTTGAAGCTGCGGGATAGGGCGGCTCCATCGGAATCCAATTACTGCCAGCGGGGGTAATTGCAACAGCAGCGAGTGCGACTTGCCTTGCCAGGACTGCCCCTGCGCCCATGCGCCGCCATAATTGCCCTTGTTCGAACCGCCGTAGAGCTCCGCGTCTGTATTCAGAATTTCCTGATAAAAGCCGTGTTGTGAAACGCCTATGCGATAATCCGTGCGCAAAACAGGGGTCGCATTCACCACAAAGACGAGCACGTCACCTCCGGCGCTCATGCGCTGGAAGGCCAGCACCGACTGATCCGCGTCATGGAAATCGATCCAATCGAAGCCTGCGTAGGAGTCGTCCAACTCGTAGAGGGCCGGTTCGTTCTGGTATAGCCAGTTGAGGTGCTGGACCAGACGCCGAAGTCCGTCGTGCATCGGCGAGCCCAACAAATGCCAGTCCAGGCTGCTGTTGTGGTTCCACTCGGACCATTGCCCGAATTCGGACCCCATAAAGAGCAGCTTCTTGCCCGGATGCGCGTACATCCACGCGTAGAGCATGCGCAAATTCGCAAATTTTTGCCACGGATCCCCCGGCATTTTGGAGAGCATCGACCCTTTGCCGTGGACGACTTCGTCATGGCTGAAAACCAGCATGAAATGTTCGTGGAAAGCGTACAAAAGAGAGAAGGTGATCTCTCCCTGATGATACCGGCGGTGCACAGGCGAGCGGCTCATGTACTGCAGGAAGTCGTGCATCCATCCCATGTTCCACTTGAAGCCGAAGCCCAGTCCGCCCAGATACGACGGACGCGAGACTCCGGGCCACGCGGTGGATTCCTCGGCGATGGTCATGATGCCGGGGAAGCGTTGGTAACACACTTCATTGAAGCGTTTTAAGAAGTAGATAGCCTCCAGGTTCTCCCTACCCCCGTGGATGTTTGGCACCCACTCATCAGACTTTCTCGAGTAGTCTAGGTAAAGCATCGAGGCGACAGCATCCACGCGCAGACCGTCGATGTGGTATTCCTCAAGCCAAAATAGGGCGTTGGCAATCAGGAAGTTGCGCACTTCGTTGCGGCCGTAATTGAAAATGAGAGTGCCCCAATCGCAATGCTCCCCTTGTCGGGGATCGGCATGTTCGTACAAACGCGTGCCGTCGAAGGCAGCCAGTCCGTGCATGTCCTTTGGGAAATGGCCGGGCACCCAGTCCAGAATGATTCCTATTCCCTCTTGATGTGCAACATTGACGAAATAGCGGAAGTCGTCTGGATTGCCGTGCCGGCTGGTCGGGGCGAAGAATCCCGTAACCTGATACCCCCAAGATCCTTCAAAGGGGTGCTCTGCGACGGGAAGCAGCTCAAGGTGGGTGTAACCCATCTCTTTGACGTAGGGAATAAGCGTATGCGCCAATTCACGATAGGTGAGCGCCCGCCCGCCTTCTTCCATATTGCGTCGCCACGAGCCTAGGTGCACTTCGTAAATTGATACCGGCGAGCGGTGCCATTCCTTTTGGCGGCGCTCGGCCATCCACACTTCATCGGACCATTGAAACTGATCCAAAGCAAAGACTAGGGAGGCTGTTTGCAATCCGTTTTGGGAGAAAAATGCAAATGGATCGCTCTTGAGCACCACGTGCCCCCACACATTAAGCAATTCAAACTTGTAGTGGGCTCCCAAGCCGACCTCAGGCACAAACAATTCCCATACACCGCATTCCAAAAGCTTGCGCATCGGATGGGCCCGCCCGTCCCAGTCGTTGAAGTCGCCTACAACCGAGACGCGGTGCGCGTTTGGCGCCCAAACGCGAAAAACGCACCCTTTAATGCCCTCGACAATCTCGCAGTGTGCTCCAAGGCGGTCGTACAATTTCCAATGCTGACCTTCGGAAAAAAGATGGGCGTCAAACCCACTCAGAAGCCGGGGAAAACTGTAAGGGTCGGCGGTTTGGAGGGTGCCACCGGATTTGAGCGCGATTTCCAACGAATAAGAAAAATGTGCGGGAGCATCCTCCAAAAGCACCTCGAAGATTCCTTCGTGGGTGCAGCCCATTGCAAAGGAGTGCTCGTGCAAATGTCCTTCGTGGAGGGATTTAATGGTTATTTTTACCGCATGCGCGTCTGGTCTGAAAACGCGCACCACTTTGCGTCCGTCCCAGGCATGGACGCCTAAAACGGCAAAGGGATCTCCGTGGCGAGCCTGCCAGAGCGCGTCAACGGCGTCCTGGTTCAGAGTGGAATGCTCTGGAGCCAAAAATTTTAGCTCTAGTTCCTGGCGTGAGCCCGAGCCAAGAGGGGGGCGAGGTGTTTGCGGTAAATGGATGGCCATCTGTATTCTCTGAGGATTTTTCTACGTGCGATAATCGTATCCTGAGCCTTGATTTGGCGTATGAACCAGCGCGCTAGGTCTGGAACAGCCATGCCTGCAGGGTAGGTGATTGGCCCAGGCAAGGAGCTCATGGGCTGGACGTCGGGACAGAATACGGGCTTGCCGAAAACACCCGCCTCTAAAACGGGGAGACCGAAGCCTTCTCTGACACCCGGCAAAAACACTCCGTCGGCCACTTTGTAAACATCGCAAAGCTGCTGCGGTCCTACTTCCATGGATTCTGTGAGAAAGTGAACGGAGTGTTTGACTCGTAAAGTTTCACGTAACTGCTTTAGGTGCTCTATGTAAACACTCTGCCCTCCGTTGTGGAGGTCGCTAGCGCCCGTGACAATATACCTTAAATCGAGCCCTATGGAATCCGCCGCCATCGAAACTTGAATTCCAACTTCGACGGTTTTGCGGGGCAGCAGGCGGGCTGGGTTCATCAGCACCAAGTCTGCGTCCCACCATCCGTGAGATTCGGCCAAGGCGGCTACTTCTGGGCCGAGTTGGAGTGTGTAGGCGGGATCCACCCCGTTGGGAACCACATCGCAGGCGACATGCAGAAACTCCTCCACCTGCTGCTGGCGGGAGGCGGAGACCGCGACGTACTCCCAGCCGGAGAAGGACTTGCTGAAAAGCTCGCCGTGTTTTCCTTGGATTGCGGCGGCATAGTCTGAGCTCGCCACGGCCAAGTCGTGGACCCAGCAGATCCAGCGCGTTGCGGGTAGAAGGGCGGGTAGTTGTTGAAGCGCGGCGGTGAGTTCTGGGGCGAAGGGCATGGTCCCCACGTTGTGCATGAGAACGCAGTCCACTCCGTTAAGGGCGGCGCACAAGTAGGTGGTCAATTCGGCGCGGGAGGCGTTCCTGTCTAAGGGGATATGTGAGTCGACTGCCACTTCGCTGCCGCCTTCAAAGCAGGCGAGAGTGACGTTGTGGCCTGCGGCCCGGAAAGTGCGAATCTGTTCGTCAACAACCCGTTCAACTCCACCGTGTATCGGCGGGGCCGTAAAGTGGACGAGGGCAATTTTCATTAAGGGGTATGAGAGGGAAAGGAGCCGTAGAATGCTACGATTAACGTTTCTTACGATTTGCAGCCTGCACTTTTATTTCTCTGCTTGCAATGGCAACGGCAGGCGTTGCACATTCACCCTCCGCGCAATCGCCAGGGTAGCTCAGAGGTAGAGCAGGGGACTCATAAGCCCTTGGTCGGGAGTTCAAGTCTCCCCCTTGGCACTACTCTTTTCGGGGGCTACGGAGTGTTTAACCCAGCCCAAGCCTTACCGCGGCACACTGCCGCCGCCGGAAGCGCCCACCCAATTCCCAGGCTGGATCAATCCGTATGCCGGAGTTATTAAGGCGGTCGTGACCCTCGAATAAAACCAACCCATGAAAAATACACTCGCCAGCATTCTCCTCTGCCTCGGGAGCCTTGCGACCGCAGCCGAACCCATCCACGTGCTCGTCTGGGACGAGCAGCAGCCCCAGCAAAAGGAGGCGTATGGCGAAAAATTCCTCGGCGAGACCATCGCTGCGCATTTGGAGCAGCAGCCGGGTTTGTCCGTAAAGACGGCACGTCTGGACGATGCGGAGCAGGGGCTCAGTAACGAGACACTCGATGCCACGGACGTGCTCGTCTTCTGGTGCCATCGCCGAGTCAAGGATCAGGACGACGCGCGCATGGAAGCCGTAGTAAAGCGCGTTCTCGATGGCAAGCTCTCGCTCATCGCTCTGCATTCCGCGCATTGGGCGAAGCCCTTTGTTCGCCTCATGCAGGAACGCGCGAAGGAGGATGCGCTCCAGCGGGTTCCCGAGGCAGAACGAGCGTCGGCAAAGTGGGAGTTTGTGAATCCCCAGCCTTACTACAGAGGCGTAAAAAGCGATGCGCCGCTCACGCCGGCGCTCACTCACGAGGGCGAGGTTTGGAAGCTCATACTACCGCAATGCGTATTCCCTACATATCGAGCCGATGGAGCGCCGGGTCACCTCACCACATTGCTGCCGCAGCATCCCATCGCCGCAGGATTGCCCTCGCACTGGGACATTCCACAGACGGAGATGTATGGCGAGCCCTTCCACGTCCCAGCGCCAGATGAAGTCGTGTTCGAGGAGAATTGGGACAAAGGCGAACACTTCCGCAGCGGCTCGGTATGGAAGGTGGGCAAGGGCCGCGTGTTCTACTTCCGCCCCGGCCACGAAACCTACCCCATCTTCAAGCAAGCCGAGCCGCTGCGCGTCCTGGAAAATGCAGTGCGCTGGCTCGGCGGAAAATGAACTCTGTTCTATAGGACTCCGCACCGCCCTCCTCACCACCAAGTTGCTGGCATCCGCTTTTTGCCCTGCCCTGCGTTTCTTCCACACTGGGCGTGTGGGCGTTAATGCATTGCTGCGCTCTGGATTCAAGAATTCGCTTTTCATCTCATTCAGACAACTCGCGCGTGCGGGATTGTCGCCGCACGCTAAAGATCACGAATCCCTAGAGGGGATAAACTTTTGAGCGGCCAGCCACTTCAACGAAGCGGCCTTCCATTGCTCCCAGAGTGGGCCTTTGCAGCCATTCAGGCCGTGGCCACCGGAGGGAAGTTCGAGGTATTCCACCGCTACATTGTGGGCTTTCATGGCGGCCACGAAATCTTGGCTGTTGCTGGGTGGCACCGCCTTGTCGTCGATGGCATGGGTCAGGAAAGTGGGCGGCGTGTTGTCGCTCACCTGCAATTCATTGGAGAAAAGGCGCACGAGTTCGGGATTGGGACTGGCACCAAGCAGCTTCGCCTTGGAGCCTTGGTGACTGTTATCGCCCATTGTGACAACAGGATATACAAGGATTGCGAAATCGGGTCGGCAGCTCTGTTTCTCAATCGGATCAGCGGCTTCAGGCTTTCCCAGATCGAAGTGTGTATCGGCAGTGGAGGCCACGTGACCGCCTGCCGAAAAGCCCAGGATACCGATGCGATGGGGATCGATCTTCCATTTGGCGGCGCTAAAACGCACCAAGCGAATCGCGTGCTGAGCATCAAGCAGGGGCACCAGCGAGCGCCCCTCAGGCAAGCGGTATTCTAGGATAATCGCTGCGATGCCATGCGCATTGAACCATTCGGCAATGGGATACCCTTCACGATCCGTAACGTGTCGGATGTAGCCGCCGCCTGGGCAAATCACGACTGCCGCGCCGTTGGCTTTGCCTTCGGGAGGAAGATACACTTTGAGATGCAAGTCGACCTTCTCAGAAGTGCCGTCCCCGTTGGGCGCTTGATCAGGCCATAGCGCCACACGGACTGTGGGAGAAAGGGTTTCCGGCGGCTCAGGGGCTGCCGACACAAACGACATTGCGGCGAGGGAGGCAAGTATAGTGCGTTTCATGGGGTTCGGCGTGTATCAGGGGGTGACTGGCGGCGAGTTTCAGCGTGATTCAAAAACAAGACAAGCGCATTGCCGGGGCAGGGGTGGCGGAGCCACCGACGATCGTTTCTTAGTGAGCCATAGGGCCTCCTTACATCTCTATCTGATGGCACCACTTCGCGCGGTTGCACTAGTGAGCCTTATACAGTTGGACGAATGGGGTAGCGCTTTTGGCAAGACCTTCCTCCAGAGTTCAACTCAATGATCTGTCCGTTTCAAGCGTCCGGAACTGGCTGGGGGTGAGGCCTGTATGCTTTTTGAAATCCTTGCTGAAGAAATAGCGGTCATTGTATCCAACCTGCTCGGCGATCTCTTTGATATCATCGCTTGTATCAGCCAAACGTCGTTTGGCCTGGCTAATCCTTTCTCTCCGCAACCAGTCAATGGGACTGGTTCCGAAAGCCTCCTTAAACAGCCTCGAAAAGTGGGTCGGACTTAATCCGGCAATCTGGGAAAGCGATTCCACCGTGTGGCGTTCGAAATAGAGCATTTTCATGGTTTCCACGGGGCGCTTCAAGGAGCGTGGAACTTCCGGGTCTGAAGCGCCCGCCTGTTGGCGAGCACAAAAGGCTAGCGAAAGAACTTGTGCGACTTGCGCGTGAATCCGCGCGGGCGAACCGGGGGATTCATCGGAGATTAACCCAAACAGTTCGCAATAGATGCGCCGCGCTGACTCCATGTCGACGCCTCGAATCACGGGGCTTTCTCCGACGTATAATAACTCAGCCATTTGCGCCAATCGCGGGCCCTCGGTTCGGATCCAGTACACTTCCCAAGGCTCCTCAAGCACCGCCCCGTGTTCATGGGGGCGATGGCAGTTTATCCAAAGTAGGTCTCCTGGCTCGACCTTGTGCAAACGTCCTTCAATTCGAGTCCATCCCTTGCCCCGTAGGCACAAAATCAACTCGTGTCCCGGAAAATGGTTCCGCTTGATGTGGTGCTTCTGTCCTGCGATGAGATGCCCCGCGCGAGGGACTGTATAAAACACATCGCGATATGCAGGGCTTGGAGTTGCGTACAAGGACACAGGGAAAATATTTTCGAGGGAACCAGCCATGATAGTTGGATAATACAATCAAAGAAGTAGCCGACGCCATTTCAAACGGCTGGATCTGCCTTAAAGTTGCTTAACCCCGCGTCCAGGCTGAACAAAGCGTGCAGGGGGGTGAAAGCGAAATTTTATCCCTTCCCGTCCAATATGTTGACGCATCCCCACGCTCATTCCACGCCCCAAGCAGCGGCGGGGCTCCCTTGCATCCTGAGGGACTTCGGCGGGAATGGAGCCGATGCATGAAAAAGGAATTTCCTAGTAACTCACCTGCCGCCACGCCGGATGCGACTGCCGCCTCGCCGCTGTGGAAGGAAAAGTAGTCCAGAGATCTTCGCATCGCCCGCCATGAAACACTCCCTCCTTGCCGCCCTGCTGCCTGAGCCAATTGTCCAGCCAATGCCGTGCACCCTGAATCGCGCTATGCAGCGTGCTCTTGAACCTAGATGAATTCCTCAACCGTGAATAAGCCCGTGAATCTTGGATGTCAAAGATCCGTCGCGCGGATGGTATTCTCTCCACGCGGACCCAAAGCTCCTTTGTTGCACGCCATGACTCGCCTGAAGTTTCTTTTCCTGATCGTCGTCAGCTCAGTCTCCACCGTGCGCGCGGCTGGGCCGGTTTCTTTCAACCGCCAGATCCGGCCGATCCTCTCGGAGAAATGCCTCGCGTGTCATGGCTTCGATCCGAAGCATCGCGAGGCGGAGCTGCGGCTGGATACTGTTGAAGGAGCCACTGGCGAGCGCGATGGGGTGCGGGCGATTGTGCCGGGCGATTTGGCAAAATCGGAGCTGTGGACGCGCATCTTGAGCACGGATCGTGATGAGATGATGCCTCCGCCGAAGTCGCACAAGACTCCGCTCACGGCCGGACAGCGTGCCTTGATCAAGCTTTGGATCGAGCAGGGCGCGAAGTATGAATCACATTGGGCTTTCATTCCGCCGGTGCGGCCGCAGGTGAAGGAAAGTGGGAGCGCGGCGGTGGATTTTTTCATCGCACGGGAACTCGGAAAAGCAGGCCTCAAGATGTCCGAGGCAGCGCGCGCGGAGAAGCTGATCCGCCGTGTGTCGCTCGATCTCATCGGCCTGCCGCCCACCAGCGCGGAGGTGGATGCCTTTACCGCAGCGGCGGCCAATGATCCGGACGCCGCATACGACGATCTCGTGAAGCGCCTGCTCGGCAGCCCGCACTATGGCGAGCGCTGGGCGCGCTGGTGGTTGGATCAGGCACGCTACGCGGACAGCAACGGTTACTCCATCGACGCTCCGCGCTCGATCTGGAAGTTCCGCGACTGGGTCGTTGGCGCGCTGAATGAGGACATGCCCTTCAACCAATTCACCATCGAGCAGATCGCGGGCGATCTGCTGCCGGGCACGACGGAGAGCCAGAAGATCGCGACTGGTTTTCACCGCAACACGACGATCAACCAGGAAGGCGGCATCGACGTGGAACAGTTCCGCGTGGACAGTATTTTCGATCGCGTGGCGACGACGAGCACTGTGTGGATGGGCCTGAGCGTCGGCTGCGCCCAGTGCCACGATCATAAGTTCGATCCAATCGAGCAGAAGGAATACTACCGGCTCTTCGCCTTCCTCAATAACCAGGAGGAGCCCACGTTGAAGGTCTTCGATCCGAGCGTCGATGTCAGCGGCCTCACCGCCGAGTTCAAAGAGATTGAAGGCAAGCTCCAGGCAATAATCAAAGAGCGCTACGCCGAGATCGCTAACTGGGAAAAAGAGATGTCGCCCGAGTTCCGGAGCAAACTGGCCTCGGCAATCAAAAAAGCCGTCGAAAAGCCCGTTGAGAAGCGATCGCTTGCAGACAATCTCGCCCTCTTCGGCATCATCCTGAGCCCCAGCGATCCGCTCCGCGTGCTGAGCGATCGCCACAAGGAAATCGACACGCAACTCAACCAGGGCACCACCACGCTCGTGATGAAAGAGCTGCCCTCCCCGCGCAAAACGACGGTCTTCATCAAGGGCGACTTCACGCGCCCAGCGGATGAAGTCGTCCCGGGCACGCCAGCGGTGTTGCATCGTTACGAAAACACCACGGGCAAAAACAACCGGCTTGATCTCGCCCGCTGGATCGTGAGCCCGGGCAACCCGCTGACCGCGCGCGTGATCATGAACCGCGTCTGGCAGCAGCACTTTGGTCGTGGACTGGTCGAGACGGAGAACGACTTCGGCTCGCAGGGCGGGCAACCGTCGCACCCCGAACTGCTCGACTGGCTGGCCACCGAGTTCACGGCGCGCGGTTGGAGTCTCAAGGAAATGCACCGCTTGATCGTCACCTCGCGCACTTATCGGCAGAGCGCGTCGGACCGCCCCGAGTTGCACGAAAAGGATCCGAACAACTATCTACTCGGCCGCCAGCAGCGTATGCGCCTCGATGCCGAGATCGTTCGTGATGCGGCGCTCACGGTTAGCGGGCTGCTTTCGCCGAAGCTCGGCGGCCCGCCGGTCTTTCCGCCGATCCCGGATGGCGTCATGAGCCTCGGCCAGGTGAAGCGCAGTTGGAGTGTCAGTAAGGGCGAGGATCGCTACCGCCGCGGACTCTACACCTTTGTCTATCGGGCCACGCCGCCGCCTTCGCTTGTCGTCTTCGATGCGCCCGATGGACAGAGCACCTGCACACGCCGCATTCGCAGCAACACTCCGTTGCAGGCGCTCACGCTGCTGAACGATGCCTCGTTCTTCGAGTTCGCCACCGCGTTGCAAAAGATCATCGAGAAGGATGGGCTGGAGTTCGCCTTCCGCCGCTGCACCGCTCGCAAGCCTTCCGACGACGAGATGAAACTGCTCGGCAAACTCGACACACTGAGCGCCGCCCGCGTGCTTCTCAACCTCGACGAAACAGTGACCCGCGACTGACCCATGAACGATCTCCTCTTCCAAACCCGCCGCCACTTTTTCAGCCAATGCTCGATGGGTATCGGCGGTCTAGCGCTCGCCTCGCTCCTCGCCGATGCCCAGTCGCACGCCGCGTCCATCGCGCAGAATCCGCTCGCGCCCAAACAGCCGCACTTTCCGCCGAAGGCGAAGAACGTGATCTTTCTTTTCATGGCGGGCGGACCGACACAGCTGGAGCTCTTCGACTACAAACCGAAGCTCCAAGAACTAAACGGTCAGCCCATCCCGCAAAGCTATGTGGAAGGCAAACGCTTCGCTTTCATGAACACGAGCAACGGCATGAACCTGCTTGGCAACGATCGGAAGTTCCGCCAGCACGGGCAGAGCGGCGCATGGGTAAGTGATCTGCTGCCTTACACCGCCGGGATCACCGACGACCTATGTTTCGTGAAGACCTGCAAGACAGACCTCTTTAATCACGCGCCGGCGAAGCTTTTTATGAATACGGGCAGCGGGCAGTTTGGCCGGCCCAGCATGGGCTCGTGGCTCACCTACGGGCTTGGCAGCGCGTGCGATGATCTGCCCGGATTCGTCGTGTTGCAAAGCGGGCCGCGCGGACCTCGTGGCGGTGCCGCGCTGTGGAGCAGCGGCATGCTGCCGAGCAGCTATCAGGGCGTGCCACTGCGCAATCAGGGCGAGCCGATCCTCAGCATCACTACACCCAGCGGCGTCAGCGACGCGCAACAGCGCCAGGTCATCGACACCGTGCGTGCGTTAAATCTCAAGCAGCTCGTGCAGACCGGCGATCAGGAGATTGCTACCCGCATCAACGCCTACGAGATGGCCTATCGCATGCAAACAAGCGCGCCCGATCTCATGGACACGAGCGGAGAGAGTCAGGCCACGCTGGATCTCTACGGCATCAAGGATCCAAAGGAGACCACCTTTGCCCGCAATTGCCTACTCGCGCGGCGGCTTGTCGAACGCGGCGTGCGTTTCGTGCAGCTCTATGACACCAACTGGGATCATCACGGCGGCATCACGGAAAACTTGCAGAAGCATCTGCCTGGCAAAGCCAGAGATATCGATCAGCCCGCCGCCGCGCTTGTCCGCGACTTGAAAGCGCGCGGTTTGCTCGACGACACCATCGTCATCTGGGGCGGCGAATTCGGTCGCACGCCGATGGGTGAAGTGCGTGAGTTCACTGGCCGCAATCATCACATCGACGCCTTCACCATGTGGTTCGCCGGCGGCGGCTTCAAACCCGGCGTAACCTATGGCGAAACCGATGAACTCGGCTTCGGCGCGGCGGTGAATCCCGTCCACGTGCATGACATCCACGCGACCATCCTCCATCAACTCGGTCTCAACCACGAGAAGCTCACGTTTCGCTCCCAAGGCCTCGACTTCCGGCTGACCGGAGTGAACCCGTCTCACGTGGTGAAGGAGATCATCGCTTGAGCCCCGCGGCTACCCGACGCCCGCCCATTTCCAGAGGCAGTTTCACCGGCACCAGAAAAGCTCCCCGCTGTTCTACCGCCGCGCGGTGCTGAAGCAGGGATAAGACGTCCGGCGCAAAGGCCGCAAAGGCCGCAAAGGCCGCAAAGGCCGCAAAGGCCGGAAAAGGAGTTTGCAGGATTCGGAGACTATTCTAAATATAAGCAATTCGCTCTCTAATGGTTATCCTTTTGAAGGTCTGAAAACCGCAAGTGTAATCACATTTCTATGAACGCATCACACTCCATCTCCCGTCGTCACCTGCTCCGCGTGGGAGTGGGCAGTTGCATGAGCCTTTCACTGGGGCGGTATCTGGAGTTGCAGGCGGCGGAAGGTCCGGCGGCTCCGGTGGCGCGGGCGAATTCGGTGATTCATATCTTTCTGCCTGGGGCGCTGGGACAGCATGAGTCATGGGACCCAAAGCCGGAGGCGGCGGCGGAGTATCGCGGCGAGTTCGGTGCCATCGGAACCAAGGTGCCTGGGATGCAGCTTTGCGAGTTGCTGAAAAAGACGGCAGGCGTGGCAGACAACCTGACGCTGCTGCGCGGCGTTTGGCACACGGAGTCGGCGCATGAGCGCGGGCAGATGACGATGCTCACGGGCTGGCGGCCGAGTCCGGCGGTCTGCTGCCAACCCTTCACGAGTACGAGTTTTTCAAAAACGACGCCCGTAACGACAAACGTACGCAACTTGTCGACCGCTTGCTTGCACGACCTGAGTTCACCGATCTCTGGACCATGAAGTGGGGCGAGCGACTCTAGGCGCGCAGCATCGTCTCGGCCTCCGCTTCGCATCAAAAGGCTACCGTGCGCTACACCGAGTGGCTGCACCGCCAAATCGAAAGCGAGACGCCGATGAATGAAGTCATCCACCGTCTTATAGCAGCGAAAGGCACTTGGATTGAAAATCCGGAGACCAATTTTTACCGCGAGCGCGACCCGAAGTTGCTCATGGAAAACATGGCGCAGCTCTTCCTCGGAGCACGCATCCAGTGCGCCCAGTGTCACAACCATCCCTTCGACCGCTGGACCCAGAACGACTACTACGGCATGGTCGCCTTCTTTGCCCGCACGCAGAAGAAGAGCTGTGAGGACATGATGGACGTGCTCGTCTATGAAGCCCCCAGCGGCGAGACCAGTCACCCCGTCACGCAGAAGCAAGTCATGCCCAAATTCCTCGGCGGCGCTCTCGCCACCACCGCCGACCGCGAACGTCGCACCGTCCTCGCTGATTGGCTCACCGCGCCGGACAATCGCCTCATGGCACGCAACCTCGCCAACATCTACTGGCAGCACTTTTTCGGCGTCGGTATCATCGACCCA
>CALQFT020000081.1 GCA_943329925.2 Opitutus sp. GAS368
ACGCTCCAAAAACTCAGACAGTCCTTGCGGAGCTGGGACGTGCGCGTTCCCAGGTGCTGAGGTCTTTTAATCATCCATAAATCTAAAAGAGATGTTATTAGGCGCTTAGCGCCGGAGCCGTGGCCGCAACTCGGCGCGGGTTTGCCCTCTCAGAACGAAGCTGACCGCACCCCGCCGCAACGTCGATTCCACGAAATTGCCGGATGGTGCAGGGAATGCCTGCATCCTGGATGCTTTTTTGGAACGCAGCAGCGGCGACTTCCTCAGTGGTCACGCCGCTGAACCCGGCTGTGGCGTTGAGACGGATCAAATTCACATGGGCGTTCAAACCGCGCAGCAATTCGCTAAGGCGGCGGGCTTGCTCGGAGGTGTCATTGCGCCCGGCGATGAGCGTCCAACCAAAGAAGATTTTTGCACCGGAACGCTCTATGTAATAGCGGCAGGCGGCGATGAGTTCAGAAAGCGGCCAGCGCTGGTTGACGGGCAGCAGGGCGGAACGTTCCTCATCGGTGGCCGCGTGCAGGCTAATGGCGAGGGAGTAAGGCTGCCGTTCATCGGTAAACCGGATGATGCCCGGCACCACGCCCACGGTGCTCACCGAAATGCGCGAGGGCCCCAGTGCCAGGCCCGGAGCGCGACAGGCAGTCGCGAGGGCCTGCATGACGGCGTCATAATTGTGGAGCGGCTCGCCCATCCCCATGAGGACGACGTTGCGCAATGTATCGCCACTTTCACGAAGCAGTCGTTGCACGGCAATTAGTTGCGCCACAATTTCTCCGGGCGTTAGGTGCCGCACAAACCCCATCTGCCCCGTGGCGCAAAAAACACAGCCCATCGCGCAACCGGCCTGTGTGCTCAGGCAGGCCGTGAACCTGCCGGGATACCCCATGATGACGGTTTCCACCTCCTGAGCATCATGGAGGCGCAGGAGCAGTTTGCGGGTGAGCCCGTCGCTACTGGAAATGCAGGTGGTGATGTCGGCCGTTGTCAGAGTGAAGGGTGCGGCCCAACGGGCTTGGAGCCAGCGCTGGAGCGGTCCTAGGAAATCGGTGCGAAGATTAGGCGCGGGGTCGAGTTCGCTATAGAGTGCCTTCCAGAGCGTGGTGGCGTGGGCTGGGCGCAAACCGTCTCCCACCAGCGTGCCAAGCAACTGGTCGAAAGTGAGGTCGTAGAGCGAAACCGGCGGCGACGGGTGGGAAGACATGAAACGGAGCAAGGGAGCCGGGCGGCTAAAAAGCCTGGAGCCTTAGGGACAAGCTAAACCCACCGAGGCCGCAGGTGCAAGTCAGCGGGGACGGCCCCAATTAAAGTGCCGAAGTGCTAAGACTACAGTTCAGGAAAAACGGAAATCCTCTATTTGCTCTCGATCGCTGGGTTCAGAGTCCAGCTCCAAAAAGCTTTCCAGAGTAAGCCGCACAATTAAGAAACCCGTACCAAACAAAAAAGGGCACCCGCAATGCGGATGCCCCTTTTAAAAATATCAGTCTAAAGAAGGAACCAAAAGGCGTCTAAAAGACTAGACAAGCGCCAATAAAGCCTTGTTGATTGTGCTCTTGTGCCGGTTTGCAGAGTTGCGATGCACGTTGCCGGTCTTTACCGCTTTGTCCAAGGTGGACACGCAGTGTGCAGCAGCGGCGGTTGCCACTTCTTTGTTTCCGGAACGGAATGCTTCACGCACAGCCTTGAGCTGGTTTTTGACAGCGGTTAGCGAGCGGCGGTTGATAAGGGTGCGACGCTCGGTCTGGCGGGCGCGTTTGGCGGCGGAAGGTGTATTGGCCATGAATGAAAGTGGACGAGGAGTGAAAAAGGGTCGGGAGGTTGCCAAAACAGGTGCAGCCTGTCAACGCACAATGCAAGGTTAACTAAGAAAAGAAGGAAAAGCGAAAAACAACCTTGCCTCACACTCAGCCACGCTTCGGCTTAGCCCGCGTGTGAGGACCATGCCGCCACCGCAAACCAGAGCACCATAATTAGCGCGATAGAAACTCTCGCCACGGTTCCCGCTGCCGTTCCCACCAGAGTGCCCCACGCCGCCCGCAGCGCCACCTGAATCGCCTTGCCAGCAAACAACTCCCCCAACACCACCCCAATCAGCGGCCCGAGCAGCAAACCCGGCAAACTAAAAAACACCCCGACCCCCAACCCAATCACTCCTCCCCAAACTCCGCTGCGCGAAGCCCCATAACGATTGGCTCCCACCAGACTCGCCGTGAAGTCCACCAGATGCGCCAACACCACCAAGCCAACAAACCCCCACAAACTTCCCGCACTCAACGCCCGCTCCGGATGCATCAAGAGCCGTTGCACGCAAAAATTATACAGAAAGACGCCCGCCAGAATCAGGGGTGTTCCCGGAAGAACGGGCAGAAAACTTCCCACGAATCCCGTAAGCAGCAAAATCACGATAAAGAGCCAGCACAAAACAGTAAGGAACATAACTCGACTACCTTAGCACTTCGGAGCACCCATGACGAATAACATCCCTTAGGGGCAATGTTCACCTCAACCCACTCGGCGAGAATCAAAATGTAGGGTTGCAGTCTCCCTCTCTCTCATGAGAAACAGAGAAAGCCCGTTGTCTCAGAGTCATGGCGCCGCCCCAAATTCGACTGCTGGGAGCAGGTGTCACAAAGGAGTCACAAACTACTCACACTTCTGTCACTTCGCTCCATAAGAATTCACCAGTGAACAAGCCTTCGCCCGAATCTACCGCAGAGACAGCCCGTCAAACGTCCATAGGGCGCCGCATTCTTTCCCGAAGCGTCGGCGCGGACCAATACACGGTGCGCCTTGCGACAAGCTCCAAAGACATCCAAGCAGCCCAATCGCTGCGGTTTATGATCTTCAATCTGGAGCTGCAAGAGGGCCTCGATGCCTCTTATCTCACGCTACGGGACGAGGACGCCTACGATGTGGCGTGCCACCATTTGCTAGTGGAATGTGGAGGCGAAGTGGTGGGCACTTATCGTATGCAAACTGGGGAGCAGGCCGCCCGCCACAGCGGATTTTACAGCGCCCAAGAATTCGACCTTTCGCCGTTTGAGCCCATTCGGGCCGAAGTGCTGGAACTCGGCCGCGCCTGCGTCCACAGCGATCACCGCAACCTGCGTGTGCTTTCGATGCTTTGGAAAGGAATTGCAAGTTACGCGCGGGATCACGGATGCCGTTACATGGTGGGCTGCAGTTCGCTAACCTCACAAGATGCGGAGGAAGGCCTCGCCTTGTACGAGATGCTTGCGCGCAAACACCTTGCCGCACCTGAATTTCGAACGCTTCCACTTCCGGAATGGGTGTGTCCCCTCCCCGCTCTAGAGCGCGAACCCGCTCCAGTGCCGCGCGCTCCAAAACTTCTCACCGCCTACCTTTCCTTGGGCGCAAAAATTTGTGCACCCCCGGCGCTTGACCGCGAGTTCAAGACCATCGATTTTTTGACGTTGCTTGACCTCAAAAAACTCCCCGCCAGCGCCGCCGAACTTCTCCAGTGACACGCCCCCGAGCAGAGCGCCCGAAATCGGCCCGCTCACTTTGGGCGGAAAATGCGCGCGCCTCGTGGTTCAACTTTTACACGGACTCCTGCATTTCCGTGCTCTAAAGACCCCTAACCTGGAGGAGTCCCTGGAGTCCATGCGCTTGAGGGCGAAAGAATTACACAAACTCTCACGCGCCCTGCTCCGGCACCTTAATGTGCGCCATACCGTCCACGGTGAGCTGCCCAAAAGCGGACTTCTAGTGACCAATCATCTGGGTTTCTTAGACATCATGACCCTAAGCGCCCTGCAGCCCATGGTGTTTGTGTCCAAATCAGAAGTGGCGCGCTGGCCTTTGGTTGGAGACATTGCAAGCTGTGCTGGAACCATTTACGTTGAGCGCAACCGCCGCACAGACGTATCCCGCGTCAACACTGCACTGCGCAAAAGACTCAACGCTGGACTTTTAATCACGTTATTTCCCGAGGGAACAAGTTCGGACGGGAGCAGCGTACTTCCATTTCAACCTTCGTTACTCCAACCCGCCGTTGACATTGCCGCCTCCGTCACTCCGGCACACCTCGCCTACACCGGACTCGACGGACTGCCCGCCCACGACATCGCCTACTTCGGCGATCGCGACCTAGGACCCTGCCTGTTGGCGATGGTCAAGCGCAGCCAAATCCATGCGACTGTTCGCTTCGGGCCCCCCTTGCCACCCGCCCGCGACCGCAAGACACTCGCTACGGAGCTGCACGCGGCAGTCTCGTCCTTGGCGCGTTAAATGTCTTTTTACGGCAGCGGAATCACATCCACGGCGACATCCACCGTGTGTTCGCCTCCACCGGTGAGAATGCCGCTCAGGGGGCTGACATCGCTGTAATCACGCCCGGTTGCCACAGTGATGTGCCCGTCGCTGGGCATGATGTTATTTGTCGGGTCAAAATCCACCCAGCCGTTAAGCGGACAAAATACCGAGATCCACGCGTGGGAAGCGTCCGCCCCCTGCATGCGCGCCTCTCCGGCTGGTGGCACCGTGCGAAGATAGCCGCTAACATAGCGCGCCGGTAGGCTGAGCGAACGCAAACACGCCAGCGCCACATGCGCAAAATCCTGACACACACCGCGCCGCGCCATCCACGCGTCTTCCAGCGGCGTAGCAACATCCGTGGCCACCGGATCAAACTCAAACTCGCTGAAAAGCCGGGCCACAAGCTCCGCAACGCCCACTAAAATCGGCGTCCCAATAGCAAAACTTTCCCGCGCCCAAAGCGCGAATTCAGGGGCAAGGCGCACCATCGGAGAGTCCAAACAAAACTCGTAAGCCCCGGTGTCCTGTGGTGAAACAGGATCCCGAAAGCGGCCTGCCACCTCAGTCCACACCGGAGACAAATTCGGGACCGGAGGGGTGATCTCCCGCACCGTCACACGACTAATCGCCTGCACTTCCAAAGTCCGGTGTAACTCGCGTATACCGAACACGGTAACGCTGTTTCCAAAGTAATCATGCCTAGTGGTACAGACGTCGGGTTCGGGTAGGATGCGCAGCGAAAAAAACGAGCAATCCTGGCGGCCATCCCGCACCGGTTCCATGCGGGCGGCATGGTGGGAAACGGTGACCGGCTCACTGTATTGGTAAACAGTTTTATGAACGAGTTGATAGTCCATCAGGCTTGGGTTCGCGAAATATTGGAGTGCTCAAAATACGTAACGGCAAGCACCTCTGAAAGTTTAGGAAGCGCAGCGAGAACGAAATCTAAAAGCCTCGCAGTCTCAGATTCGGAAAGAATCGCTCCTGGGACGCCCAGTTCGTGGGGATCGAGCAATTTAGCGGCGGTGAGCATTTTGGTAAGCCAGCGTTCCTGAGAGGAGGGAAGCACGGCGGGCCCTTTGCGAGGAAGTCGCTCAAAGTGTTTTTCTAATTGGAGCAACTGAAACAGAAGCGAGCGCGGATTGGTATCGTCCAGAAGCACGAGGTCGTACACCGCCATCAAGTTGGGCAACAGATTGTAACGGGAGCGATAGGTGAGAGTGCTATCGCAAAGCTCGAGGATGCTTTCCAGCAGGCTGGGATGGTCGGCCTCCGAGGAAAGCAACGTTTCGCGAAGGAAAGTGCAGAGGGCCAGGGCGCGCTCCATACGCAGCCCCATGTCGAGGAAGCGCCACCCCTGGGCGCGTGTCATATTTTCACGCACAATCCCCTTAAATGCAGAGCACAACAGCAGCACGCGATTGAGCAACCCGATCGCCTCTCCTGCCGACCATGACGTCATTTCCAGAGCCAAGGCATCCTCTAACTGACTCAACGCCCGCCATAAGTCGTTCGACGTCCTATCTCTAACCAACATCGCCAAACGCACCACGCGTGCCGACAAACTGCGCAAACTCGCCGGACGAGACGCCGAAAACAACGCCTCCATAAAATCCGCTTCCAACTCTGCCACGGTACGATCCCGGCTCGCCGCCCCCGCTGGAATCTGATCCTGGGCCTCCAACGTTCGCAAAAGCGGCAGAAGCTGCTCCAAATCACTCCCGCCACTTTCCGGACTAAACCGCAGCAGAGCAGCACGCAAACTCCGAGCCGCCACGTCCACCCGTTCGGTGTAACGGCCTATCCAGAAGAAGTTGTCCGCGAGGCGACTCGGCAAATTGTTACCCACACGCCGCAGCTCTATCGGTGAATCAGCGCCCTGCAAAAGCGAGACTTCATCCACCGGGTCGTGACTCAGCACCCAGGCGTCCTTACTCGAACCTCCCTCCTGCATCGAGATTCCCGTTGGTCCGGTGCCCAATCCGGTGCGCACCAACCCGCCTGGCATGGCGACATAACCGTCCTTTGTTCCAAGGAGGAACACGCGCAAAAGGAAAGGACGCTCCACAACGGCATCCTTCTCCCAACAAGGGACTTCAGAAAAACGCATGCGCTCTTGGGCCACCCAGCGGTGAGGGGCAAATGCGATGGCTTTGCGCAATTCACCGGGATCTTGTGGAACGGCAGGCCCGCCTGCAAAAGCCGGGCGCACGTCCAACTGCTCGAAGTGCGAAAGCACATGGCGCTGTGCGTGTTCCTGACCGCACCACCAAGTTGCCAGGGATGGCATTTGTAGATCCTCACCCAGAACCGTACGGCACAGACCCGGAAGAAAGGAGCGAAACGCGGGACTCTGCAACATCCCGGATCCAAGCGCATTGGCAATAGCCACGTTACCCACTCGCAACGCCTCCAGCAAGCCCGGCACCCCGAGTATGGAATCATTTCGCAACTCCAGCGGATCGCAAAACGCATCATCGACCCGGCGCAAAATCACGTCCACCCGCTCCAATCCGCTGAGCGTTTTTAGGAAAACCATCCGGTCACACACCATCAAATCCTGCCCCTCCACCATCGAATACCCCAAATAGCGGGCAAGGTAGGCCTGCTCAAAATACGTTTCGTTGTACGGACCGGGAGTGAGCAAAACCACTCTCGGCTCGCGCGAATCCCATCCGCCTTGCTCGCACAACTGCGCCAAAGACGCCTGAAAGCGCCGGAAAAAACCCGCCAGACGCTGTACCCGACTTTCCCGAAAAGCCTCTGGCAAGACCCGCGCAGTCACCAGCCGATTCGCCAAGGCATAACCTGCACCCGTAGGTATTTGTGTCCGATCCGAAAGCACCCACCAGCGCCCGTCCGGGGCTCGGGCGAGATCCGCCGCATACAGGTTCAGGAACACCCCGGAAGCCGGCCGTATCCCGTGGGCCGGCCGAAGAAAATCCGCTTGGGCAAACTGTAAAGCGGGGGGCAGACTGCCCGAACGAATCAGACGCTGCGGCCCGTAACAGTCAGCCAAAATCGAATTGATGAGCGTCGCGCGCTGCACCAATCCCCGTTCGATCTCAACCCAGTCCCCGGGTGAAAGCAGCAGCGGCAGCGGATCCAAATCCCACGGCCGCTCCATCCCCTGCGGATCGCCATACACGTTGTAGGTGATGCCCTGCTCCCCCACAATGCGCCGGGCACTTTCCAAACGGCGAGTCCTCTCCGAAGGCCCCATCGCCTCCAACTCACCCATAAGCGCCGCCCAATGCTCCCGAGGCGCACCATCACGCGCAAACATTTCACGATAAGCCTTTTCCATATTTTACAATCCGGCTTCTGAAAGCACGGGGATGGGCGAACTGAGACGCATGATTGAGAGGCTTCGCTAAATCTACTACCGAATAGGTTGCTTTCGAAGATCCAACGTAAAGGGACATTCCGGGTTCAAACGCTCCTCCACAGGAAGAAAGACCCCCTGCGTGTGACCGTGGGTGAGGAACCGCGAAAGCCGCCGACTTTCTGCCTCATACGCATTGACTGGGAAAGTCTCGTAGCTCAACCCGCCCGGATGCGCCACATGGTAGCGGCACCCCCCGAGGGAACGCTTGCTCCAAGTGTCGTACAAATCAAAAACCAAAGGGGCATGAGGCGCGATAGTCGGATGCAAACACCCCGGAGGCTGCCACGCCCTATACCTTACGCCTGCAACGGCTTCCGTATTTGTTCCAGTCGGGTGCAACGGAACCCGCCGCCCATTGCAAAGCAGCGCAAAGCGATCCCCCGCCAGGCCGCTAACCTTCACCTGCAACCGTTCCAGCGAACTGTCCACGTAGCGCACCGCTCCACCGCCCGCAGGCTCCTCGCCCAAAACGTGCCAAGGTTCAAGCGCCGCACGGAGTTCCACTCGGATGTCCCTTTGTTCGAAATGCCCGACACGCGGAAAGCGGAACTCAAAATGCGGCGCAAACCATTCCTTTTCAAAAGCATACCCAATCTCACTCAAGTCTCCCAACACCTCGCGGAAATCGGTGTCGCAAAAATGTGGTAATAACCAGCGGTCGTGCAGATCCGTCCCCCATCTGATTAAGTTGTTAGTGTAAGGCTTCTTCCAGAACATCGACACCATCCCGCGCAACAGCAACTGCTGCACAAGGCTCATGCGGGCGTGGGGCGGCATTTCAAAAGCACGCATTTCCAACAAGCCGAGGCGACCGGTAGCGCTGTCTGGGGAATATAATTTATCGATGGAAAACTCTGCCCTGTGGGTGTTTCCGCTGGCATCAGTAAGCAGGTTGCGGAAAAGACGGTCCACCAGCCAGGGTGAGACAGGTTCATCGGGGCCGGGGATCTGTTCAAAAGCGAGTTCCAGTTCGTAGAGACTGTCGTGGCGGCTTTCATCGATGCGTGGCGCCTGACTGGTGGGCCCTATGAAAAGCCCGCTAAACAACCAGCTTAACGACGGATGGTTCTGCCAATACGTCAGTAGCGAGCGCAACAAATCCGGTCGGCGCAACACCGGCGAATCGCCCGGCGTGGCTCCACCCAAAATGATGTGGTTCCCCCCGCCGGTGCCAGTATGACGTCCATCCAGCATAAACTTCTCCGTTCCCAAGCGAGACTGATGCGCTTCCTCATAAAGCACTTCGGTTCGCTCGACCAATTCGTCCCAAGTCGCACTCGGATGCAGATTGACCTCTATCACCCCTGGATCCGGGGTCACACCGAGTCGGTTTATTCTGGGATCCGGCGGCGGCGTCTCGCCTTCGATGACTACCTTAAAGCCGCATTCACGTACTGCTAACTCTAGCCCTGCAATAAGTTCCACGAATTCCTCCGCGCTCTGCATCGGCGGCAAAAACACATGCAAGCGGCCGTGGCGCGGCTCCACGCACAGCGCAGTACGGACTATCCACGGCGCGCTTTCGTTCAAACGCGGCGCCCGATCGGCGTGCTGCAGCGCTTCGAGATTCTTCTCGCGCTTCTCCCATTGTGAAACCGGGGTTGCTTGAAACCCGAAAGCCGTCGGCAGCGGGGGAAGTTTTTGGCTCGGATCCAGTTTGGAGAGATGGGGATAATCCTCCGCACTCACCCAAGGGAGCGAGTCCAACGGGAGACGCAAACCCATCGGAGAATCCCCCGGAGAGAGCCTCAAAAGCCCATCCTCACGGAAAAACCAGCGACTCGTACGCCACAGTTCACCGTGTTTCTGCAAGGGAAGCACATAGCCGACTTCCTCCTTCAATCCACGTTTGAAGAGTCGCTGAAACCGTTCGAGCTCTCCGGGCGTGGAAAGCTTCGGCTCCTCGGCTAAGACGTTTGAGGGCAAGCGACTCTCGCGCCAAAGGTAATACGCAGGGTCCTCGTAACCGGGTTGCAAATACTCCCCGCCAATCCCCAGAATCCGGGCCAAGCGTTCCCCCAGTTTTTTAGCCTCTGCCAAACCGTAGCCATAATCCTTGGACTCGTCCGCTATCAACCCCGGGTTCTTCCAGACGGGAAACCCGTCCTTACGCCAAAACGCGGACAACGCATAGCGCGGAAGCGGCTCACCCGGATACCACTTTCCCTGTCCGTAATGGAGCAGGGCTCCGGGCGCAAACCTGCCTTGCAAACGCTTGAGCAGCGTTCCGGAAAGCTCGCGTTTGGCCTGCGAAACCGCCGAGAAGTTCCACTCCGGCGCATCCGGATGATCCACAGAGACAAACGTGGGCTCGCCTCCCATGGTCAGACGCACGTCCTCGGCGAGCAACTTCGCGTCCACGTCCCGCCCCAGCTGCATAATCTGCGCCCATTGCGCGTCAGTGTAAGGAAGCGTGACACGAGGCGATTCCAGGATCCGGCTCACCGTCATGGAGTGCTCCATGTGTGACTCACATTGCCCAAGCACACCACTCACCGGGGCCGCGGATCCCGGTTCCGGCGTGCACGAGAGCGGAATGTGCCCCTCCCCCGCGAGCAATCCTGAGGTTGGATCAAACCCAATCCAGCCCGCACCGGGGAGGAAGACTTCGCACCACGCGTGCAAATCAGTGAAGTCGACGGTGGTTCCAGAAGGGCCGTCCAGCGCCTTTACATCAGGTTTAAGTTGAATGAGATAACCGCTTGCAAAGCGCGATGCAAAGCCGAGCCGACGCAGCAGCTGACACATCAACCATGCTGAATCCCGGCACGAACCGCTGCCCTTTTGTAGCGTCTCCTCGGGAGCCTGCACCCCGGGCTCAAGACGGATTAGATAAGACACATCCCGCTGGATGGCTTGGTTAAGTTCCACTAGAAAGTCGAGGGTCTGCATCCACTGACCGCTACCCTCGGGAGCCCCCAGAGTCGCGCGCCACGCCTGCGCATAGGCCTCCAGCCGCGGCCCACCCGGTCCAACCTCAAAAAACGAGGCCAGCTCCCGCGCTTGGGTCGCCTCGTAGACAAACGGCACGTGCTTGGCGTGCTCGTCCAAAAAGAAATCAAAGGGGTTGTGCACCGCCATCTCCACCACCAGTTCCACTTCGATCAACAATTCCCGAATGGGCTGTGGAAACACCAGCCGCGCATTCCAATTTGAAAAAGGATCCTGCTGCCAGTTTGTAAACACCTCGCCGCCACTTACCTTCATGGAATACCCAAGAACCTTCGTCTTGCAATGCGGAGCAGGACGCAACCGCACCACATGGGGTCCGTGGACTACGGCTCTGTCGTAAGTGTAGTGGGTGCGATGGGCGAGTGCGGCGTGGATGGACATGTGAAGTGGGACGCTTTTGAAATCCGATGTGGCCGGCTGATTCTCGGAAAAAATCGTACCCTGGTCGGGGACGGGGCAACGTTAAAGCGGGGTGGAATGGCAGGAAAGCACCATCCAGAGGGAGATAAAAAGTCGTCACCCCACCTGAGAAAAAGCCAACAGTTGCTCATTTAAAGCCAATTCATTACAGCCCCGGTCCAAACCAATAGCTTCCTCCTCATTCGCCCTCCGCCCTGCGATATCTCAGGCTCGCCCACGAAAGAGGCTGATTTTCTCCCGCACTCCTCCTAAAAATATCCACATCTGATTTTATGGATAAAAACTCACTCCGGTCTCTGCTCCGTTCCTTTCCCGACTGGCCCACGCCTGGGGTGAATTTCTTCGACATCTGTTCCATCACAGAAAGACCGGACGCCTTTATCTGGACGGTGGGCGAGCTTGCCGAACTATGTGAACGACAGAAGATAGAGGCCATCGTATCTCCCGACGCCCGGGGCTTTCTATGGGGGGCCGCCGTGGCCTGTGCCCGCAAACTGCCGCTGCATCTGGCGCGCAAACCGGGCAAACTCCCGGGTGAATTAGTCACGCAAAGTTACGATTACGAATATAGTTCTGCTAAAATCTGTATGCAGGCAAACAGCCCGTTACATGAAAAGCGCGTGATGATTATTGACGACGTCCTAGCCACCGGCGGCACAGCGATGGCGATCGTAGACCTGCTCAACGGGCACTTCGAGGTTCCCTCCAGTCGCATTCAGATTGGCGCGGTGCTGAATTTGAAGTTTCTGCCCGGAGAGGCGCGCTTGGCCGCTCGCGGCGTCAACGTCAACGCGCTGCTGGATTACCATGAATGACATAGTGCTTATCGCCATCCGCGAGGAGGCGCCCGACCTCGCCGGGCTAGCCAACGTGTTTTTCACAGGCGTGGGCAAGGTCAACGCTGCGTTGACCGCCGCGCGGCTCATCGAAAAACTGCGCCCCAAACGGGTCTGGAACTTCGGCACTGCCGGCGGGATTACCGTGGGAAGCGGCCTGCATCTGTGCACCCGCTTTGTGCAGAGGGACATGGACGTCGGACCGCTGGGCTTCAAACCGGGCCAGACGCCCTATGAAGATCATGTGATCCTCCACTTGGGCGACCACGGGCTGGTGTGCAGCTCAGGGGACAGTTTTGTCACCGACCCAAATCTTGTGGTTCCAGCCGACCTCGTGGATATGGAGGCCTACGCGCTGGCGAAGGCCTGCTCGGCAACCGGGACGGAATTTATCTGTCACAAGTTCATCAGTGACCGCGCCGATGGCGGTTCGAGTTCGGACTGGAGTCAGAACGTGCGCATGGGGGAATCCGCTTACCTGCGCGTGTTGAGGGAGAACGGATTGGCGTAGATAATTTTCCATGTTTGAACTGCTATCCACAGACCCCAACTCAAAGGCACGCCGGGGCCGATTGACCACTGCGCACGGCGTGATTGAGACGCCGGTATTCATGCCCGTCGGCACCCAAGGCACGGTCAAAGGCGTTTCTCCCGCTGAATTGTGGGATCTCAAAACCCAAATTATCCTCGGGAATTCCTACCACTTATTCCTTCGCCCCGGACTGGAAATCATCCGTGAATTGGGTGGTCTGCACGGGTTCAGCCGCTGGTCGGGGCCGATACTCACTGATTCGGGCGGCTTTCAGGTCTTTTCGCTGGCGAAGTTGCGCAAAATCACCGACGCGGGCGTCCAGTTCCAAAGCCATATTGACGGCGCTTCCTGCTTTATAGGACCGCGCGAAGCGATGGAAATTCAGGCCACTTTGGGCTCGGATATTGCGATGCTTTTCGACGAGTGCCCGCCCTACCCCTGCGAAAAAGAATACGCAGCTAACAGCCTCCAACGCACATTACTCTGGGCGAAACAATGCAAGGAAGTGCCCACCCCGGGCGCCAAATTTGGCATCGTGCAGGGGGCTACCTTTGCCGACTTGCGCCGCGAAAGCGCCGAGGCCCTCGTACAGATGGATTTCGACGGCTATGCGGTGGGCGGGGTTTCCGTCGGAGAGCCCGAGGAGGAGATGCTGGCGGCCGTGGAGCACAGCGAACCTTACCTTCCCGCACACAAGGCCCGTTACGCCATGGGGTTGGGAACCCCACCCCAAATGGTGGAGATGATTGCACGCGGCATCGACATGTTCGACTGCGTCCTGCCCACGCGGGTGGCCCGCACAGGAACCGCCTATACCGCCGCGGGAACTGTGAACCTAAAAAATGCGTGCCACACGCGTGCCAAAGGCCCCATCGAAGAAGGGTGCACTTGCCCGGCGTGTCGGGAGTTTTCGCGGGCCTATATCAGGCATCTGGTGAAGTCGGACGAGATTTTGGGTTTACGGTTGGTGACGCTGCACAACCTGCACTTTTATCTCAACCTGATGACTCAAATCCGGGAGGCGATCACCCAAGGGACATTCGGAAGTTTTCGCAAAACATTTGTCCTTGGCTATGGCAAGTCTAGGGAAACAGACGATATTAACCCTGTCTGATAAATGTCGCTTCGCTCTCTGAAGCGCATCTGCATGGAAGGACCCTTTTGAGAATCGCCTCACCCCAGTGAATGCTCCCGCAAAGCCTGATACATTTCTCGGCAAGATCCTGCGCGGCCTAACCGTGGGACTTGCGGGCGTGCTCTTGCTCGCGCTGGGGATTCTTGGGGCGGCAAACCTGCGCGTCCTTGTGGTCGGAAACCGCTCCGTGATTGAGGATTCCACGCGCCTGCCGCGGCCGGCCACCGGTTTGATACTCGGCACCTCCCCCCGTTCCCACGGCGCGGAACCGAATCCCTTTTTTGAAGGGCGCATGGACGCGGCCGCCCGCCTTTACCGTGAGGGCGTCCTCGACAGACTGCTGCTTAGCGGCGACAACCGCCGCGCCGATTACAACGAGCCCGGTGCAATGCGCGACGCGCTGCTTGCGCGCGGCATTCCCGCTGCAGCCATCACGCTGGATTACGCTGGCTTCCGCACCTTGGACTCGGTAATCCGCGCCCAAAAGGTGTTTCACACCCAAAACACGCTCATCGTCACCGACGATTTCCACCTGCCCCGCGCCCTTTTCATCGCGGCGGAAATAGGACTCCCCGCCGTGGGCTTTGCCTCCGCACACGTGCCTCTGCGCCGCTCTATCCGCACCCGTGTGCGCGAAATATTCTCCCGTGCACGCGCCTGCCTCGACGTGTACGTGTGGAAAACACAACCCCGCTTCCTGGGCGCCCCCGTCCCCCTCTCACACGTTCCCTCTGCGGGGGACTCTTCCGCAAAAAGTCCGCTCCCAGAAAATACGGCACCCTAATACCCTCTCTTTTAGGTTTATGGATGATTAAAAGACCTCAGCACCTAGGAGAGAAGGACCAGTTTTCTTCAAGATTTGGTATAAGTCCCAAAGTCCGCCGTCTGTGTGTCGCACCGTTCTGGCCTAGAAGAGGTTCAAGGGCGCGCCAGCGGCTGAGGAAGTTGCGGAGATAATCGCCGCCATTTGCACCCACGGGCCCACGCCCATGCATGTCGCCCGCAAGATACGGCGCACCTGCCCGAATGCGCGTAGGTTCAGGTTTATACGCAATCGGGCTTTCCACGAATTTCCACCCGCTCGGGGCGTGCTGAAATCCGATCTCTTGGGGAATAACGCCGCTGCTCGCGGTGTTTAGTTTCCCGTGGTTTGCCCTCAATGAACTTTTTCTCACCTTCCCCCGTCCCAGACCTCCCACTTCCAACTACGCCTTCGCTCCTGAGCCCCAGCGCCATTCAGTCAAGGCAAAGCACTCCCCCCCAACACACAAAGCACACCGCTCGATTGCGCCTGCTTCAAGAATACGATCGCAGCCGTTTATGGAAGGAGCTTACCGACAGGCGACTCTGCCTGCTCTGCGACGCAGAGTTTGATGGCTCTGCCATCCGCATCAGCGTGCGCCAAGGCAAACCCGTCTTTCAATGCCCCCAAGCGCACTGCCAAGCCAGTTTACCGCACTTCGTACACCCCGGAAACCCCTTGCTCAACGAAGACACGTGGGAAGACTGGATGCGTCCGCTCCCCACAGGACCCGGAACCCCCCAGGGAGTAACCAACTACCAATTTCACTGCCCTGCGGCCGCAGGTAAAGATTCGGAGCCCGGCGCAGCAGCTTCCTTGACAGATTGCACGGACTCCGCAGGTAGCTTGG
>CALQFT020000082.1 GCA_943329925.2 Opitutus sp. GAS368
CGGGGTGCGCCCAAACTCGCCCCACGCCACTACCGCGACATCTTTGTCCAACCCTAGGCGGTGCAAGTCTTCTACCAACGCGCTGAACCCTTGGTCAAACAGCGGAAGGTGCGTCAGCAGTTCGGAGTGGTTTTTGTCATGAAAATCCCAGCGTCCGAAGTTGATTGTTACGCAGCGTGCTCCGGCCTGGACTAGGCGGCGGGCGACTAGGAAATGTTCGAGATTGCGGGGAGCGCCGTCGCCGTAATTTTGGGTGAAGCCCTTTCCGTAACGCTCGCGGATTTTGGGATCTTCCTTGGAGACGTCCAGCGCTTCGAGGAGCTTGCTGGAGGTTAGCACGTTAAACGCCTGCTGGTTGAAGGCGTCGAGCCCCTGCATGAGGCCGCTGTTGTCGGCGTCCCGGCGGAACGTGTCAAAGCTGGAGAGTAGCGAACGGCGGTCTTCAAGTCGGTCGCTGGTGATTCCGTTGAGTGTCAAATCCGCGACGCCCGCGCCGTTGGGACGGAACGCGGAGTAGGCCGGGCCAAGGAACCCAGGGTGACCTGGTGAGCCGTAGGGGGGATGCCCCGCGTTTGGCGCCATGCCGATGAAGGACGGGATGGGGGCGTTTTTTTCGGCACAAAGCTTTGCCATGACAGACCCCAACGAGGGCCAGCCCCCGGGCGGAACCACGACACCCTTGGAGGATCGGCCCGTGTAGCAAATGTGGGAATCATGGTCGCCGGTCTGCGATCCAACCATTGAGCGGATCGGGACAAGCTTGTCCATAATCTTAGCCATTAGCGGCATGTGCTCGGAAACCTCGATTCCAGGAACATTTGTTTTGATCGGTTTGAACGGGCCCCGATACTCCAGCGGCGCATCCATTTTCAGATCGAACAAATCCTGATGCGGCGGTGCGCCCGCCATGTAGATCATGATAATCGACTTCGGCGAGCGACCCACGCCGGATTGCGCTTCTGCCCGCAAAATCTGCGGCAGACTCAGTCCCCCCATCAAAAGGCCACCGATGGAGATAAAATCCCTGCGGGATAATCCATCACAAAAATTCCCATAAGCCGGGCCGGCAATGTTTAACATAGGAGAGTGGGGGGTGAGAGAAAGAGGGAATTTGGAGGCTAGGGCATCTGTGTCACAGAGAAAATCAGGCCCACACAGGACTAGCCAATTTGGGTGTTTTTCTTAGAGGCGCTTATTGCCTGCTTCCTCAGGTTATTCCCTGGGTCTTTATTCTCAGCGATTCTCCTTAACAAATATTAGCCAATTTTCTGAGCGGTGGTCCTGTGCGGGGTGTCTCCTCTCTCCTTGTTAAAAATGGGGCCAGTTGCGCCTTTCTGAAATGTCAGGTGTGACAGCTTGTGGTGCATAAATACAAAGGGCAGCGTCATGGGTTTTCCTGTGGCAACAGCGTTGCATTGTACTCCGGCCCCTTGTAGCAAGGTTGGGATAGGTCAACTCCCAATTCGGTATGCTTATGATGAAACGTAGAGAAGCCGTTCAACTAGTCACGCTTACTGTGGGGGCGTTTTTCACGCCAGGCCTTGCTCAAAACGCTCTGGGCCAAGAAGTCGCCGCGTCAGATGCGCTTTTGGCTGAGCTCGCCGACGTCATTATTCCCACTACCACCACCCCTGGGGCAAGGGCCGCCGGAGTCGAAAAGTTCATTATCCGCATGCTCCGCGACTGCTCCTCCAAGGAAGAGCACGACCGTTTCTATGCCGGACTCGCCAAGCTGGAGGGGGAATGCCAAACCAAGTTTAGTAAACCTTTCGCTCAACTCTCACCGGAGCAAAAGGTGGATTTCATGAAGGCCTTCTCTTCGGTCAACAAGCCGTTTTTCCTGAAATTAAAGCAGCTCACGGTAACCGGTTATTTCAATTCGGAAATAGGAGCAACTCAAGCGCTTGCTTACCTGCCAATTCCGGGCCGTTTTGAGGGTTCGGTGCCTTTGGCGCCCGGACAGAAGGCGTGGGCGTTGTAAGGCGCCAGCTTAGATCTGGAACGCAACGAGTTAATAGAAAGTCTCATTATCCCATAGTGGCTCATATTTATGGCTAACTTAAACATTCAGTCGGTGGCAGACCGCACTTACGACGCCATCGTCATTGGCTCGGGTGTGTCTGGAGGGTGGGCGGCCAAGGAGCTCACTGAAAAAGGGTTGCGTGTTCTTATGTTAGAGCGAGGTAAACCCCTTGAGCACGTTTCGGGCTACGAAAACGCAATGAAGGCGCCTTGGGAAATGCAGTACGCAGGCCGCATCACTAATGAGCAGATCGCCACGCATCCCAAACTTTCCCGCGACTATCCGTATAACGAGATGACGGAAAAGTATTGGATGAAAGATGTCGATTCTCTGTACAAAGAGGAAAAACGTTTCGACTGGTTCCGTCCTAACATTGTGGGCGGCAAGTCCATCATGTGGGGGCGGCAATCCTACCGCCTCAGCGACATCGATTTCGAGGCCAACCTGCGCGAAGGCATCGCTGTGGACTGGCCCATCCGGTATGCTGACATTACCGAGTGGTACTCGTACGTCGAGCGCTTCGCCGGCATTTCAGGTGAAAAACTGGGTCTTCCACAACTTCCTGATGGTGAGTTTCTTCCGCCGATGGACATGTTTCATGTCGAGAAGGAGGTTAAGCGGCGTTTGGAAAAGCATTTCCCCGGCCGTATAATGACGATAGGACGTGTCGCCAATCTTTCCGAGGCGGCCAAGGAGCAGCTCGGCGTGGGACGGTCCCGTTGTCAGTACCGCAACAAATGCAACCTCGGATGCCCGTTTGGAGCCTACTTCAGCACGCAGTCTTCGACCCTCCCAGCGGCCGCTAAAACGGGCAGACTCACACTCCGGCCGGATTCCATAGCCACGCAAATCCTTTTGGACGAAGCCTCTCAGCGGGCCATTGGCGTGCGTGTGCGAGACTCCGTGACCATGGAAGATCGTGAGTATCTTTCGAAAATCGTCTTCGTGTGCGCCAGTACGGTGAGCTCCACCTCGCTTCTGCTGAACTCCGTATCCAGCCGTTTTCCCAATGGGTTGGGGAACGACTCCGGCCACCTCGGCCACAACCTGATGGACCACCATTTCCGCATCGGCGCCAACGGCACTTGGGCGGGGGATTTGGACAAGTACTATTACGGGCGGCGTGCCAATGGCATCTACATTCCGCGCTACCGCAATCTGGCTTCGGAAAAACGAGATTACCAACGAGGCTTTGGTTTCCAAGGCGGGGCGAGTCGTCAGGGGTGGCAGCGTAACGTCGCGGAGATGGCTTTCGGCGCCGAATTCAAGGAAGAGCTGACTCATCCGGGAGACTGGACGATGGGGCTGACGGGCTTTGGCGAAATGCTACCCTATTTCCAGAACAAGCTCACGTTGGACCCGGACACCAAGGATAAATGGGGCATGCCTGTGGTGGTGTTCGACGCCGAACTCCAAGACAACGAGAAGAAAATGCGCGTGGATATGGCGAACGACGCCAAGGAGATGCTTGAGGCTTCCGGCTTGCAGAACGTCAAAATCTACGATAACGGCTCCTTCCCCGGCATGGCCATCCACGAGATGGGCACAGCGCGCATGGGCCGCGATCCCAAAACCTCCGTGCTCAACGGCCAGAACCAAGTCCACGCCGTAAAAAACGTCTTCGTGACGGACGGCTCCTGCATGACTTCCGCCTCCTGCGTCAATCCCTCCCTCACCTACATGGCCCTTACCGCACGCGCTGCGGACTTCGCCGTCACGGCGCTCAAAAAAGGCGATTTGTAAAAAGCTGCGGCATTTCGAAACGTGAGTGTTTGATTCGGAGTTTAAGTCGGAAGGGATCTTGGCTTTAGATCGCGCTTGTCTGTAGACGAAGGGCGTGGGGCTCTGTTTTACTAGCGAGCAATACAAATGAGTACGCTTTTTGATCTGACTGGTGATGTGGCGGTTGTCGTTGGCGCGACGGGTGTTTTGGGAGGGGCCCTCGCTGGGGGACTCGCTGCGGCAGGAGCCCACGTCGCTGTTTTGGGGCGCAACGCTGAGCGCGGATATGCGCGTGTAGCGGCCATTGAAGCGGCTGGGGGAAAGGCTTTGTTTGTGGCCGCAGACGCCTCAGATCGGGCCTCCCTCGCCGCCGCTCTCGAGGCGGTAACATCCTCTTTGGGGGCGCCGTCCATTTTGGTGAATGCCGCAGGGGGCAATGATCCGAAGGTCACGGTTACCGACACGCATCCCATCGAGTCCATTAGTGCCTCGGATTGGGCTGCTGCTTTCGATCTCAATCTGATCGGCGGTGCGTTGCTTCCCTCGCAGGTTTTTGGTCCAGGAATGTGTGAACGCGGGCGCGGCAGTATTATTAACATCGCCAGCGTGTCTGCGCATCTCCCTCTTTCTCGAGTGGTTGCGTATTCATCAGCTAAGGCGGCCGTTCTCAACTTTACTCAATTCCTTTCCCGGGAATGGGCCAAACGAGGTGTCCGAGTGAACTCAATCACTCCCGGGTTTTTCCCCGCTGAACAGAACCGCACGCTCTTATTCCAACCCGACGGTTCACCCACGGCCCGCACGCAGGCCATTTGGGGGCACACGCCGATGGCTCGCTTCGGGGAATCCGCCGAATTAGTCGGCGCGTGTGTTTTTCTCGCAAGCCATGCCGCATCGAGTTTTGTCACAGGAAGCGACGTCCGCGTGGACGGCGGATTTTTGAGTCAGACCATTTAGGGGATGATTGCTCCAAGAGTCGGCTTTAAGTTTTCTACGTTGCCCCTGTTAGGACGAGTTTTAGCGGCTTGCCTGGCGTTGGGCGGGGCGGCGCTTCAAGCGGATCCAGCGCGAGAAGTTGTGATTATTTCTGGAGGCGTATCGCTTTCCAAATGGGAGCATTACAAGCCTCAACCTCATGATAATTGGTGGATGAATTTTGTCAGGGCTGCGCGGATTCGCATTCAACAGGTGCGCGAGGCGGATCCTGAAGCGCAGGTCACGTGGCTTGTCTTTCGTCCTGCCTACCTACGCCGAGCGCAGGAGGAGAAGAAGGATCTCGTGAAATTAATTGATTCTGTCCGTGATGCTTACCACGTCAGGCGCGTGTATTTTTCCACCGCAGACGAACTCTTTGCCTACCTCAATACAGGGCGCGACCGAGAAAAGGTTAAGATCAGCGACCTTGAATACTTCGGACATTCTAACAAGGCCTGTTGGATGTTCGACTACTCTAACTTCGTTGATAGCGCGTCGAAAGTGTGGCTGCACGAGGATGATCTGCCGAAGCTGAGGCCCGGAATTCTGACCCGCGATGCCTTCGCGAAAAGTTGGGGCTGCCATACCGGGGAGAGCATGAGCCGGCATTTTCTCCAAGCCACTGGGGTGCGGATGTGGGGCGCGGTGGGAAAGACGCAATACCGCACCGATGAGCTCCCGATGCTGGCGGAGAAGAGCGGGAGCTGGAAGCGGTAAGCTGCGTTTGGAGCGGGGATTGCTTCCGCATGTGAAGATTGGCGGTTTCACCCCCGGCCTTTTTATGCGATGAAATGGGATATGACACCTGACTGGCTCACACACCCCATTGCGCTTGGCGTTTACGCCGGGTTGGTTCCCGCTGTGATATTCCGCGTCCAACTTTTCATAGCACGCCGCGACTTGGCCAGATCGGAGCGCTTGCAATTAGCTCAGGTTAAAACGCTCACCGAAGCCTTTCGTAATCTTCAGGACGAGCTGCAGGGCACAAATACGGAGAAGGAGAACCTACGCGTGAAGATCCAAGGTCTTTTGCAAACCCCCGAACGCCAGCGCTTGCGCCTGTTGGAGGTGCTTAACCGAGCCGAACAGCGTCTGACGGTGACGGCTCCCGGCTTCGCGCCCGCTTGGCAGACCGCCAAAAATGAGGCGACGCTGGAACTAGAGGAAGAGGAGCGTGGACGCAGCGCGCCCCGGCAGGTGTTGCATCACCTCATGAACACAGGTAGTGCGATATTGGAACGTTTAAAATCTTCCCAGGCAGAGAGTAAGGAGCCTCCTGTAGGTTCGTCTGAAAAGTAGAAAGCCTGATTTCTCGAAGCTTTAACCGAGCTTCGTCAACCCACGCATTTTCACCGCAATTTAGACTAGTACCCAGTAGTGAGGTCTAAAGATTCGGATGCCTTACCCGTTGAATCCGGGACTCGGATGCGCCGAGTCACTCTCAAACATGCCTCCTCCATGAAATCCAGCAAATCACCAACCCCTTCTCGTGAGCGAGTTCACGGGCCCGTAGCCTCCAGTCATGCCGGAGGCATGCCCGGCAACTGCGTAAAAAGGAGAAATCCACCGGCAAATTAGACCTCACTGCCTACTAGGCGCCGCTGCCTTCGTTACGGGATGCCCACCAGATCGAACCGAATAACAAAGTTAGAACAAGAAAAAGCGCGCTTAAACTCAACATAAGGACGCGCAGGATTTGCCTGAACGCACTCGAATGGTCAATGCGTTTCGTATTTGTCAGATAAATCTTTTGCGGACGTTCGGAATCCGCGCACTGCAAAAGCGGCTTCTAGCCGAGCAGCGCCGCTATGGGCGTCCCGCCGTCGGTGACTGGCACCGGGCGTGAACCATCCATGAGGTCTTTGTGTGGATCCACTCCTAGCGTAGCCAAGATGGTTGCGTGAAAATCGGGAATACTCACCGGATTTTCGAGCACCGTCTTACTCAAGTCGTCGGTGAGTCCGTAGGCTCCGCAATGTCTTAACCCGCCACCCGCTAGCACCATCGAGAAGGCGGTGCCTTGGTGGCCCCTTCCGCCCCGTGCGTCAAATTCTGGCGGTCGCCCGAACTCCGTTGCTACGACAATCAGCGTGCGATCGAGTAAATGCAGTCGTTCTAAATCGCTGATTAGCGCGGCCAGCGCGGCGTCCAATTCCTGAATCAGGAGATGTTGGGATTTGATCCCGTCGTTGTGTACATCCCAGCCCGCACCGTTGAGAAAGTTAAGGTTGTGAGAGACTTCTACAAACCGGACTCCGGCCTGGATCAGTCGCCGCGCCATCAAACAACGCTGCCCGAATTCACCCCCGTAAGATTCGCGCAGCGAGGCGGATTCTTCCTCGAGGCGGAAGTGTCGTATGAAGCCGGGGCCAGCCAGTCGCAGTGCCTCTTGCTGGGCTTCGCGGTAGTCGGCTGCGGCGCCGTCGCTGGCGTTGTTTAAAAATGGCTCCAACAGGCCTTTGCGGCGAGCTATGCGATCTTCGTTCAAGTGATCAGGGCGACGAAACCCAGCTGGGCCAGCCGAGGTCTCCGTCAAATAAAGATATCCGCTTTTGGTACCCAAAAAACCCGGGCCGCGGCTGACGTTGGGATAGCCCACAAGAATGTACGCAGGAACTTCAGGCGAAGCCGCGCCACGTTGGTTCGCAACGATCGAACCAAGTGAGGGATACAACGCATTTCCGCTGATCATGCGTCCCGTGTGCACTAGGTTGGTGGCGAATGCGTGCTCGTCGATCACCTTGTGCTGGACGGAGCGCACGGCAGTGACGCGGTCCATAAGCGGCGCAGTGCGAGAAAGATGCTCGCAGAGGCGTACGCCGGGGACGGCTGTCTCAATGGACGGATACAAAGAGCCGGGCAATTTTTTCTCTCCTTGGTTTTGTCCTAACTGCTTGGGGTCGAATGTGTCCACTTGCGACATTCCGCCCCCCAGCCAAAGGAAAATGCAATGGTCTGCTTTCCCCAACCGTTGGGCGGGGATGGGTGACTCGCCAAAGGTCCGGCTCAAGGGGAAGGCGAAAGGCGCAAGAAGCGAGGTGGTGAGGAAGGAGCGACGGTTCATGGCGATTAGGAGGAGAAAAGAAACTCGGGCGCATTGAGCAGCGACCACAGTACATCTTCAAGACGTTGGCGCCAATCTGCTTGGAGTCGCTGCGTTGGAGCATCGCCCCTGCGCGCGGCGGCCTCTTGTTGCATGCGGATGCGGGTGGCGTTGGGGTCTAGGTGGTTTGACCATGAGACGTAAAACGGCGGGCGGTTGGGTTGGGCTTCACTCGCAGCGGGAGTGGGAACCTGCAATCGCTGGGAAAAGCCGGGTTCTAGTAAAGCCTCGTATCGGGCGCGCTCAGCAGGCGAGGGGAGTCTGGTGAGGGTGCGCAGAAACAATGTCTCCACCAAGGCGCGGGGGGAGCGGGCATCGCAGGCCAGTTGGGTCACGGCGTGGTCGTCGCTCAAAACCGTCAGCCAGGTTCCCATGATGCCGTTGCTTAAAATGGCGGGCTGCAAAATATTGGGCGCAGCCTCCCGGATGGAGGCGGGATCTGGTCGCGTGGCCCGCCAACCAAATGCGGCTAGCACGTCGCACACCGCCTGTATCCGCGGCAGCGAGAGGCTGGGCCGGTCACGCTCGTTGGACGTGGACGTTAGCATCCAGGCCTTAGACGGTTGACCTAGGGAAAGGGAGTTGCCCATGTCGCGGTTGGAGTCGATATCCAAGCTGGCCTCCTCGGTATGGAATGGCTTTCCAGTCGCAACAAACAGAGAATCAACGATTTGCTCCGCCTGCAATCGGCGAGGGGAAGGAGCCGCGTAAATTGGGTTGGGCTCGCGTTGGGTGGGCAAGGTCTGTCGTTGATAGGCGTGCGAGTTTAAAATGAGCCGCGTTAAGTGTGTGGCACTGTAGCCGCTACGCACCAGCTCGCGGCCGAGCCAGCGCAGCAGTTCCGGGTGCGTCGGCTTCGCATTTTCCCAATCTGCAACAGGTTCCACTATCCCGCGGCCCATCAATCGCGCCCATATACGGTTCGCCATCACTTGGGCGAAGCGCTCGTTTTGGGGGGCGGTCAATAGGGAGGCTAGTGCGTCAGCTGGGTTGGTGGGGTTTTCCGCCAGGGCGCCGGCGAGTTCCGGTGCGACGAATTCGGGGAACGGCCACGCGGGGTTGACCACTGCGTTGGGCTGCAACGTGACTTCGATGAGTGCTTTGCGTCCACCTGCGTGCAGTTTGTCCATTGGCACACTGCTTGTGGTTGGCACGGTGAGGGGCTTTTCGCCCAGCATCGCACCGAGTTGGAAAAGCTGCTCCTGCTTGAAATGGTGTGCGGGGGCGTCATGGCAGCGGGCGCACTTCATTTCCACTCCCAGAAAAGCGGCACCCAAAATAGTCCCTTTGGCAGCCATTGGAACGTCGTTTTGCGAGGCCACACGGAAGCCCGCCGGCCCGCCGAAGCGCTCGCTGCCGCGCATGAGCACGAGCTCGGTCACCATCAAATCCAACGGTTTGCGATCGAGCAGCGATTCGTGAATCCACCACCGGAACGGGCCCGTATTATTGAGTGTGGGATTTAAAATGTTGGGATTTTCCGCCAGCACATCCTGCCAGTAGCCGACGCCATGATCCGCGCACCGTGGATCTGCAAGCAGACGTTCGATGACTCGGGCGCGGCGGTCTGGAGCATTATCTATCTGAAAGGCCGCAATTTCCGAGAGGGTTGGAATAACTCCTACAGTGTCCAACGTCACCCGTCGCAGAAACGCGAGATCCTCCGAAAGCGGCGTAAGTGTCGTCGGCACCGGCCGAAATTCGGGCCAGTGCGCGCCCTCCGCAATCCACGTTTTGAGCGTGGTTACTTCGCGCGCCGAAAGCCGTTCGCCCTTAGGCGGCATTGTCTCCTCGGTGTCGATGGACTGTACGCGCTGCAACAATTCGCCCGAATCCAGATGGCCTGGGATAATGGCGGCATTGCCAGTTTTGCCTCCCTTGAGCGCTAGCTCCCGCTGATCCAACCTCAAGCCGCCCTTAGACTTCGTTCCGCGATGACAATCCAGACAACGACCTTCCAAAATCGGCCAGACGTCCTTGAAAAAGTCCACGGAGCCTTGCGTCGCCTCAACGCTTTGTCCGCGGAACGCTTCCAGTTTTGCGCCGATAAACCGATCTATAGTGTTCTTCGCGGGCATTCCCGGCGGCAGCGCGGGCACCGCTTCCTCGCGTGTAGAGGCCAGCCAGTCCTGCGCAATGTCCCGGCGCCGTTGCCAGTACTCGTAATGCGCTTCCCTGGCCCGTTCCCGCGCTTCTGCGTTTGCGCTCGCGAGCTTCTCTTCGATGCGCTTTCGGTAAGTCGCCCAGCCCGTGTCGGTATAGGTCAACTGCAGCATCGCCTCCGATTTGCCGTCTAGCGGCGTGAGCAGCGTCCAGTTTGATTGGCCCTCCAAGCATACGGCAACGACCGTTTCCCCGAGCTCGGGGCGGCGTTTGTTTTTTCCCGCGTAACTTCCAACAACAGTTTCCAGCACAGCAAGTTCTTCTGCGCCGTTCGCCTCATAAAAACACCAACTCTCCCGGTTGCCAGGCTGCACAAATCGGCAATTCGGCCCAAGGTCGAGAAAACGATTCTGATGGGAAAATGGATAATCATCCCGGCCCTCAGGGGGGAAGGGCGTGGAGAGAACGGGTTCTCCCCCAATGAAGAGGCAAGAGGCCCCGCGCGCGCGCAACAGCAGGCGGTGTTTGCCCGCAGGAAGGCTTATGCGGGCGCTCGCCCGGAAAAACAAGGGATTCGCCCGGTCGCCCCGCACTCCGGTATCCGTGTAAAAGTGGGGTGTTTCAAAAAAGCCAAACGCCTCTGCGTAATAGTGTTCCGTAGAGATTGGGGATGTCTCAGGCCAGACGTTTTTGTCGGGCAATCCGTTCTCACAAAGATCTACTCGGACTTGTCCGGGGCGAAGCTGGCCTGGGAGAATTGCCGGAACAGCTTTAACCGCAGGCTCTTTGAGCTTGAGCGCTGGAGCCGGGAGCGACGAGATGTCGTTGAATGCGTCGTTGCCGTCGGCTGACTGCTGGGCCTGGGAATCCGAGGCACCATACATCAAGATTGCAGCAGAAAATAAAAGGTTCCGTAGGGGGGACATCACAAAGTTTGTTATGAGGTAGACCCCTCGGGAACGCTTTTATGAGCGTAAATAGGTGGCGGGCGGAACATTGCTGTTCGTGCCGCCACCTATATTGAAGTCGCCTTGCGACTAAACCTGCACGTGGACGACTTCGCCGCGCGCCATTGCTGCATGCTGGGCGTCGGAACACGGGGCGTTGAGCGGCACGCCAGCGTCTGCGCTGTTGTGGCCTACTATGTTGTGCTCCAGCATATAACGCTCGACTTCCTCTCCGGAAATGTCGGGCAGCATCACTCCGTTGATTTCCACGCAGGGGCTCAATTGCTGTCCGCTGCGCTGCTCCATCTCCCAGCGAAACGCCGGGTTCTGGATGATGTCCTTTTCGGTGTACTGCAGTTCGTATTTGGCCAGCACGGCGCGCACGCCGTTACTCCATCCGCAAACTGTTTTCACGTAGGCTGTGATTTGTGGTTTTTCCATAAAAGTTGCTAACTGATTTTGAGCTTTTGCTGAAGCGTAGAAGCCTGCTCTCAAACTGATGAGATGCCTCTACGCGACAAAGGCCGGTGTGGAATTTATCCCACACCGGCCTTGTCTGATAGTAAAGACTTTGTACGGACGGGTCTGCCGCCTTTTAGCGGAGACTCAGGCCCGTGCAAGGCTCTAGACTAAAGCGATTAGCGCTTTTTGCCAGGAGTGGCCGGTCCGCCACCTTCGCCCGGACGGTATTCTTCGGCAGCCGCGAACGCCTGCTCCAGACCCACCATGTCTTCGCCGGGACGCAACGAGTCGAACGCAGCGGCTTCCCGCTTGATATCTTCCTCGTCGTAACCCGCCGCCTTGATAGACAAACCGATGCGGCGCTCCGCCTTGTCCACCTTGATGACGCGGGCTTCGATTTCCTGCCCGATTTTCAGATGGTCCTTCACCTTGTCCACGCGATCTTCGCTGATCTGTGAAATGTGAACCAACCCGTCGATGTCGCCTTCCAGCTCCACAAAGGCGCCAAAGCTGGCGATCTTGCTGATCTTGCCCTTAACCAAGTCGCCGATCTTGTGGCGGCTCTCGATTGTCTTCCACGGATCTTCCTCAAGCTGCTTGACCCCAAGGCTGATACGCTGGCTGTTCTTGTCGATGTCGATGACCACTGCCTCGACTTCGTCGCCCTTCTTGAGCACTTCCGAAGGATGGTTGACTTTCCGCGTCCAGCTCATGTCCGAGACGTGCACCATCCCGTCGATGCCTTCTTCCAGCTCCACAAACGCCCCGTAGGCCGTCATGTTGCGGACTGTGCCCTTCACCTGCTTGCCAATCGGATAGCGGTGTTCGATTTCTTCCCATGGGTTCGGCTCCAACTGCCTTACGCCCAAGCTGATCTTCTGCTCGTCGCGGTTGACGCCCAGCACCACAGCTTCGATTTCCTGTCCTAGCGTCAACACGTCGCTTGGACGTGTAATACGCTTGGTCCACGATAGTTCGGAAACATGAATGAGCCCTTCGACGCCGTCTTCGATTTCCACAAATGCGCCGTAAGGCACCAAGTTCATGATCTTGCCCTTCACCTTCGTTCCCACAGGGAAACGGGCTTCGGTTTCTTCCCACGGATTCTTTTGGATCTGCTTGAGGCCCAATGAGACACGTTCCTTGTCGCGGTTGATGTCCAATACCACCACTTCCACTTCCTGACCAACCTTGAGCAGTTCGCTTGGATGCCCTAAACGGCCCCAGCTCATGTCGGTGATGTGCAGCAAGCCGTCCATCCCGTCGAGGTCCACAAACGCACCGAAGTCGGTGAGATTCTTAATGGCGCCGCGCACGATGTCGCCGACCTTAGTCGCGTCCATGAAGCGGCTGCGCTTGTCGGCGCGTTCCTGCTCAATGAGTTCGCGGCGTGAGAGCACCACATTTTTGCGGTCGTCGTTGATCTTAACGATCTTAAATTCGTAGGTATTTCCAACAAACTGATGGAGATCCTTTGGTGGCACGATGTCGATCTGTGAGCCGGGCAAGAATGCCTCCACTCCGATGTTCACCGTCAGGCCGCCCTTGACCACGGAGCGCACCTTGCCCTTGATGATCCCGCCTTCGTGGAACACTTTAACGATCTTCTCCCAGTTCTGGCGATAAGCCGCACGTTCCTTCGAAAGGATGACCATCCCCTCGTCGTTTTCCAAACGGCACAACAAGACTTCCACCTCGTCGCCCACTTCGAGGTCTTCCATGTCTTCGAATTCCGACAATGGAATGACGCCCTCGCTCTTGTAGCCGATATCGATAAGCACTTCGCGTGCACGAACTTCAAGAACGTGTCCCTTGACTATCGAGCCTTCCCGAAAGTCACGAAGCTGATGCGTTGCGAGCAACGCCTGCATTTCTGCTACCTGTGCGGCATGCGCCGCACTTGTTGACTGACCTAACTGTGTAAACGGAGTCATTGATGATGACCTTTCTTACTGACGCTATAGTAACTTTAGTGGTTTGAATTTCCTGTGAAACCCCTTCGTTTGCAGGGGCTTAAGGCCTGTGCAAACGCTTTAATAGAGGCGGAGATTCCAAAACAACGTACGGTTCCTATCCGCAAGTTCCTTAATTCCAGAAATCACTGCCGCACTGCCCATTTCTGTTTTGAAATGCACTCGCGACCGTTTGATCCCGAGACCTCCAGACCTTACGATACTACCCAACCACGGTTTCCCTTATTTTCTGTCGTCCCGAAACGGGCGGCAGAACAACTGCAACCTTTCACATTTCGGGAAAGGAAACTTAAGGGGGATTCACTAGGGAAAGCAATTTGGAAGTGAGTGTTTTTCAAAAAAAAGACATCCGGCGCTTGCCTGCCCCGCTGGATTGCCTTACTTTACACGGCCTGTCACCAAACAGGCCACTTTCCCCACTGATTTTTAACAAAGCAGGCGGGGAATAAGCGAAAGGCTGGGTAGCTCAGTTGGTAGAGCAGAGGACTGAAAATCCTCGTGTCGCCGGTTCGATTCCGGCCCCAGCCACCTTCCCTGATTATCAGAGGTTTACAGGGTGAGCAGAGCCCAATAACCACTAAAGCTTCAACAAAAGCTTCAACACCTTCGCCCACGTCACCTCTATTCCCCGAGGTGTTTTAGTGCTTTATCTGCCTTCACAGTCCCGCGCCATTATCACCTCAGCCACCTTTTTAAACCGGTGAATCTGAGCCGCCATTAGGTGCTCTGCAGCCACGGCCACGGCAACCAGGTCACGGTCCGTAATCCTCGGCCCGCCATCCGCGGACCACGCCACGGTCTCTCCGCCCAAAAGCTGGCGACTCCCACGCAAAACAGCCCAGGCGCCCAACGCAGCGCAGGCTCACCCGCTGACGCCAACCGTGCCAACCGTGCCAAGGTTACCAGCGCCGGGCAGGCTCGCCACTGGCCCGTCACTCGCCTCCGTAATGAATCCTTTTTCGCAAACACTGTCCTGCCAGACGACCTCGGTGTCCTACCCTAAGCCCGCGCTGAGTGCGCGTGATGAGCATTTACTCCATGCTTGTCGTGAACGAATTAGGCGAGCACAGAGGGTGGCGGCGAAGATCTTTTAGGTACGGTTGTCACCGGGAACAGCGCGCCCCTGAAAGAAATCGGACCGCGGCAAAACCAACTGGGCGACTTCGCGCCAATGCGACTCCCAGAGATTGCGCTCGGTCAGGAGACGCGAATGACGTCGCAGCAGTTCGTCAGCGGTAAAGGGCATGCGGATGCCACGTAATCGTTTCGACTACGGACATCGGATGGCTGATGCTCGCAAAAAGCCGCCGCACGCTCGGGCTATTGGCCAGAATTACAGGCGACACGGAAACCGAAGGAGGCGTTGTGAATGTCCGCGCTTTGGCTAGTCCCATCGTTAAATACAACTGCGCTTACGGCGGCGTTTTCAACACTACCTCCAAGAAGCCGGCGTTCAGAGGGGCCTCCTGAACCATTC
>CALQFT020000083.1 GCA_943329925.2 Opitutus sp. GAS368
AAGAATCCCTCACACAGACGAAGGAAACACTTGCACGCCAAATCCAGCGCTGCGGGAACATCCCACGTTACCGGGCATGGGCAAGGATTCTCAGCACCTCCCCCGAAGCCATCGCAAAGCAACTCCTCAGAGAGGATGCCCGTGTGCAGCAGCGCAACTCCTGCCGCCCTTTTGGCAACGCCCTCTCCATCTATGAAGCGCATCACGCGTTGCGCTTTCCCGCAATGCCGCCACAAAAACAACAGGTGCCTGAGGGCCATTGAGGGAGTGGCATTCCCTCGCGTTTTTTGTGTGGAAACTTCCGGCGCTGCCTAAATTGAAAACTCATCCTCGCCCATGCTCCGAATCCGTGGAACGAGATACTCCAGCACCGAGGCGGCACACTCCTCCAAACTGTTCTGCACGGTTCTGACGGTGACCTCGGGACTTTCAGGCGCCTCATAGGGAGCGCTAATTCCAGTGAATTCAGGGATCTCCCCTGCGCGCGCCCGTTTGTAAAGCCCCTTCACATCACGCGCTTCACACACCTCCAATGGTGTGTCCACGAATACCTCAGCGAACTCGTGTCCCCCTTCGAGCACAATCTCCCGCGCGCGGCGGCGATCCTGCAGGTAAGGTGAAATGAAGGCCGTGATCACGATGAGCCCAGCGTCGGCCATCAGACAGGCAACTTCCGAAACGCGGCGAATGTTTTCCAAACGGTCCTCTTTTGAAAACCCGAGATTAGAGTTTAGCCCGTGCCGAATATTATCGCCATCAAGCACATACACTTGGCGGCCACCGTTGAACAATTCGCGCTCCAACTCCCGTGCGAGGGCCGACTTACCCGAACCGCTCAAGCCCGTAAGCCACAACACAGCCCCTTCGTGCCCATTGCGTAAACTCCGGTTGCGGCCCGAGACGTTGCCCTCGGACCAGTAAATATTGGCACTCTTGACCTTGGTGCGATCCGCGTAAATCCCGCTATGGATGATTCCGCCGCCGGCCACCTGGCGTTCGTCCACGAGCACGAAGCGTCCCATGAAGGGATTACGGTCGTGATTGTCCATCACCAGCGCGCCGCGGGTTTGAAGCGTCACCTCCGCCACGTCGTTGCGGTTGATGAACGCTCGCTCGCCCGTCACCACTTCCAGCGTGGAGGCGTCCATTACATTTTCTACGGAAACCACTTCCGCATCCAACTCCTGAGTCGCCAACTTCAACTTGTAAGACTTCCCGATCTGCAAGGGGCGTTTTCCCATCCAAAACAGTCTCGCCTTGAAACGGTTGGACTCAATGGGCGCATGCGAAGAGTGCGAAGCCACATGACCGCGCTGGACAAAAATCTGTTCCTTGAGCGTCAACGCCACGGATTCACCCGCCAATGCTACCGTTTTCTCCTCACCGCTCCAGAGCTCGATGGAGGCCACCACGCTGACTTTGTTGTTAGGCGAAAACACCAGTTCATCCCCTAGCCGAAGTGTTCCAGACTCAATACGGCCCACCAGCAAACGCCTGTGGTCAAAGCGGTAAACATCTTGGATCGGCATCCGTAGAGGCATCGCCACTAGCGGCGCCGGGGGCTCGAAAGTATCCAGCATCTCCAGCACCGTCGGCCCCTCGTACCAGGGCATCGGATTAGGCGCTCCCGCCTCCGCAGTGCGCGCCGCGACGTTCACTCCGTTTCGCGCTGAAATCGGCACAAAGGCCCGAGCCTGGACGCCTATGCGACTAAGAAAATCGAGGTACTCAGCCTGCACTGCGGCGAAGGTCTCCTGGGAGTAATCCACTAGGTCCATCTTGTTTACCGCGACCACAACCTGCTTGATTCCCAGTAAGCTCAACAAGTAACCGTGCCGCCGACTCTGCTCCTGCACGCCCTCGTTGGCCGCGATCAAAAGCACGGCGGCATCAGCGCTCGCCGCGCCTGTGATCATGTTCTTAAGGAACTCTTTATGACCCGGCGCATCGATAATCACGTACGGCCGCCGATCCGTCTTGAACTGGATCTGCGTGGTATCGATTGTGATGTTCTGCTCCTGCTCCTCCAAAAGCGCGTCGAGCAGGAAGGCGTACTCAAAGTCCATTCCTTCTGCGAGACAGGCATCGCGGATCTGGTCCACTTTGCCGTCTGGGAAGGAGTTAGTATCGTAGAAGATACGTCCGATGAGGGTGGACTTGCCGTGGTCGACGTGGCCAACAAACACCACGCGCAGCCGGCTGGTCTGGCCGGGTGCAAGCGAAACAGGAACGGAAGAGGCGAGAGACATGAATCAAAAAAAGGAAAAAAGCTGCCGTTAAGGATTGAATGAAGGACGCGTGGGTTTACATGAACCCCTTGGCACGCAACTTCTGCATTGCGTTGCGCTCGTGATGGTCCTGCGCACGCCCAGCGCGCTCGCTGGTCTTGGTCGTGGCCAGTTCGTCGATGATCTTGTCGATGGTGTCCGCTTCACTTTCCACAGGACCGCTAATCGGCCAGCAACCTAGGGAGCGAAAGCGGTACTGCTTGCCATCCGGTCCCTTGCGCGAGAAATACATGTGTGGAATTGGAATCCCTTCCCGCTGGATGTACTGCCAGATATCGCGCTCACTCCAATCCAGAAGTGCCTGTACCCGGACATGTTCACCAGGCGCACAAGAGGTCGTAAACTGGTTCCAGAACTCCGGCGGCTGGTCCTTATAATCCCACTCGAAGTCCTTGTTACGCGGCGAAAAATAACGCTCCTTGGCGCGCGTGGGATCCTCATCCCGGCGAATTCCCGTGATGAGCGCGCTCCACTGATGCTCCGCCATGACCTGCTGCAAGGCGGCGGTCTTGAGCTCGTGTGTCACGGTTACCGGATCCGCCGTTTCATACCCAATGGGCCCCCGTTCGGCATACTCACCAGTACCCGCCCGGGCGTCCTCGTTAATCTTCACAATCAAGTTCAACTCGTGGTACTTCACCGCCCAATCACGGTACACGAGCATTTCAGGAAACTCGTAAGTGGTATCGATGTGCAACAAGGGATACGGAATGTGTCCACCGAAAGCCTTGCGGGAAAGCCAGATAAGCACATTAGAATCCTTCCCCATGCTCCAAGGCATACACAGCGCCTTGAAATGATGGAACGCCTCGCGCAGCAGGTAAATGCTTTGCGCTTCTAACGCGTCCAAATGCGCGGCGTCGGTCCGACTGACTTTCTTCGGGAAAAATGCAGGACAATCGCCCGGCGTCGGAGCCGCATATTTTCCGGCGTGGGCTGGATGCGAGGAGAAATCGGGTAGCAGAAGTTCAGATGCGCTTAGGGTCATGGGACAGGGGTTAAATTAAAATTAGGCGGGCGAGGCGGGCCTCTCTTTTATAGATTCTTGGGGGCCAAAAGTTCAGGATGCGTTCAGGAGGGCTACTGCGCCACGGGCAAAAAAGTATGAATTCCGCATTCGGTTTTTTCGAAACCCTCCCAGCGTCCGGCCCGCTCGGCGCCATCTACGTTGGAAATTCGGGTGCAAGGCTGGCAACCAATGGAACGATATCCATTGTCGTGCAAGGGGTTATAAGGGATTCCGTGGGTTTTAATGTACGCCCAGACCGCCTCCCGGGTCCAAGCCACCATGGGATTGAGCTTTAAAATGGTCCGCTCCATGAGCGGGTCAAAGATGTAGCGCTCTAAAATGGCAGTGCTTTTGCGCGTCTCACCCTGCTCCTGGCGCACGCCGGTTATCCAAACCGACAAACTCTCCAACCGCTCCCGTAGCGGCTCCACCTTGCGCAGTTGGCAGCAAAAATCCGGTCGGCTGCCCCATAATTCCGCCCCAAACTCCGACGCCTGTGCCTCCAGTGAAAGAGCCGGTTTCACACTCTGGATCTCTATTCCCCAAAACGTCTCCAACCGATCCTTGAGCGCGAGGGTCTCAGGAAACAACAGCCCAGTATCCAACGTAAAAACAGGCAAGGGAATACCCGCTTGAAGAGCGTGGTGAATCATCACCAGTCCCGCTCCCTGAAAACTGGTCCCGATAGCGGCTTTTTCTCCAAAAGCGCTGTACGCCCACTGGAGCACCTCATTAAGAGGCGCTACGGCGAGGCTAACCGCTTGAGCGCGGACTTGTTCGCTTGAAGTGAGAGCGGAGGAGTTCATATTCCTTATTAAACCAGTAAGGTTAATGGGTATTCGATTTTTGGCCCTATTTCAATTCTTTTTTGAATTTTACATCTCTTTTCACAACCATCCCCCAGCGGATGTCTGACCCCTGCTGCCATGCTACTCCAAGCATGAAACTCAAGCTCCACACCCTCGCTCTTTCCCTGCGCTCTGTCTTAGCCCGTCTCGGTTGGTGCAGTCCAAAGGCCCCCAAGCAACTAAACTTTGAATTTATTCTGGAACCCGCGCGCTGCAAACGCCGGTAACGGAATTTGAAACGCGATTAAAGCGCTGAAAAGGATGGGGCCCCGCGAGTTCCAGTGCACGCCACTGGGGCGAGAGCCCCGGAAAACCGCACTTCGCTCCCTCACTCACTCTGAATCGCCGCATCCGCCTCGGACGCCCGCATCTCTTTTAGGCGGCGATGCAATGTGCGGCGACTCATCCCCATGCGCTTAGCCGCCTGAGTGACGTTGCCCTTGGTTTCAGCAAGCGCCTGAGCGATGGTGCGATCCTCTAAGCGCTCCAAATTAAGCCTTTCCTCACGCACACTCCATTGAGAGAGCGACGCCTGCCCGTAACCATTGCCAGAGACGACGTTACGCAACGCCACAGGAAGGTCGCGCAAGGTTATTTTCGGACCGCTGGCCATCACCACCCCGTGCTCAATGGCCGTGCGCAATTCCCGCACATTCCCCGGCCAGTCGTGGCGCAGAATCGCCTGCATGGCCTCAGGGGTTAGTTCGCGCAGCGGCTTGGAATTTTCCGTTGAAAACGATTTAAGAAAAGCCAGCACCAGCACCGGCAAATCCTCCTTGCGCGCTCGCAAGGGAGGCATGACTACCGGCACGACGCTGAGTCGGAAATACAGGTCCTCCCGGAACTTACCATCCTCGACCATCTTGGCGAGGTTGCGGTTGGTGGCAGTCACCAGACGAACATCGACCTTGATGGTGGTATTACCGCCCACCCGTTCAAAAGAGCGCTCCTCCCCCAGCACACGAAGCAGCTTCACTTGAGTGGCTGGGTCAATCTCCCCGATTTCGTCCAAGAACAAGGTGCCGCCGTTGGCCTGCTCAAAGCGGCCGATCCGCCTTTCGGACGCTCCGGTGAAAGCGCCTTTTTCGTGCCCGAACAATTCGCTTTCGAGCAACTGCGGGGAAAGCGCTGCGCAATGCACCGCCACGAACTTCCCTTTGGGGCGTTCGCTAAGAGCGTGCAACGCTTGCGCCGCCAGCTCCTTGCCGGTGCCGCTTTCGCCCGAGATAAGCACCGTGGCGCGGGTGGGAGCCACCTGGCGGATGGTGTCGTAAACCTCCTGCATCGGAGCGGAATCACCCACAAGCCGCTCGAGGCCGAAGCGTTTTTCCACCTGTTTTTTTAATTCAACGACTTCCTTTTCTGCGTCTTGCGAGCGCAACGCCCTTTTTAAGAGAAGTTCCAACCTGTCGATATTGACGGGTTTGGTGACAAAATCATACGCCCCCCGGCGCATCGCCTCCACGGCGGTGTCCACCGAACCGTAGGCGGTCATCATCAGCACGACAGGGCGCTGCGTCCTAGCCAAGGCCCAGTCCACCAACTGCATACCGTCCTCCGCCCCGATGCGCAAATCCGTGAGCAGCACGTCGACGTGCTCGCGTTCCAGCACGGAAATCGCCCCGGCAATGTCCGCGGCGATATACACGTCAAAGGCGTCCTCGAGTCCCGCGCGAAGCCCTTCGCGGGTGTGTTTTTCATCATCAACGATGAGCAGGGTCGGGTTCATGGGCACGCTAAGCGGGCAGCAAAGAACGCAGGACCAAGCGCGTCAATGGGATTCCGCAGAGAACGGTGGGAATGAGGAACCCAAAGACGGCTTCTCGTTGGCCGAAGAAAAAACTGCAACGCCAATTCAGCACCTGGACCAACCCAAGAATGCGCGCCCAAACATCCCGCAAACCGGCGCCCGATCAGTTGCTAGGAACGGCCGGGTCTCTATCCGCAGTCCAACCGTAACCGGTGGCCCAATTTTTTAATTTGTACCCAGTACTTTCCGTACCCTTCCACGTACGATGAAAAAAGTCGGGCACTGAACGGTAGGGCTGTCCAGGCTTAGACCAGCGGGCTTCACGTCTATCGTCTTCGGTGATTGTCAGCTCACTGCTTCGCTCAATAACGGCCCCTGAATCTGCTGCGATTTTGAGCGAACCGACCCGAATTACCGGGCCGTCGAAAAGTTCCACCTTCCAAGTCGGAGCACCGCCGGGACCGCCGGTGCTAAGCACATAATCGAGGCGATCAAAAGAGACATTCGCCCTCAAGGCTTCCGTATTGGCCACCGTGAACACCCCGTCGGAATCCAGTTGGACCGCCGCCAAATTAACCCTCGACCCCGGCGCAACCCCGGCACCCTTGCGCAACCCGACAACCTTGTCTCGCTGCACATCGATTTCCTGCACCCCAGATCGGCCCGCCCCGCCAGCGCCATCCTCGATGACGACGCGCCACACCGCCGGTTGCGGTTTGCCTGCGGTGCCGGAGATCCTCACAATACGAGTTTGAGCGTCCCTACCCGCCTTCGTACAGGCAACCCGCAAAGCGTCATAAGCAGTATCCCCGGCTAGGGCGGAACCGGCTCCGAGCGTGCCAAAGGCGGCCGCAACGGCGAAAGCTAAAATCGATGCTCCGTACGCCGTCCGAATTGAAGCCGAAAACGAGAGAGAGTGTTTCATACGAATACCCATGATCTATACCACAAGGGAGCGCACTGCAACAGCACCGCTGTACTGATAATCACGCCCGATTGCATTACTTCGGCAACCAGCCTACATACATCTTGTATGTTTCCTTTCACCCCGAAGCACATTGAGCAAGCTCGTCTTTACTTGCGCGAATCAGCGAAGCTCGTTGCTTATCGCAAAGACATTGCCTCCCCACAAGTTCTGGAAGCTGTAGAAGCTGAGACCGAAGCGCTTAAGGCTGCTATAAAAACTCGTGACAAAACAACCATCGAGGCCCAGATGGAACGATTGGACAACGCTTGCCGCAACCTCCACCCGCATCAGCAGCACAGCAGTTGGCGTGAAAACGTCGAGGTCTTCGTGGTGGCCATAAGCATCGCACTGGGGGTGCGCACCTACTTTGTACAGCCCTTTACCATCCCCACTGGCTCGATGCAGCCCACTTTGAACGGGATTATCAGCCAGGCCACAGACCAACCGCAACCCAACCCCATAATGCGCCTATTCGACTGGGTCACCCTGGGGCGAAGCCACTTTGACATCGTTGCCGAGCGCAACGAAACCGTGCTCGGGATCCGCGAAGGCCACCGATTGGGAATTCCTCTAGGCGCGTTCACCTACACCATCGTAGAGACCGACTCTGGCAGCTACTCCGTGAGCGTGCCAAAGGACGCGCTGCTCTCCGATAAACGCTGCGCGCCGGGCCGGCAGTTCAACCGCGGCGACATCATCGCGCGCGGCCACACCACCACCGGCGACCATGTTCTGGTAGACAAGTTCTCCTATCATTTCGTACGCCCTGCTGCGAGTAATGTCTTTGTGTTCAACACCGCCAGGATCAAAACTCACGAAAACGTATACAACCCTGGGGCACCCTCCCAGTTTTATATCAAACGCATTGGCGGAGTCGGCGGCGACCAACTGCGCATCGATCCCCCAACACTCTTCCGCAACGGCGCCCCAGCTACCGAAGCCCCCTTCCTCCGGGTCATGGCCGGCACTTTACGCGCCCCAACAGACGGCTATCGCGGCTATTCCAACGGCCCCGAACGAGCCTCCTTCCCGCTGCTCGGCACCCCAAAAGCCATCGTCGATATTCCAAAAGATTCGTTTTTTGCCCTAGGCGACAATTCCTACCACTCCTCCGATTCCCGCGACTGGGGTTGGGTGCCTCAAAACAACGTGGTGGGGCGCGGTTGGCTGGTTTACTGGCCATTCAGCCGCCATTGGGGGCCGGTGCGCTAAACCAGACGCTCCAGACGCTCCAGACGCTCCAGACGCTCCAGACGCCAAGCTCGCCTCCTCCCTTTTCTTCAGTCCCCTGCAATATTGGAATTTCTTCCAGAATACCCCCTCCCAACCTCCTATGGCACGCAGAGCAAGTTCTTCTTCTCCTAATTTCAAATTCATCGGCGGCGTAGTCGGTCTGCTGGCGGCGTTGATTGGCGCCTACATCCTTTTTGGCAAAACCCAGGATTCCTACCGCACCACTTCCGTGTTTCCGGTCAAAGAGTACCTCGAAAACGCTAATAGTCTGAGAGGAAACACCTACCGCCTCGAAGCGGTGGTGGATAAAACTCTAGAGGTAGCCCCGGATGTCGGACGTCTTATTTCCGTGGAAACAGGCGGCGACATGCTCCCTCTTTTTGTTCCCAACAAGTTGAACGGGATCAACATTGAGCGCAGTCAGAAGTTTCATTTCCAAGTCCAGATCGATGCCAAGGGCCTCATTGTCGCCTCCGATATTCGCAAACCCTGATTCCCGCCATGAAGCGTCTCCCCCAATACTCCAGCCTTCTTTTGGGTGCCCCGCTGCTGGTCGCCTTTTGCGCCTCCCTTTGCACCTCCCTTTCCGCTCACGCCCAAGCGCCCGAGCCTGCCACAACGCCCTCGCCACCCCCTCCAAACCTTCAACCCGGAGCAACCACTCCACAAGCATCCGGTGCCGACCCAGCTTCCAACGCGCCGGGGGCCCTTTTTGACAACCGCTTACCCATGCTGGATCCCTCCGGCGGCTTACTGCGCTTCAACGGACAAACTTGGGACATCCAAAACAACGCCATTTTCCGGGCACGCTTTGAAAAATTCCTCAACACCCCTGAGGAAAACGGGGAGGAGGAGCGCGCCCACCGCGAAACGCTCAACCGGATAATCACGCTTCTGGATCCCAACAACCTCAAGCCCCAGACGCTCACCGACGCCTACCGCCTCCTTGCCCGGGCTGCTAGTTACCCGGGAGACAGCAGACTCTCCGATACCCTCGCAAACGCCATTTACTCGGTCTGGGGAGTCAAACGCAACCAGGCCAAAATGGAGGAGGCCAACCAAATCTTGGAGGATGAAAACATACGCCTGCGCCGGAATATGGCCATCCGTGCCTCCGCAGAGGAATTCCAAAAAGTACCCGATGGTAAGGCAGGCAAGGGCGCTAATGCACCCGCAGCCCCCGGCCCTAATTCCCAAGCCCAGCCACCACCCCCGCCGGCAACCGGCACGCCCGGCAGCGTAACCCTCTCCAATAAATCCAGCAATCCAACGAGCACCCCTACTGGCGGCGGCTCCGGAAACTCAACCAATGCCACCAGTGCCCAAGTCCAGGTCCCCGGAGGAAGCCCAGCCTTGCCTGGAGCCTCCGACGGAACGGATGCCGGCAGCAAAGGCTCCCAAACGTCCCAAAGCGCCTTGGCAGGTCAAAGTGCCAACAACATGCGCATCGCGGGTTATGCGGAGAAGCTCGTGGAAAACTCGCTCCGAGTGAAGGCCAACAGCCTCAAGGGCGGCCTCACCGAAATGCAGTCCAAGATCGAATACCAATCGCTTTTGGTGCAGCTTTTTATGCAGCGACGCTTCCATCACGTCATTATCGGCGCGCGCTTCTATCGGGCGCTTTTTGGTGACGGCGATTCCCGGCTCAATTTGCCCGAATCCTCCCAAAACCCCTTCGGTAAGGGGAGCGGATTGCCCATGACCATCGCCACGCTGGAATCCCTTTGCAACGAGGCCATGAGGGAAGTCCAAACCGGAGTTCAAGCCTTTCACAAACTGCTCGAACTTGGTGAAATACGCTCCGCAAGCGAACGCCTCCGCGATGCGCTGCTGGTCGGCGAATTTCTACCCGAAGTCCGCACCCTGCCCTTTGAGCGAAAGCGTAAAGTACTCGCGTTTGTCCAAAAAACCAACCAACTACTCTCTGCCGTGGAGGTCAAAGATTACACGCTGGCTTCCGAATTAATCAACGGCCCGCAGGGCTTGCGCCACACCGCTCCGGACTTCGACACCACCAAACCCGTCGCCCTGATTGAGACCGCGCGCAACGCCGCCCGACTCCTCCTCGCCAAGGCGCGCAACGCCGCCATTTCCGGCGACAAACCCGGTTTTGAGGCCGCCCTAAAAGAAGCCGCCGCCATCTGGCCCAACAACCCAGAACTCGCAGAGATGGCGTCCAAAGCCTTCGCCCAAGGCGACCAAATGGCCCAGGCTCTCATCGAACTCGACCAGCTCGTGGCCCAAAAAAACCTGCGCCGCATCGCCGAGGAAGCCGGCCGTTTCCTTGCCGCCACCCAGACCGCTCCGCCGGAAAAACAAGCGATGTTGAAGAAAATTCTGGAGGACTTTAAGTCCGTGGAAGCCGCGTTGATGGCCGCTCAGGAAATGGATCGTCAGGGCAATCCAGCCGGCGCTTGGGAATCGGTAGACCGCACCGCACAAAAATTTCCAGACGACCTTCAACTCAATCAGGCTAGAGCGTTGTACACCACCAAGGCCGCCGATTTCGTGCGTACCGTTCAGGGGGCTCAGGAGCGGGAAAAACGCTCCGAACTCGCCCCTAGCCTCGCCTGGTATTTAAAAGCGCAGCGACTTTACCCAAAAAGCGACTTGGCCGAGGATGCCCTCAAGCGCCTCAAGGGCCAGTTAGTTCCGGAAGCCGCCCATTGACTTTTTTGCACAAGTTGCGTTTTATGCAGCTCGTCCCGATGACGCTTCCCGCCTCCCGCACCCTTCTAATACTGGCCGCACTGCTGCCAGTAACGGCGTTTTCACAAAACCCAGCCGAACCCACGCCCAAACCGCGCGATCCGGCAGACTCCTCCCCCGGAGCAAACTTCGACAACCGCCTTCCCGGAATAGACCCCTCCGGCGGACTATTACGGTTTAACGGACAAACTTGGGCAGTTGAAAACAATCTGCTTTTCAAGGCGCGCTTTGAAAAGTTTCTGGCCACGCCCGAGGAAACTAGCGGTCAGGAAGCTGCCCACCGGCAGATTCTTAACGAAATCATAGCGCTTTTGGATCCCAACGTTCTCAAGGCGCAAACGGTCACCGAGGCGTACCGTTTACTGGCCCGAGCCTCTGGGTACGCGGGGGACAGCCGCCTGTGTGACACCCTCTCAAACGCCATCTACGGCGTGTGGCAATCCAAGCGCAACCAGAGCCAACTTTCACAAGCCAACGTCATTCTGGAGGAAGAGCGGGCCCGCACCCGCCGCAACATGGCAACCAGCGCCTTTGCCGACGCCGGAGGCCCGCGCGCCAGCAATGCGCCGCAGACAGGCTCTGCCATCGTCCAGACGGGGCGCTTGGAGTCCCTGACGGTAGGCGCCGCGCGCATCCAGGCCAACAACGTCAAAAGCGACTTGTCCGAATTGCAGGCCAAGATTCAATTCCAGGGCCTGCTTCTCCAGTTTTTCATCCAGCGCAGGTTCCACCACGTCGCCATTGGCACGCGCTTTTATCGTGTGCTTTTCAGCGATGGCGACTCAAAGCTGAATCTGCCAGACGCCACCCAAAACCCCTTCAAAGCCTCTGGAATGCCGCCCACGGTTTCCACCATCGATTCCCTCGCCAACGAGGCCATGCGCGACACCCAAACCAGCGTGCAAGCCTTTCATAAACTTTACGAAATGGGCGAACTGCGCTCCGCCTCAGAACGCCTGCGCGACGCACTGATTATCGGGGAGTTTATGCCCGAAATTCGCACCGTTCCTTTTGATCGCAAACGCAAAGTGCTTAATTTTTTACAGAAAACCGAGCAGCTCAAATCAGCTCTGGAAGTCCGCGACTACGGCGTTGCCCTCAACCTGCTTGACGGCCCCGACGGCCTCCAAAAAATAGCCTCCGACTTTGACGCCTCCAAGTACCGAGCCCTCATCGAAACCACCCGCAACACCGCCCGCCTAATGTTGTCCAAAGCACGCAACGCGGCAATTTCCGGCGACCAGGCGGGCTTTGAAAAAGCACTCGGCGACGCAGCCTCCATCTGGCCAAACAATCCAGAACTTGCGGAAGTGGCCTCCAAAGCGTTCCAAGCAGGAGACGCAGGTGCGCTGGCTTTGCAAGAAATGGAGCAGCTTATTGCGCAAAAAAACACCCGCAGAATTGCGGAAGACCCCGGTCGTTTTTTAGCAGCGGTTCAAACCGCTTCACCGGAGAAGCAGGCGCAGCTAAAGTCCATTTTAGAAGAATTCAAAACCATTGAAAGCACGCTCATGGCAGCCCAAGAAATGGACCGCCAAGGCAATCCCGCAGGGGCATGGGAAGCGGTGGAACGGGCGGGCAAACGTTTTCCAGCCGACCTCAATCTTAGCCAAGCGCACGCCCTTTACACCACAAAGGCCGCTGACTTCGTACGCAGCGTGCGCCGGGCCGAAGAGCATGAAACTCGCTCTCAAGCCCCCAACAGCCTTGCTTGGTATCTGGCCGCCCAACGGCTTTACCCAAAAAGCGAACTTGCCGCCGACGCCATCAAGCGCATCCAAGCCGAGGTGCTGACTTCCATAAAACGCTGAGCGCCGCTCACCGATGCAGCGCTGCCAACGTTCCCGCGCCGTTCACCCCAAGCCCCCCAATCACGCAGCTACGGATAACTCCCTGCTCGCACGAATTTTCCCAAGCGCCTCTCGCTCCAATTCCGAAACCCGCCGACGGCTCAAGTTCAGGCTCAGCGCCACCTCAGCCACATCCATAAACTCGCCCGTCTCAATTCCAAAACGATGCTTGAGCACGTTTTGCTCACACTCGCTCAATCCCTCAAGAGAGTCTTCCAATCGAGAGCGCAGATTACCAATCGAGCTCCAATCACCGGGATTCCACGCCTCCGTATCCACCAAAACCCCCTCCAAAGTGGTTTCCCCATCCACGCCTCGCTCTAAGGGTTGGTGAATCGAGACCAGAGGCTGCTGCAGTCGAATCAGTTCGAGAACCTCCCCTTCTGTCTTGCCCAATTGCTCCGCCAGCCTCCTAGGTGTGGCCACTGTGGCGCTCTCCGCAAGCAATTGGCGGTTGATGCGATTGAGCTTGGACAAGTTCTCGTGCACATGCACCGGCAAGCGAATTTGACGGCCGTGATTTTGAATGGCCCGCAGCATCGCAGAACGAAGCACCCACATCGCGTAAGTGGAAAACCGGGTTCCACGCGCTGGGTTAAACGCGCAGGCGGCCTTAATCAAAGAGATGTTGCCTTCCTGAATCAGGTCTAAAAGCGGAAGGCCGTTGTTTAAATACTTTTTTGCCACCACCACCACCAGTCGCAGGTTCGCCTCGACCATTTCGTTGCGGGCATTCACCGCCAAACCCGGCGCTTTGGCCTCCGCTCGAACTCTGGTGGCCAGTTCAACCTCTTCCACCTGGCTGAGTCGCTTGTAGCACCCTACGTCTTTGAGATAGAGAGCGACCCCGTCTCCACTCCCAGTTTCACCACTCAACGCCTTTTCCCGCTTGAGGTAGCCATCTCCTCCGTAGCCCCCTGCACTCATGGAGGCCTGCGTGCCTTGCTCCATATTCTGAAGCTCAAACTCGCACTCCTCTAATTGTATCACTGAGGGCTCCGCCTCGAATGGCAGCGCGAGTTGCGAAGTAAAACTGCCTCTACTGAAGTTGGCCGAATGGTTGTGTTTCTTCTTAGTCATGTGGGTGGTTGGTAAACTGACCACTGCATGGAAGGAGTCGGTTGCGCCTTTTTCCGCCGATTGTTTAAGGAATCAGCAAAAAGTACGGTCGCGACGGTTCCGGAACGATCACTACAATTCCACGTCCTAAAAGGGCGCAAAACGACACCTCGGCAACCAACCCTCGGGTCAAAGGGGGTGGTCACTCTGCGTGCTGTCCAGAACCTACAAGCAGGGGTCGGTCATCCGTGGGGCCACCCCTTGTCTTTTTTGAAAAAGATTCAAAATTCACCTCCCCCACGCCCAATCCAAACCCCGTTTACCGCTCCACAGGCTTTTCCCGCGCGGACTCAGCCTTCTGCTCCTCCGCTCGTTTTTTACGCTCCTCCTCCAACAACGCCTCGCGTTTCTTTGCCATCTCTTCGGTATGCGCTTGAAGCGCCCAGTAGTGAACCCCGAGTTTAACTGCGTCGCCCACCGAATCGACCGTTATTTTCTTGTCCACGAGGTGCTTAAGAGTGTCATTCCACAAATACCACCCGCTCGCAAGAACCAAGGCTACACCCAATAAAATTTGAATGAGACGTTCGCGGTAACTGACGTGCATAGACGAAAAAGGCAGCGATACGCGGAAACCCGCACCTTTGTAAATTAGGTAGCCTAGAACCCCAGACGCTGGAATTCGCGTTCCATGAGTTGGTTAACCTGCTCCATGTCTTCCTGTGGCGGCTTGTAGCCCGGGGTCGGGGGCACCATGCGCATTTGTCCCATTTGATCTAAAAACCACGCCACCTGCTGTCCGTCGGAAAAGTTTACTTTGCCGCTGGCTACCGAGCCGGGGCGGGCGAGCGTATCGGAGGTGACAGATACCTGTCCGGGAGTTCCCGGAGCTTGCTCTTCTAGGGCGGGCTCCCCGGCAACATCCGCAGCGATATCTTCAGCGATATCTTCAGCGATATCTTCAGCGGGCTTGACGACTTCCGGTTCGATGGGGTCCTGCGGGAGCAACTTAAGGTCGTCCACCAACATACGAGCCTCCATATAGGTCATCCTCACG
>CALQFT020000084.1 GCA_943329925.2 Opitutus sp. GAS368
AGCCATTATGTGCGAGGCTGGCTTTGGTTTCCGGCAAAAGACCGGCTTTGGTTCAAAGCTCGTCCCGTTTAACTTGCGCCCCAGTATCCGAGCATCAGTTTTATCGTCAATTTGGGCAATGGAGCATCCTCGCTGCGGGCCTCAGCGTTTGAAAAGGCTCATACCTAAAAAAAGAGGCCCACACCAGAGCCTCTTTCCCGCCGTTGCCAACGCATCAGCAACGACTCGCACACTGAGCTGGGGATGTTTTGGTTCCACCATGGTTTTTCTCATGGATCGATCCCCAGCTCCTTGCACTTTTTTGTGAGCCAGTCGACCTCCACGACGAGTTGGCCAATTTTGCGTTCAAGGCGTTCTTTTTCGGCTTCGTTGCGTTGCTCTGCGGTTTTGCGGTTTTGCGGCACTGGCCCTGCTCGAACACCTCCACCGCGCCCTTGAGCATCTGTGTTTTCCAATGGGTGATCTGTGTGGGATGGACGTGGTTTTCAGCCGCTATTTCCTGCACCGTTTTGAGGCCTTTGATGGCCTCTAGGGCCACTCTTGCCTTAAACTCGGCACTGTGATTTCTGCGTATTGATTTCATTCCCCAAGGTGGCCCCTCCTCAAGCTGACGATCTCTCTGGCTCCGTTTCCGCGTGCCACCTCTGCTTTTTAGGTGCGGCTAAGCTTTTTTGATGGGCTCCCCGTCTACGACTGCGCCCGTTGCCAATCATTGGATCCCGAGCCGGGTCGGGGTTGCTGAAACAGCAAGGCCGCGGAATCCACCCTATGCCTTTTTGTTGCGGTACTCGATTTGCTTGAATTTTTGGGTGAGTTCCAGCAAAGGCCCTTCCACGCCAAGTCTTTCCAGACTCGATGCGCCCACAAACCCAACGCAGTCAGTGCGCATGCATACTTCGTGAGCGTGTTCAGGAGTAGCGATTGGGCCTCCGTGGCAAAGGTAGTAAATGTCGTCGCGTAGCGCCCGTGCGCCGTCTATCACTTCTTGGGTTCGGCGCACGGCGTCGTCCATCGAGCATGTTGCCGAGGTGACTCCGATGGAGCCGCCGATGGTGGTCCCCACATGTGCGATGATCGCGTCAGCCCCGGCTTCCGCCATGGCACGGGCCTCCTCTGGTGAGGAGACGTACACGATGGTGAAGAGGTCCATCCGGTGGGCAAGATTCACCATTTCATATTCTTTATGAACGCCCATCCCAGTCTCTTCTAGAACGTTGCGGAAGTGTCCATCGACAATCGTGTGGGTCGGGAAATTGTTCACACCCGAAAATCCCATGTCTTTGACCTTCCCCAACCAGTGCCACATGCGGCGGCGGGGATCGGTGGCGTGCACGCCGCAAATCACTGGGATTTCATCCACAACAGGCAGCACTTCGAACTCTCCTATCTCCATGGCGATCTCGTTGGCATCGCCGTAGGCCATAAGGCCGCAGGTGGAGCCGTGTCCAGACATCCGGAACCGGCCGGAGTTGTATACGATCAAGAGATCAGCGCCACCTCGTTCGATAAACTTAGCGGAAATGCCTGTGCCTGCGCCAGCGGCTAGGAGAGGTTCACCGCGGTCTAACGCGTTTTGTAAGCGGTCACGGACTTCCTGTCTTGTGTAGGGGTTTCCTTTTCCGGTCCAGGGGTTAGGCATAAGATGGGTAAGAAACTTAGGCGCAAACCAAATTACTCCAATGACGTGAGTACAAAGGGCTTCGAGGGGGCGAAACTAAATGATAAACGCAGGCTTGGCGACTAATCCGAGACAGATGCCGCGGCCTTGATGATTTCAGCAAAACCTCTTGGATCCAGGCTGGCGCCGCCCACAAGCGCGCCGTCGATGTCGCTTTCGCGCATGAGCTCTGCCGCGTTCTGTGGCTTCACGCTGCCGCCATATTGAATGCGTATTTTTTCTGCGGTGGGTGCATCCCAATTCTCGGCGAGGGTCTTTCGGATAAATGCATGCGCCTCTTGGGCTTGCTGCGGGGTCGCTGTGCGACCGGTGCCAATCGCCCAGACCGGTTCGTAGGCGATGACAATATCAGCCAATTCGCGGGCATTCACCCCATGGAGGCTGCCCTCAATCTGGCGGAGCAGGACGGCCTCGACTTGATGTGCGTCGCGTTCCTCGAGTGTCTCTCCAATGCACACAATCGGGCGCAGGGCGGCGTCAATGGCCGCACGTACCTTGCGGTTGACGATTTCGTCGGTTTCTCCAAACAGCGTTCGACGCTCGCTGTGGCCTAGCACCACGTAGCGCACGTAGAGTTCGCGGAGCATCGCCGCGTTGATTTCACCCGTGAAGGCGCCGGATTTTTCCCAGTGCATGTTCTGTGCGCCGAGCTTCGCTTTTTGTTCGCGGCCAAGCACTTCAGAAACCTTTGCAAGCGCTGTAAAGGGTGGGACGAGGACAATTTCAACGGAGTTCTCCCCGCCGATTTCGTGCATGAATGTGTGTAGAAAGGCTTCTGCCTCGCTCACTGTCATGTTCATCTTCCAATTCGCTGCAATGATTTTTTTTCGCATCGGGGTGGGTGCTTTAGAGAACCGGAGGCGGGTGGGAGCCTCCGGTTCAGAGTGAAATTTCGTTTTGAGCTTACGCTTTATCTGTGAGGGCGGCAACGCCAGGAAGCATTTTGCCTTCAATCAATTCCAGAGAGGCGCCCCCACCGGTGGAGCAAAAGGAAACGCGGTCTGCAAATCCAAACTGTTTTACTGCCGTAACTGAATCGCCTCCACCGATGATGGTTACTGCATGCGACTCTGCCACGGCCGCTGCGATGGAGCGGGTTCCTGTGGCGAAGGGCGGGAGTTCAAAAATTCCCACCGGCCCGTTCCAAAGGATTGTCTTGGCTCCGGCGATCTCGTGTTTGTAACGCTCTATGGTTTCAGGCCCGATGTCCACGGCTTCCCATCCCTCGGTAACTCCCTTGGCAGGTGATACCAAACCCGTGGGCCGTGGCTGCGCCGTGGCGCTAATCTCCTGAGTTTCAATATTGTCCACCGGCAGTAAAAAGCGGACTCCTTTGGCTTCCGCCAGCGCGAGGATCTCTTTTGCGAGATCGACTTTGTCGGCTTCTACGCGGCTGTTGCCCGTTGGAATTCCAAGGGCGCGGAAGAATGTGTACGCCATGGCGCCTCCGATGAGGAAGGTGTTGGCCTTTTCCATAAGCGCCTTGATGACCCCGATTTTATCGGAAACCTTCGAGCCTCCAAGAATCACGACGAAGGGATGGGCAGGCGAGGTCAATTCGCCTTGGAGATACTTTAACTCCTTGGCCATAAGCAGTCCCATCGCCGCTTGTGGAAGCTGGTGCGCGATTCCCGCAGTGGAAGCGTGCGCGCGGTGCGCTGCCCCGAAAGCATCGTTGACGAAGACATCGCCAAGCGATGCGAGTTCTTTGGCAAAGGCTTCGTCATTGGCTTCTTCCCCAGCGTTAAAGCGCACATTCTCCAGCAATAACACGTCGCCGTTGTGCATGTCGGCGATCATTGCCGCTGCGTCTGGACCCACTGTTTGAGGGGAGAATGCGACGGGTGAATCCAACAAGTGCGAGAGGTGCTGGGCGACCGGGCGCAGCGTGTACTTCAGGTTCACTGCACCCTTGGGTCTGCCGAAATGCGCCATCAGAATAACCTTCGCCCCAGCCGCGCGCAGATGCTGGATAGTGGGCAGGCTTTCCTTGATGCGGTTGTCGTCGGTGATGTGCGTGAGACCGTCACGCTCTTCGGTGGGAACATTGAAATCCACGCGCAGGAGCACGCGTTTGCCCGAGAGAGAGAGGTCGAGGACTGAGAGTTTAGACATAATCGGAAATTTGGCGAAACGAGATGGGTGTAAAAGCCGACGCCGCCGAGAGGTAACCCTCGGCGACGCAGGACTGTGTTTGAGTAATGTTGTGCTGGTTATTTTCCTGCGATGAGGCGCACAAGGTCTACGCAACGGTTGGAGTAACCCCATTCGTTGTCATACCAGCTGATCAGTTTGAAAAAGTTGGCGTTCAACTCGATGCCCGAGGTCGCGTCGAAAATGGACGAGTGCGTGTCATGAATGAAGTCGGAGGAAACGACTTCATCTTCTGTGTAGGCGAGGATTCCCTTGAGGTAAGTTTCCGACGCGTGCTTCATCGCCGCGCAGATTTCCTTGTAGGTGGTTGCCTTCGTGGTTTTGAGCGTGAGATCGACTACGGATACCGTCGGCGTCGGCACGCGGAAGGACATCCCGGTGAGCTTTCCTTTGACTTCAGGGATCGCCAAGCCAACGGCGCGCGCTGCTCCAGTGGTGCTGGGGATGATGTTGATTGCCGCGGAACGGCCGCCTTTCCAGTCTTTCTTGGAGGGACCGTCTACTGTTTTTTGCGTAGCGGTGTAGGAATGAACGGTCGTCATAAGGCCTTCTTCGACCCCGAAGCCTTCCTTCAAAAGAACATGCACCACAGGGGCAAGACAGTTGGTCGTGCAGCTGGCGTTGGAAATAATGTGGTGATTGGCGGGGTCGTATTTCTGGTGATTTACTCCCATCACAATGGTGATGTCTTCGCCTTTGGCAGGGGCGGAGATGATGACCTTTTTGGCACCGGCCTCAATGTGGCCGTGAGCTTTTTCCGCCTCAGTAAAGAGGCCGGTGGACTCGATTACGATATCGACTCCCAACGCCTTCCATGGGAGGGCCTTGGGGCCTTCCTTTACCGCTAGGCACTGGATGCGGTGGCCGTCGACCACGAGAACGTCATCTTCCTCCACATCCGGGGAGCTCTTCGCGCTGTGTACTTCTCCCGCGAATTTGCCCTGCGTGGAGTCGTACTTCACCAAGTAAGCGAGATTGTCCGCAGGAACCAAATCGTTCACCGCTACGACGTTGATTTCTTTACCAAGGAGTCCCTGGTCGCAGATTGCGCGAAAGACTAGGCGTCCAATCCGCCCGAAACCGTTAATGCCAATATTGATCATGATTCTAAATGTGGAGTGTATGGTTTGAAGGGCAGGCTTCTGAAAACTGCGGACTGCCATTCAGCGCACAGACTAAACAGAGCGGATCACCCATTCGTCAATGCCGCAACGGCACTTCGTGTGTAAAAGCTGGGTAGTGGGGTCGGTAGTGTTTTTATTTCAACAGCGATCTGCTCGGTTAAGCGCAGACGAGTTACTGAAGGCTGAGCGTCGATTCTTGCACTCGCTTCTTGCTCCGGCGTCCGCAATATTTAAAAGCTCTTAATCCCTAACCCATGAACTATCGCACACTGTCTCTCGCTTTTGGTTGCACACTGGTCTCTGCCGTAGCCTCCCTGCACGCTGGGGAGCATTCTCTTGTACTCGAGCCCAAGGCTGGCACAGGAGTTGGAAAACACATCGTGCTGCTGGCAGGCGATGAAGAATATCGCTCCGAAGAAGCGCTCCCAATGCTGGCGAAAATTCTCAGTCAGGAGCACGGTTTTAAATGCACCGTTTTATTTTCCGCGAGCGAAGATGGAACCATCACCCCAAACGACACGACTTCCCTCAGTGATTCTGAACCGCTTGATAAAGCGGATCTTTTCATTACTTCGTTGCGCTTCCGCAACTGGCCTGAGGACGCGATTTCCCGGTTTGAAAAAGCGGTGTTGGCTGGCAAGCCGATTATCGGGCTGCGCACTAGCACGCATGCCTTCGCAAAAAACAGACTCGCTGATTTTGGAAAAAAGACACTGGGTGAAAAGTGGGTAAGTCACTGGGGAAGGCACAAGTCTGAGGCAACCCGTGGCGTGGTGGAGGCCGGTTCTGAAGGCTCTGCGCTGTTGCATGGCGTTAGCTCCGTGTTCGGAACTACGGATGTCTACGAGGCCTATCCCCCAGAGGACGCGACGATATTACTTCGTGGTCAAGTGCTGGCTGGAATGTCGCCCGATTCGCAGCCGGCAGCTTACGCTAAAAAGCGCGCCACCGACAAAGAGGAGCAGGACATCAACACTCCAATGATGGCTGTGGCATGGACGCGCACGGTGACCAATGAAGCGGGAAACGTGAACCGGATTTTGTGCACCACCATGGGTTCTGCGGATGACCTTGAAAGCGAAGGTTTGCGGCGCCTGATTGTCAACGGTGTCTACTGGGGCCTTAATATGGAAGTTCCAGCGAAGGCCTCCGTGGCCTACGTGGATGAATACAAGCCCGGTTTTTACGGCAATAACGGGTATCGCAAAGGGATGAAGATTAGCGATTTGGAGCTTGGCAAGGCGATGCCTGGCGAGCCCAATCCTGCACCCGCACCGAAGCAGTAAGTAGGGGCGTCCCCAGAGGGGTTAGGCCAGTATGTCTTTGACGACCTTACCGTGGACATCGGTAAGGCGGAAATCGCGCCCTTGGAAACGGTAGGTGAGTTTTTCGTGGTTGAAGCCGAGTTGATGCAGGATGGTTGCCTGAAGGTCGTGGACGTGGACTTGTTGCTCGGCCACACCGAAGCCGAGTTCGTCGGTTTTTCCGTACGCGAAACCGCGCTTGATCCCGCCTCCGGCGAGCATGACTGAAAAGCAGTCTGGGTAATGGTCTCGCCCGAGCACCGAGCCGCCCGCAGTGCGGCCTTCCCGAAAGGGCGTGCGCCCGAATTCACCGCCCCAGACGATAAGGGTGTCGTCGAGTAGGCCGCGCTGTTTGAGGTCGTTAATGAGCGCGGCGACAGGCTTGTCTGTGGCGGACATTTTTTGGGTCAGTCCGTCGCGGATGTCCTCTTTTGGACCTGTACCGTGGAAGTCCCAGCCCCAATCGAAAAGTTGAATAAAGCGCACTCCCTGCTCGACCAAGCGCCTGGCTAGGAGGCAATTGTTTGCAAAACTCGCTTCGCCTTGCTTGGCGCCATAGGCCTCCAGCGTCGCGGGGGTTTCCTTGGAAATATCCATGACCTCAGGCACCGAGGTTTGCATGCGATAGGCTAGTTCGTACTGGGCGATGCGTGTGACGGTTTCCGGATGGCCTAGTTCGCGACTTTGAAGCTCATTAAGATCTTTGATCGCATCGAGTGTCTGGCGGCGGGTCTCACGATTCATCCCTGCGGGATCCGTTACGTAGAGCACCGGATCGCCCTTGGAGCGGCATTGCACGCCCTGATAGACCGACGGGATGAAGCCGCTGCCCCAGCAGCCTTGGCCGCCGCTGGGCTGCACGCCGGAGGAAATGAGGACGACGAAGCCCGGGAGATTTTCGTTTTCGGTGCCCAGACCGTAGGTGACCCACGAGCCCATTGAAGGGCGCCCTTGGCGCGGCGAACCGGTGTAGAGCAGCAACTCTGCTGGGGCGTGGTTGAACTCGTCGGTCTTCATTGAATGCACGACAGTCACATCTCCCGCAATCTGTTGGAAATGCGGCACTGCGTCGGACATCCAGATGCCACCGGGGCCGTATTGGGCGAAGGAGCGCGGAGTGCCCATGAGTTTAGGCACGCCGGTGGTGAAGGCAAATTTGCGGCCCTTGAGGAAGTCGTCAGGGCAATCCTGCCCGGAGCGCTTTACCAATTCAGGCTTGTAGTCGAAGATGTCCAGATTGGGCGGCCCGCCGGACATATGGAGGTAGATGACACTGCGAGCCTTGGCTTTGAGAGGGGCAGAACGCGGCGCGAGCGGGTTTTCTGCGAGCGTGGCGGCGGGGGCATCTTTGCTCATTAGAGCTTCCAAGGCGAGAGCGCCGAGGCTGAAGTTGCCGGCGGAGGCGAGGAAGTTCCTGCGAGTCTTGTGCTCTAATTCACTATTCTTAAGCAGGTTTTGAATGTTCATAAAAGAAATTGAGGGGCTAGCGGCGCATCAGGACTTCGTCGAGGTTTAGAAGGACGTTGGCAAACGTCGTCCAAGTCGCGTACTCGATGGTGTCGGCCGACGGGGGCAGGGGACCGAGCGGCTCGGTTGCCATGAGTTTGGCACGCTCGGGATCCGCGGCGAATCCGGAGTTTGTCTGTTCGATCAACTGGTTTAAGCGCCTGAGTTCTGCCACGGCCGGCTCGCGTGCCAGAGCCAGATTGAACGCGAAGCGGATGCGCGCCTCGCGCTCGGGGGCGGCTTCTTTTAGAATGCGTCGTGCCAGCGCCTGAGCCGTTTCGATGTAGACGGGATCGTTTAAAGAAACCAGCGCTTGGAGCGGGGTATTGGTGCGGTTGCGGCGCAGGGTGCAAACTTCACGGTTTGGAGCATCGAAGGTCGTGAGGCTGGGATATGGACTATTGCGGCGGATCTCGGTGTAAAGCGCTCGCCTGTAGCGATCCTCCCCGGTGCTAGTGACCCAGTCGTTGGCTCCGCCAAAGGCGGTGTTCAATCCCATATTTGGTTTGGGCGGGCGCACAGGTTTTCCGTACATTTTCTCGCTCAACAATCCACTGAGCGCGAGCGCTTGATCGCGAAGTACTTCGCCGCCCAGCCTAAACCGGGGTCCGCGCGCCACAAATCGGTTCTCGGGATCCGCCTCCGCCAACTCGGTGGTGAGCGCGGAGTTTTGCCGGTAGGCCGCCGTGTTCACCAACAGTTTAAGCATCGCCTTCACGTCCCATCCGCTGCGCCCGAACTCGATGGCCAGCCAGTCCAGTAATTCGGGGTGCACTGGCATTTCACCCTGTGCGCCGAATTCCTCGCTGGTGCGCACGATGCCGACTCCAAAGAGTGATTCCCAGAAGCGGTTCATTGTAACTCGGGCTGTGAGCGGGTTTTCGGGGCTCATTAACCAGCGTGCCATGGCGAGTCTGTTCGGTGTAGCGCCCGCTGGCAGGGGAGGCAATACGCTGGGTGTACCGGCGAAGACTTCATCACCGAGGTTAAGGTAGTTGCCTCGTACCTGGACTTTGGTGGTGCGTTTTTTATCGGCACCTAGCTCGCGCATGATTGGGACAGTGTTGGCCTTAAGCGCCGCTAATTTTATTTTAGTGTTCGCCAGTTCAGAACGCTCGCTGAGGGCTTCCGGGGCGTGAGAGCGCACGTAGTAGTCCAGCGCCTGAACGGCTTGTTGGGGAGAACGCGCCGAGTCTAAAATGGCAAAAACTGGCAGCACATTGGCAGGGGTAGCCGCCAGCGTTTCCACGCGTGCATCGGCAGTGTAGTGGAGTGCGAAGGCCGCTAGGTGTTGCTCTTTTTTGCGCGAGCGCTGGTCGAGTTCCACGCGAAGTATGTCTCCGGGTTTGAGTGCGAGTGGTTTTTCAGGCAGCAGCGTGAGGGTCTGCGGTTTGGGTGAAGCCGCCACCGACCAGCCCTTGTTGCGTGAGTTGGCCGTGTCCGCCACTTTGAGTCCTACGACGGTTTGGGGCTCATATCCCCCCGTGGCGCTTGTTGCGAAAGCGGCTTTGAATTTGACCTCAGTATCCTTGCCCGGAGTCCCAGCGTGCAGCCATTTGACGCGGATTGCGTCCACGACAAAAGCGCCGCTGGTGCCGGGAATTTTAGTGTCGGGAGCAGAGACCAATTTCAGCGAGGTAAGTTCACCCGCCTCGACGGGAATGGTGATGGAGTAATTGTCCTTGGCTTTTTCTCCGACCTCAACGCGCACAGATCCATCCTCACGAATCATGGTCTTTGAGTCGCTTTCCGAATGGACTTCAGAAGGGTGCGCTGGATTCCACACGAGGTCCCTTGGGTAGGCTGCATCCCATGCGGTAAAGCCCTGTTTCCATTCGGGTTTTGGAGCTTTGAATTGCGCCTCTAGCGCGGCATTTTGTTGTTCTAGAGCGTTTTTCTGTTTCTGTTCTTCAGGCAGAAAAAACTGATGTAACGGCGCTTCGTCATTGCGGTCGGCGTCCTCGGTTTGGTTGAGGATGGCCAAAAAGCCGAAGTACTCTTTTTGTGTGATGGGATCGAATTTATGAGTGTGGCATTGGGCGCACGCCATGGAGGATCCCATCCAAACGGCCCATGTGGTGTTCACCCGATCAATGACGGCCGCGTTGCGGAATTCCTCGTCGGAGGTGCCGCCCTCATTGTTGGTCATCGTGTTGCGGTGAAACGCAGTGGCGATGATTTGTTCTTCGTTGGGTTGAGGCAGTAAATCGCCGGCTAACTGCTCGATTGTGAACTGGTCGAAGGGCTTGTTTTCATTAAAGGCGCGGATGACGTAATCACGAAATGGCCAAATGCTTCTGCCCGGATCGCTAGGATAACCGGCAGAGTCTGCGTATCGGGCCAGATCCATCCACAGGCGAGCCCAGTGCTCGCCAAAGGCTGGCTTGGCCAACAATGTGTCCACAAAGCGCACATAGGCGTCTGGCGCTGCATCTGTGGTGAATGAGGCGACTTCTTTCGGCGTTGGCGGCAGGCCTGTGAGATCCAGGGCAAGGCGGCGGGCGAGCACGGTGCGATCTGCTTCAGGACTGGGGTGGAGGCCTTCGTTCCGCATCTTTTGGAATAAAAAACGATCCACCGGGCTCGTGTTCCATGCCGGGTTGGTCGCCGCCGGGGGTTCCACCCGTTCGGGCTTTTGATAGGCCCAGTGTCCGGAGTACTCAGCGCCTTCCTCAATCCAGCGCTTTAAAAGGGCGGCTTCCTTTTCTGAGATTTTCTTGCCGCTCTTGGGGGGCGGCATGATCTCTTCGGCGTCGTGGGAAAGGATGCGCTGCAAAAGAACGCTTTTTTCTGGATGCTGCGGGACCAAGGCGAAGGCGCCGTCGAGTTCGGTGAAGGCGCCTTCCTTGGTATCAAGACGCAGGCCTTTGTCTCCGTTCCCTTTTCGGTGCTGTTCATCGGGGCCGTGGCAGTGGAAGCAGTTGTTGGAGAGAATGGGGCGAATTTCGCGGGAAAAATTAACTTTACCACTCGCCTGCGCGGCTCGGACCTGAGGGGAGGAAGAGTAGAGTAATGCGGTTGCGACAAAGGAGGCTAACGCGACGGATAAGAATGTCTGGGGAGCGGGCATGAGACTTTCGGCTTAGGTGAAGGATTCCTACCCATTAAGAGCGTTTGGGGCATCCAGATATTAGCTGTTCAGCGCTTTTAGAAAAGCGGGGAGAGATAAAGATTGGGGCTTTAATAAACATTTGTTGACTGTTGAGGTTCGGATTTTGCTTAATGGGGGGCTCGATTATGATCACGCCTGAGCAGTCCGAAATAATAGCAGAGCACACGCCGGTGGGACCGGTCTGGCTTTACAATGCGATGCACTCCCCAAAGAGCCGGGCGTATCATCTGCTTCACGGCCTGCTTAATGTAATCATTTTCGTGTCGGCTATCCTTGGCGCCTTGGAAACCGTAGAAGTTCTCCACACCGGCTACGCAGATTTTTTCCATTATTCAGAGTTGGTGATCGTGGCGATCTTCTCCTTGGAGTACATCGCGAACCTCATCACAACCAAGGACAAGCTTGGGTATGTCTTCAGTTTCTGGGGGATGATCGACTTGCTGGCGATCCTGCCAACTTATTTGGCGATGGCCAACATCACCGCGTTGAAATCCGCGCGGATCCTCCGGGTGCTGCGAGTACTCCGGGTGCTACGAGTACTCAAGCTGGCTCGTGAGGCGTTGGTTGCCATGCAGCAAACTTCTGCAGCGGAGAAGCGGCGCAATCCGCTCCCGATGAACTTGACGATTTACTTTCTGGCCCTGTTCTCGGTTGTGATTATTTCCAGTACACTCATGTATTTCGCCGAGTACTCCACGGGCGCATTGGATCCCACGGAAGCAGTAGAACGTCCGAAACCGAATCACTTTGTATTCCATTCAAAGGATATGCACGGTGACCTCGCACCTTCAGGTAAGGTGTCGATTTCTGGAACCGACAAGCTTGACGGAACATGGGTCTGCAAAAAATGGGACTCCGAGGCTGGAATTATCGAGGTGATGATTGACGATGCGGAGGTCTTGGAAGACGTCCCCGCAGACAAGCCGATCCAAGTCAAAGAAGCGCACTGGGCCAAAGATTCGGCGTTCACCTCCGTTCCCAACGCGAGTTGGTGGTGCGTGGTGACCCTCACAACCGTGGGTTACGGCGATATGTATCCGGTGACGACTCCGGGGCGGATCGTGGCAGGGGTGACGGCATTCATGGGCTTGGCTTTGTTCGGTATGTTGATGAACATCATCGGCAAGGCGATGATGGCCGCACTGTTCGGCTCCGAAGACGTGGATAAGGAGGATGCCGCCAAGGCTGCAGGGCTTCCCGCCGAATGGAACCCAACGTGGCGCCATTGTCCGACTTGCGGCAAAGACCACAACGAATTAACTCAAGCTCACCCGCCGACCACTGCGTAGTGCTAGCGGGTTAGGGCGTTTGTGCAGTGGAGCTGGGCGTCGGGCATCTTTTGGGGTCTTAAATGGAACCCTTCTAACCCAGCACCAGCTGAGGAAAATCGAAGGCGCTAAGGGGACTTACTCGGGTTTGTTCCGCTTCCGTTGCCTGGCCGAGCGCTCGCCGGCTCCAGAGTGCGCAGAGTGCGCGGACTTCGAGAAGGTCGAGTTTGAGGTGGAGCTTGGGATAGGTGGCAAGGCGGGCGTCGGCGAGGGCGAAGAGCCGGGCTCCGGGGGAAAGGCGCCGACTATGCGTGGGGTGTTCGGGGTAAAGGGAGTGCTTCTGAAGGTGCACAAAGGCCCCGGCGAATTGAATGAGCGCCTGATAAAAGCTGCGGTTTTCATCCTCACATTGCAGCCAAAGATGCTCTAGCACATCGTGAGCTTCGTAAAAATCTCCGGCATTGAAGCAGTGAAAGTAGGCGCGATACTCCCTCGGAAGTATCGAATTTGTCTCGATGTCCCATTCGGTTAACCAAGTCTCGAGGCGTTCGTTTTTTTTCATTCGCGCACAGGGCGTATGGACTTACAATTGGATAGCTTGAAAAATCAGACGGCTGCGTTGTCCCGCATCATCATAATCCAGCTTTTTACGATGTCTCCACGGAAGGAGACGTCCGTGGAGGCTGGGACGCTCTTTCTTTTGCCATGAGCGCCGCGTTTCTCTGGATTCTTGCTGGGGTGGCCTGTTTGCTGGCGGTTGGTTCTGCTCTTTTTTCTGCGTTTGAAACCGCGATTTTCTCGCTTCAACCCCATGAATTGGAGCGTCTGCGGCGCAAGAAGGCCTGGTATGCGGAGGCCTTCAACCACCTGCTCCATAACTCCCGTCGCTTGCTGGGGGTGCTGATTCTTTGCGGGGTGTTTTTCAATGTCCCGCTGATCCTTATCTGCTTGTACTTTTTGCGCCAACCCGGCGGCACATTTTTCCCACTTTGGGCCAACGCCCTCAGCCTGCTCGGTCTTGTGGTGCTTGTCTGCGAGCTGTTGCCCAAGGTTGCTGCGCTGCTCTATCCGTATCGCCTTATTCGTCCGGCGGTTAAGGTGCTCATCCCGCTGATGCACCGCCTGGAGCGCCCTTTGGCGTGGATGTTACGCGTATCGGACCGTTTCGCTGAACGTCTTTTGCCTGTGGCGGCAGGGCATCTACATCCGCTAAACCAGAGCGAAACGGAGGCGCTTCTTGAATTCGGGGAGGAAAGCGGGGCTCTGCATCCTGTGGAGTGTGCTATTATACAAGAGGTTATAAGTCTAGGAGATAAGTCGGTTCGGGACTGCATGACACCGCGCGTCGATGCCCTTTGTATTCCCGACGACCTTTCCAACGAGGAACTCACTCTCCGCCTGCGCGCAGCCCGTTTCCGTCGTGTGCCCGTTTATGGCGAAACCCCAGACGATATTCTCGGGATCCTCGATGTGCGCAGCTTCTTGGAAAGCGATGGCAATCTTTATTATATGGAAATGCTTTCCCCGCCGTCTTTTGTGCCGGAAACGATGAGGGCGGTGGATTTGCTGCGGTCCTTTTTGCGGCGGCCCCAATCTTTGGCCATCGTGGTGGATGAACACGGAGGAACCGAGGGCGTTGTGACTCGCGCGGATTTGGTGGAAGAGGTGCTTTCTGATGCGTTTCCTGGAGGCGATAAAGATCTGTACATAGAAGGGTTAGGAAACGGGGGTCTTCTGGCCAGTGGCAGTGCGCGCATTGAGGAAATCGAGGAGGCGCTGGGGGTGGAAATTGCAAGCGAGGGTATCGATACCATTGGGGGGCTGGTTTTTAACGTTGTGGGCGCTTTGCCGCGCTTGGGTACGGTGGTGGAGCTGGAAACAGTGAACGTCACCGTGCGGCGTACCTCCCGCAAGCGGGTGGAGGAGGTGCTGGTGGAAAAGAGCAGCGGAAAAGGGGAGGCCGGGAAATAAGTGCAGGCGTTGCTGGAAATCTTGGGCCTTCTGGTGGTCTCCTTTGTGTTTTCGGGGATTGAGTCAGGAATTTTATCTGTCAACCGGGTGCGGTTGCGGCATCGAGTACGGGCAAAAGAGCCTGCGGCTTTGGTTTTGGACCGGCTCTTGGCGCATCCTGAGCGCATCTTGATCACGGTGTTGGTGGTGACAAATTTGATGCAGATTTTGGCGCTAAACCTTGGGGTGATTGCGGCGACGCGTTGGATGGGGGATTTGGGTTATTTTGTGGTGTTGGCCGTGGCTTTGCCCGTGTGGGTGCTGGGCGTGGAGTTGTTTCCCAAATCGCTTTTCCGACGCTTTCCCTATTCGGCCTTGGCCGCTTTGAGCCAGCTTTTGCGTTTGGTGAACTATGTTTTGCAACCGCTCAACACCATCGGCGTGTCCTTTTTTCACCTGACCTTTAGACGCAAGGGAGAGTCCTTCAAACTCTTTGGCGGGCGTGAAGACTTTAGATATTTAACATTTGAGTCAGAACGCAGCGGTTCGATCACTTCCGAGGAACGAGCGATTATTCACTCAGTATTGGATTTTCGTATCCTCACCGCGCAGGAC
>CALQFT020000085.1 GCA_943329925.2 Opitutus sp. GAS368
TGGATGAGACCCTCCGCAGCCACGGAGGCAAAGTCCTTCGCACCGCGGTAGGTGATCGTTACGTGATTGAGGCGATGGTTCGGGAAAATCTCAATATCGGTGGCGAACAAAGCGGCCACATGATCTTCCGCGACTTTGGCACCACTGGTGACGGCCTGGTAAGCGCCTTGCAAATCCTTCGTATTGTTGTGGAAACGGGCAAGCCTCTGAGCGAGTTGAAGCAATGTCTGGTCAAATATCCCCAAGCCCAACGCAATCTCAAAGTCACGCGCAAGCCGCCCCTTGGAGAGCTTCCCGTAGTTCAAAAACTTGTGGCGCTCGCCGAGCAGGAACTTGAAGGTAGCGGTCGCGTTTTATTGCGATATTCTGGGACCGAGCCCAAAGTACGTTTGCTTTTGGAGGGTCGTGATAACGCTCATATCAACGCGCATGCCGACCGAATAGCGGCAGCTCTTCAGGCAGAAATCGGTGTTTAACCCCGCCCCGGATAGAATGCCTCGAGGACTTTTTATAACGGGCACCGACACGGGTGTTGGCAAGACGCACTTCTCCCAGCTTCTTCTGAAGGCACTGCGCCTAAATGGGTTGGATGCAGTCGGAGTCAAGCCGTTCTGTTGCGGTGAGCGCACAGATGCTGAGCTGCTCCACGCCGCCGCCGGGAGCGTAGCGCCTTTGGAACTGGTCAATCCGGTGTGGCTGCGTGTGCCGGCGTCCCCTTACGCGGCTTCTTTGGTGGAGAATCGTGCGCTGGACGTGGACACTGCGAGGGGTGCTGTTGAGCAACTTTGCAGACTGCATCGCTATGTCGTAGTGGAGGGAATTGGAGGGTGGCGTGTCCCTTTAACCGGGCAGCTTTGCTTGAGTGATTTTGCGTTGGAACTTGGTTTGCCAGTGCTTGTGGTGGCGGCTAACCGCCTCGGCGCAATCAACCACACACAGCTCACCGTCGATGCCATTCTCGCCAAGGGCGCCATCTGCGCAGGAGTGGTGCTGAACGAAACAATCCAGTCCACACCCGACGCGGCGACCATCACCAATCGAGGTGTACTGGAGCAATTGTTGCCCGTGCCAGTGCTTGGGGAAATGCATTGGGGTTCCACGGAGTTGGATCCTGCGTTGCTGCGCGTGATGAAAGCGCAACGTCTTGTTCCATAAATGCTTGACTCCGCATCACCCCTGGGCGGCAAGGTGGAGCGTCCACTGCCAATAGGCTTGGAGCAGTTCGGGACCCCGCATCATCCAGAGCAATGCGCCCAGCGCGAGAAACGGTCCAAATGGAATTCGCGCCGACCATTCGCGTTTGCCCAGCAGGAGCGTCAATACGCCAAAAGTTGCGCCACACACGGACGCTGCCAGCACCGTGAAAAGCACCGACTTCCATCCCAAAAACGCGCCAATGGCCGCCAAAAACTTTACATCTCCAAATCCCATGACCTCGCGAGGGAGCGTAAGGGCGGAGATTTTAAACTCCACTCGCTCCACAATGTTAAGGTCCAGTGCGGAGCCCTCTAATTCCAACCTCTCAAATTTCCAAACGGCCCGCCCGGAGGACTTCAGATTTCCATCAACCTCCCCGGAAATGACTTGCATCACTACTTTTTCCGAGCCTCTTACAAAAAGCTCCCCCCATTGCAAAGTCTCTCCGTCGACAATCATTTGGGCCTCATCGCCGCTCCGGGTCCATACAAGGGAGGTTGGTGGATCGAAGTCATGGGTTCGTGTGCCGAATGCGATGCGCCCAACCTCCGCCACCGCCCAGAGCAGGCCGTAGCCGCCCGCCGCCCCGAATGCCGATTGCACAAAGCCCGCGAGAGGGCTCTGTGCGCCATGCAGGGCGGGAATCAAAGGCGACAGAACCAGACCTGCCATCACGCCGCCCCAAGTCACTTCATCCGGAATAATGAGGTGCTCCAAATCGACAAATGTCGCCACGATCAGTAAACTCACCAGCAACCAGCAAGCCGCTTGCAAAGGAAAATTTGAGGTGCCAAGCTTTAGTGTGACACTTGCAAATAATGCTGCAGTAAGTAGTTCCACAATTACGTAGCGTGTCGCAATTGGACTGCCACATCCTGAGCACTTGCCTCGTAGAAAAAGCCAGGACAGCACCGGTACATTTTGGTGCCAAGGAATCAGCCGCTCACAGGCAGGACAAAACGAGCGCCGCGGTTGATTTACCGACATTCCTCTCGGGAGCCGATGGATGCACACATTTAGGAAAGACCCCACCAGTGCCCCGAAAGCCGCCGCACAAAATGGCGCAACGAATGGAATGGATAACATCACGAGTTCAACTCAACGAGGACTGGCGGTTGCGTCAACTCCGGACTGGTCTAATCCGATAGCCTATTTATATATTCATCCAATGCGCTCGCTTTCCATTATCCTAGCCCTCGGCCAGATCATTACTCTTCAAGCAGTTGCAGGCATTGACGTCTCGGCAGAGCTGCGCTCCGCACCTGCAGCCAAAAAAGAAGCCGGTGAGGCTTCCGCCAAAGGAGGCGGCCAAGAAAAAGTACTTAATATCATCGTGCACAACTCCTCCAATAAACCCGAGCCAGGCCTGTCTGTGCGCTATTGGTACTTTGGGAGGGATATGAAGACCATGAAGGTGGATGTGGTTGGTGGTGGAGAGTCGAGCGTTAGCCTCAAGCCTAATGGTTCGGAGGCAATCGCTGGCTCCAGCGTCCAGAGCTCTTACACCCCAAAGTCTTCATTTCTGGCAAAACCCGCCGGCGCGAAGGCGGCCCCAATGCCCGCAGGCAAGGCGCCTGAAACCAAAATTGCGGGCTATGGAGTGCAGGTGATTAAGGAGGGCAAAGTAGTTGCTGAGACATTTTTAGAACTCAGTCACAAGGCGGTTGTTGGATCCGAGGGCAGCAAGCCCGGCACCGTGTTCACTCCAAAAGAAGTGCCATAAGGCCCAATAGCGTAGAGGCTTAGGAAAGCCTCTTCCAAACCGAGGCTTGGGCAACGCTCCATTGATACTTCCGAGAGTGCTCTCGGATCAAAAAGGGAAGATCCACCGTCCGCACCAGCGCAAAGTCGGGCTCCAAGTTTGAGCGAAGTCCGTCTAAGGTGAGTTGCGGGAGTCCGTTGGACTGGAATCCGCCCAACCATTCCGCCTTTGGGGTATATGCCTCCATCCATGTGTAGGGTGATGTGATTACGAGGGTTCCACCACGTTCAACAAGGTTGCTGAGCTGTGCCAGGCACTTGGCGGGTTGTTGCAGGCGGTCTATCAAGTTCGCCATAAGCACGATATCAAACCGGCCCAAGCCTTCTCTCAGATCCACGGCGTCGCCCTGTTCAAATCGAACCCGTTCGGGAGTCACCTCAGCGGGCCGGTGCGCGAGCAACGGAGTGGAAAGCTCCCCCTCCTCAACGCGCTCGTATTCGAGCTCACCGCGGGTTCGAATGCGTTCTGCCGCTGCAATAAAATTGTGGGAGTAATCGATCCCGATGACTTCCGCACAATGCCGTGCCAACTCGAAGGTTGAGCGCCCCACTGCGCAGCCCAGATCCAGGGCGCGTCCACCTCTGGAAAGTGCCTCAGGCTCAAGACACTCGCTCACGCACCGCACCGGGTAATGCAGCGCTTCCCTTGGCCCATGCGCGAAGGGAAGTACTTCCTCTACGGTGCCATAGTGAAACAAAAGATACTCACCCAGAAGCTTGTTGCTTTCGTAAGGATTCTCCAGCTCGGCAGAAGAAATTGCCTCCAAATTTGTCCGTGAGGTTGCGGTGATCATACGCATGGGATAAACGACTCTCCGACTTGTCGCAACGGATGATCCCGTTTTCCCCACGTTTTCCCCTTTATGTTCTGGAGAGTTCGAAACCACACCTTGGATCTGGGCAAGCACGCCCTGCTCATGGGCGTGCTCAACGTGACGCCCGACTCGTTTTCCGATGGCGGTCTCTACTCGCACCCCAGCATCGCGGTGCAGCGCGGATTGGCACTGGTTGGTGCGGGTGCCGACATTCTGGACATAGGCGGCGAATCCAGCCGCCCAGGAGCAACGCCCGTAGAGTTGGAGGAAGAATTGCGACGGGTGCTTCCGGTGATTCAAGCGCTGTCCTCGCGTTGTAATGCCCTGCTCTCCGTCGATACCTGTAAACCGGAGGTGGCCCGGGAAGCGGTTCGTTTGGGGGCGAGCATCATTAACGACATTAGCGGACTACGTGCGCCCGGCATGCTGGAGGTAGTTCGGGATACTAGAGCGGGGGCCGTGGCAATGCACATGCAGGGCAACCCCGCGACGATGCAGCAGGCGCCCCTCTACTCTAATGTTTTGGAGGACGTGTCGGACTTTTTCCGCGCGACGCTTGGTCGTTGCGTCGAAAGCGGCATCGATCCTCAACAGATCGCGCTGGATCCCGGAATCGGGTTTGGGAAAAGCGTCCACCACAACGTTCGGATCCTTAAAGATTTTGATTTTTTTCAACAGCATGGCCGCCCGCTGGTGCTCGGTGTTTCACGAAAGTCCTTTTTGAGCACGCTTACTGGACTGCCCGCCGTTGAGGACCGCGAGTGGCCCACAATCGCTATTACCAGCTATGCCCGACACCGCGGAGCCGCCGTGGTGCGTGTGCACGAGGTGCGCCCGAATGCGGAGGCCTTGCGCATGACAGAAGCCATCCTGGAGGCTTGCGCGTGAGATTCTCGATTGCTGCCGACGTGGTCGGAAACTTTCTCTCCAACCATTGGAGAGACGCTCTGGAGATATCCCTCATTTGGCTCGCTCTGTACCAGACCTGGCTGCGGTTGCGGGAGACTCAGGGCATTCGTATCCTAACGGGGGTCGCCATTGGATCCGTCTCTTTCCTGCTGGCATCAGAGCTTTTACATCTACCCGTTCTGGATTGGTTGCTGCGTAACACCGCTGCGCTTGGGCTCTTTACGCTAGTGGTAATTTTTCAACCCGAGCTGCGCCGGGTAGCGGCTAATCTCGGCAAGAACCGGCTGTTCTCCAGTTCGCAGGAAAATTTTGAGACGCTGGAGCTGCTCAGTCAGCTAACCTTCGACCTCGCCAATCGACAACTGGGAGCGCTCATCGCCATCGAACGGGACGTTCCATTGGAGCCATGGGCGGAAAGCGGCGTGGAGCTGGACTGTCTTCTGAGCGTTGAACTTGTCGTCTCCATTTTCTTCCAAAGAACGCCGCTCCATGACGGTGGCCTAATCCTCCGCCAGGACAGGCTCCTCGCCGGGGCCTGTATTTTTCCAATCACAGAGCGTACTGATTTGGACCGCAACCTTGGCTTGCGCCACCGCGCCGGGCTGGGACTCAGCGAGGAGACCGACGCGATCATCATCGTCGTGAGCGAAGAAACCGGCGTCATCTCGCTTTGTCGCTCTGGAGAAATTGAGCGGGATTTTGATCCCGAAAGTTTTCGCACTCGGCTCAAAGAGCTGCTTACTACCGCTGAAAATGAAGATCCCGCTTGAGCGCCACTGGTTGGCAAAGCTCTGTACTCTGTTGTTAGCCATAGCATTATGGTTTGTAATTCGGCAGCGAACGGACATCCAATCTCAACGGATAATTCACACACCGACCAACCACCCGGCCAATTAACGCGCAGCCGTTTGACTGCACGCTTTGCACTGCGCCGATAATCCTTCCCCATTCCCGTCTTGAGTCCTCCTAGACGAGGCCCTTAATTCTTTTCACCATGCAGTCTCCCGAAGCCCAGTTGGAAATTCTCAAACACGGTTCAGCTCAGATTTTATCCGAGGCGGAACTGCTCACCAAACTACGCACGGGTAGGGCGCTCAATATCAAATTGGGGGTGGATCCAACAGCCCCCGATATTCACTTGGGCTTCACTGTTTGCTTGCAGAAACTACGTCAGTTTCAGGATCTTGGGCACCAAGCCGTCCTTATCATCGGTGATTTCACCGCCATGATAGGCGACCCCTCAGGCCGCTCCAAGACCCGCCCCCAACTCTCCCATGACACCATCATGGCCAACGCCAAAAGCTTCCAACAACAGGCGTTCAAAATACTCGACCCCGCCAAAACTCGCACCGTGTTCAATGGCGAGTGGTTTGAGGTGATGAATTTCGAGCAGATCATCCGTCTTAACAGCCGGGTCACGCTCCAGCAAATGCTCCACCGCGAGGACTTTCGTTCCCGCATGGAGCGTGGCGATTCGGTGCGCCTCCATGAGATTCAGTATCCAATCATCCAAGGTTGGGACTCGGTCATGGTGAAGGCCGATGTGGAATTGGGGGGCACAGACCAGCTGTTTAATATATTGGTTGGACGTGACTTGCAGAGGGAAGAAAAAATGCCGGAGCAGGTCGTCTTTCTCATGCCGCTGCTTGAGGGGTTGGACGGAGTTCAAAAAATGTCCAAGAGTCTCAACAACTATGTCGGCGTGACGGATCCTCCCGCTGAGATGTTTGGTAAAATTATGAGCATCTCCGACACGCTCATGGCCCGCTACTACACGTTGCTGCTGGGGCAGACCATGCCGGATACCCACCCGATGGATGCCAAAAAGGAATTGGCCCGCCGCCTCGTTGCCCAGTACCACTCGCAAGAGGAGGGGGATGCGGCGCTGGAGGACTTCAATACGCGCTTTTCAAAAAAGGACTTGGATCACGCAGAGTTACCGCTGGTTCCCTCAGACCTGCTTGGAAGCGACATAATATCTGCAGTAGTAGCTGCTTATGTAAGCGGATTTCAAATCACAAAATCCCGGGGCGACGCTCGCCGACTCGTTGAGCAAGGCAGTGTCCAGTGGCAGTCGGAAAAGATCACGGACATGAAAGCCGTCCTTACCTTCGCCTCAGGTGGCGTGCTGCGCTTGGATAAAACACGCGCAATTCGCGTAGGTTAATTCAACCTCGCCGCCGCATCAAAGCGAGCGCACCGCCACGCGGATTTGAGGTGCCAGGCCCTCGAGCAGGGCGTAGCGCTGACGGTACATGGAGCGCTTGTTGGGCTTGATTTCCGCAACGTCTCGCACTGGGGGCGTCAGGGGCAGATCAAACAAATCCTCGGCATTGAGAACGCCCGCTGACTCAGTCCAAAAGAGGTCGTAATCGGACTGAATCTCCTTGCGCTTTCTCAAGGAGCGGTAGATGTGAAGCTTGTTTCCAACAGCCTGCAAGCCAGTCATATTCCACTCTAAGGCGAGCTGTTGCAGCGCATATAAAACCAGCGCCTTGGGACGCATTCCCCGCATCGCACGAGTGATGCTGACGATGCGCGCTTTCTCGTCACTGAAATCGTGACCCTGTATTCCGGCGATTAAAATCTCCCTCCGGTGAGGTGTCCAATGAACCACGGTGAAGCTCACCGTGGAGATCCATTCACCAGTGCTTTCACTGCGTAGTGACAGGCTCAACTCGCCCTCTTTTTCGAAGATGCCAAACCGCAAAGCGAGGCCAAGCGTTTCGGCATCATCTAGGGGGATGGAGACCAAGGGCCACGGCTCACCTTGGGCGAAAGCGGCCGTGATTGGGGGCGGGAGTTGCTCTGAAACAAATGCGTAGTGCTGCTTTAACGCACTCAGTTTCTGCGAAGTCCCAAACCGGTGAGTCAGGTAGGGCCACTGGAGACGGCTGAAAATTCTAGGGTGCCTTTGTGCCAGCTCCTTGACCCCGGGCTGCTTTAACAAGGAGAGCAGTTGGGTCGTATGGCGTAAACACAACAAGGCGCGGCCCAAATACTTAAGGCGGTTAATGTCCTCCTTTAAACCGTTGTTAGGATAGACCAGCGCGGCGGATCTGAGCAGTTCGAACCAAAGCGTTTTGAGCGCCATCATTCCGCCTTAGCGCGCCCAAGTCGGCTCGGAGATTTGCCCCAAGCCCGTGACAATCGAACTGCGCTGCAAGGAGACAATATCCAGCACGATTAACGAGCCGCCTTGCGCGTAGGCGATATGCCGTGAATCCGGCCCCCACACGGGATTCTGCCCTTCTGCCAGCAACCGCACGCTGCCGGTTGCGAACTCCAAAACCGCCACCTGAAAGCCTCCGCCCTCCCTCACGGTAAACGCCAGCCGCTTGCCGTCAGGCGACCAATTCGGTTCCGTGTTGTATCCGTGTCCCGTGCGAATAGCGCTGGGTGAGCCGCCGGAAGAGGATATGCGGTACAACATGGGACTTCCCCCGCTATCGCCCGAATAAACAATTTCTCTGCCATCGGGCGACCAGCTCGGACTGCTCTCCACCCCCGGTGTCATGGTCAACCGCCGTGGCGATTCCCCAGAGGAATTCGTTACGTATAGTTCCGGGTTGCCGTCTTTACTTAACGTGACTGCAAAGCGACTGCCGTCCGGGGAGTAAGCGGCACCTGAGTTGGTGCCGGGATATTTCATGATGCGGCGTCTGGAACCCGAAGCGAGGTCGATTTCGTAAACGTCGGCGTACCCGCTTTGATATCCGGTATATGCCAGACGGCGGCCGTCGGGCGAGAGTCTTGGCGCGACGCTTATGAGGCCGTCGCGCGTCATCTGCATCTGGTTTCCGCCGTCGGCATCAACAAGATACACTTCTTTGTGACCAGTCCGGTTGGCCACGAATCCCAGCCGCGAGCCTGCGATACCACGCACTCCGGTGATGGTCTCCACGATGTCATTGGCGAAGGCATGCGCTTGTGCACGCGCCGAACCGCTGTAGGAGCGCTCCAGCAGCGAACGCCCGCTGCGTTCCAGCAGCAAGCCGCGCAGGGTCGCCCCCGAGGCCGCGCCCGAAACGAAGAAGCTGCCCGTATTCGGGCCGCCCATAGAAAACGCACCGGAGAGTTGCAAATCTTTTTGCACAATCTGCGCAATTCCCGCCCCCTCCGGCCCGCTAATCCCGTTGATGCCGACTGCGACTTTGTCGCTCTTGGTAATGGTGATTAACGGCGCCTCCTGCGCCAGAGCGAAGCGTGGAGAGGCCAGCGAGATGGCTGCCAGCAAAAACGCGGCCCGAGTGGCTGTGCACAAGTTAGAGGTCTGACCGTACATGAGATATTTTATAGTAAGTTAACCAAGAAGTTGCCCCTTACCCTTGCAGGCCGCGGCAGGCATTCGCCACTATTCTTTTTCCACGCCGCTGTTCCAATATTTCTGCATCTCGGCCGGGGCCGGTGTTTCCAAGGGGCGCACGACACGGAACCCAAGGAACTGGGCGTCAGTGTGATACCAGACGCTTTTTGGGAATTGCGGATCCTGGATTTTCCAGTCCGGATCTGAAAAGCGCCGGGCTGCGACGCGGAGTTTTTCCGCGGAATCATCATCCCACGCTCCACCGCGAGCGACATGCGGATACGGCTTGGTGGCGACAACCCAAGGGTTTTTTGCGGCGCCTGAGGCGTAGGCATTGGGGGAATACTGGTCCAGCGTCCATTCCATGACGTTGCCCAAGATGTCATGCAATCCCCAGTGATTGGGCTTTTTACGGCCAACCTTCTGGTACTTGCCTTCGCTGTTGTTCCCCCACCAGCAGTACTCATCCATCGGCGCGGGATCATCGCCCCAGAAGTAAGTCGTACTGGTTCCCGCCCTGGCCGCGTACTCCCATTCCGCCTCGGTTGGGAGGCGGTAGAAGTGACCGGTTTTCGCGCTCAACCACTCGCAATATTTATTGGCGGCGTGTTGGGTCATGGAAATGGCAGGGAAGCCATCCTTGCCCATGCCGAAGCTCATTTCGACGTAGGGTTGCGTGGGACGTCCGCTCGCATCGGTGAGCTCATTCAACTTTGGATCCACTTTGTATCCGAGTCTAATGCGCTTTTCTTCAGTAGGATACATGAAGAGCTCGAACTCGTTCCACGTTACTTCGCATTTGCCCATCCAAAACGGAGCAACCTGCACGGGCCGCTGCGGTCCCTCATCTGCACCGCGGCCGGACTCGCCCTCCGGGCTGCCCATTTTGAAGATGCCACCGGGGATGATCACCAAATCAAAGGCGACATCCGTGCCGGGAATTTTTTCTGCGTAGGGCTGCATCTCAAGCGGCGCGATAACAGGGGATTGTGCGACGATTTTTTTGTGAATGTCTTTCACTAGCTCGGTCTCGTCGCCCTTGGTCACCTCGTCTTTTTTTCGAGAGATCATCTTGATGCCCTCGGGCCACAGCGCTCCTTCATCGATCCATGCGCGGACTAGATCTGAGGTTGCCTTGGGCAAGGGGCCGCCCTTTTTTTTCGGAGGCATGAGAAGATCGTCGTCATCGGGAAGCACCAGAGTGGTGTACATGGGGCTTTTTGCAGACTTGCCCGGGACAAGGGCGGCGCCATTATCGCCGCTTGTAATCGCTTGCTCAAGAGTGTCTAAGCGCACCCCTCCTTTGACATGGCCCTCCCGGTGGCAGGACAAACAGTTGTTTTCCAAAATGGGCTGTATGTCTTTAACGAAGTCCACCGCAGCGCTCGCCACGGGGGCTGGGCTAAGGCCGACTAAAGTAATGATGGCGGTGATTTGGAAAGCAGGTTTCATCTCAATAACAGTGTGGGCTAAGTTGCCTAGGAAAAGTCAAGCGGTGCCGTGCGCTGGCTGGGCGGAAAGATTCAAGGAGGGCATGAATAAGGCGCGAGGGGCTTCTGCCGATTAGTGCGGATTGGCCCCTCCCTGCTTGCCCTTCAACTGTTCGCCCCAGCCTAAAACGCGCGCTTTGGCTCCGGCGGCCTCAGCTTCGGGAACCTGCCCGTTGCGTACATAAAAAAGCGAGAGGCTCGACCACGCCAATTGATCTTCCGGGCGCAACGCCACTGAGCGCAACCCCGCCTCGATGGCTTCTGGGAAGTGGCCGAGTTTCATGCGGGCCATCCCGAGGGCGTGCCACGCCTCGAAGCACGCAGTGTCTAACTCCGTGCAAGCCTTGTATTTCTGTGCAGCCGCTTCCAGCTCGCCCAGAGCAAGCTCGCCGTTGGCGTCGTCGAATAGGGTCTCCAGTTCGGGAGTCATCACCCCGTTATGGTTGAACAAATTCCAAACCGGCTGCGGCGCGCTGGCGATCCACCCATTCGCTTAAAAGCCCGTCGGTGCGCTGGGATTCGAGCATCGGGAGGATGTTGGATTTTTCCTTTTCCAAATCTGCGGGGTTGATGGGAAGTCGTTTGGTGACATGGACTAGCAGGGTGTCGCTCGCGCCTTCCACTGGCGTGCTCGTCTGGCCCACTTTAAGCTCGGCGGCGGCGCTCTGAATTAATTTCGCGTCGGTGACTTTGAGTTCGGTGTCGGAGCGCGAAAAAGCCTCGAGTGTTTCTGCTTTAAAGCCAGCGGCTTGTGCGGCGTCTGTGAAGGATTTTCCAGCCTTGAGTGCGTCCTCTACTTGTTTGCGTACTTCCGCCGCCTTGAGGGAAAGTGTTTCGCGCACGCGGTCGGCTTTGAGGCTTTCCACCAGCTTGGGCTTGGCCTCAGCGAGCGGCAATGGGCGAGATTCCTCCACGGTGAGCAGGCGCAGAATGAAGTATCCTTTTTCGGTTCCAATGGTGTCCGAGACAGGCTTTTCGGAAGTGAGTTGGAAGGCGGTAGCGCTCACCTTTGGTTGGTTTGAAAGCGCTTCGAGGCGTTCGCCGCGAGTGAAAGGCGCGGTGGTTTTGAGTTCCACGCCGAATTTAGCAGCGACTTCCTCCAGCTTCGCCTCAGGGGCAAGTAGTGCGGCGGCGAAATCATCGGCTTTGTCAGCGACTTTTTGCATTTCCTCGGCGTTTGGGGGAGCGACTTCCTTGTCCTTTGTTGGGAGGGGAAAGAAGGCGAACTGGACGGTGCGTTTTTCGGGGGTTTTGAGGTTTTCCTTGCGTGCTTCGAAGGCGGTTTGCACTTCCGCATCAGTGATTTGGACGGTCTTTGCGATGGCTTCTTTGGGGATGCGCACCACGGCGGCTTCCAGTTTTTGAAAGCGCTGCTCGAAGGCGGCTAGCACTTCGTCCGGGGAAGGCGCGGAACTCGCGGCGAGAATGTCGCGGATGGTTTGCAGGCGCAAAGAGTCGCTAATGATGTCCTCCAAGTGCGAGGAATTCATGCCGCGGGGCATGAGTTCGGATTGGACGGTGATGAGATAGCGGGAGTGGTCGTACTGGCCGTTGGATTGGAATGCGGGAAGGCGGCGAATGGCTTCGGCGATTTGAGCTTCGGTGGGCTGGATGCCAAGCTTATCGGCCATGTGTCTAAGTACAATGGTGTTCCAGACGTAGTTTTCGGTCACTGCTCCCATGGTGCGCGCGTTTTGGGAGAGGGGAATGATGAGGTCAAACATGCCGAGCCTCCGGCAGATTTCAAATTGGCGGCCTATGTTGCGGTACTCGTGCGGCAGGACGCTGCGGTCGTAGATAGTGGCGATTTTGTCAGACCCGAGCTTATCCATACGGGTGCCGGGGCCTCCGTAAAGAATGACGAAGGCGATGATTACGAAAACAGTGAGTGCGATCAGCAGGGGCTGCTGAAACCGGCGGAAGATGTTGACCATGGCTGGGGCGGTATAAAGAGCGTGGAAGATGAAGGGTGGGGGCTCGTCTCGCAATCTGTTTCTCTGTGCTTTTGCGGTTTTCCATTTACAGTGCGCCGTGTGAAGCCGCCCCGCTCTCTTCCCCGTCCTCGTCCGGATCGCTTGTTGGGCGAGTTCTATCGGCATCTTGAGTTTGAGCGCAACGTAGCCAAGCGCACGCTCACCAATTACCGGCACGCACTGGAGAAGCTGCGGGCCTCCCGGGAGGATCTTCCTGGCTGGCTGCAACTAAAGCCGGATGACTTCCGGCGTTACCTTATGCGCCTGGCGGCCGAGGGGCTGGCCAAGCCGACCGTCCGGCTGCACTTCGCCGCATTTCGTACTTTTTACAAATTCCTGACGGAGTATCACGGGCTGGAGCAAAATCCGCTGCAACAGGTGCAGCTTCCCAAGCTCGGGCGCAGGCTCCCTTTCGTACTCACCCCCAACCAGATCGACGAACTGCTCGGTGCACCCCTGCGCGTTCCCAAGCAAAAACAAGCTCCTGAATGGATGCCGCAGCGGGATGCCGCGATCTTGGAGCTCTTCTACTCCAGCGGACTGCGTTTGTCGGAACTGGCTGGGCTGAACGTCGCGGAGGTGGATCCGTACTCGGAATCCGTGCGGGTGTTGGGGAAGGGGCGCAAGGAGCGGGTGGTGCCGGTGGGGGCTCCAGCGCTGGTGGCCATCCAACATTACAGACAGGCGGCGCGGGTGGAGGCGGGGCCGTTGTTTTTGAACAAAAGCCGCAAGCGCATCGGTGTGACGGCGATATGGGCGCTATTGAAGCGTTACTTGCGGCATACGAGCATTCCACTGGAGGTTAGTCCGCACAAGCTACGGCACTCGTTTGCCACGCACTTGCTGGATGCGGGGGCGGATTTACGCAGTGTGCAGGAGCTCCTGGGGCACGCTAGTCTTTCGACAACTCAGATTTACACGCACGTGAGCATCGAGCGGTTGCGCAGCGCGTATGATGCCGCGCATCCCCGCGCCTGATGAGTAGTCTGATTTATTTTATTTTACCAATTCTGAGGCGCTCCTAAGTTCTTAGAGGGGATATGCTGTGGGGGTAAAAAAAATGCCATAATAGGTGGCCTTTTTTAGTGAAATGCCGATTATCGGGTAAGGCGATCCCCTAGCTTAGGCTAGGGGGAAGCCAGTCAAAGGGCCCCTACCCATGAAACCCCGATTCCCCCACGTTCTGCGAACCACCCCAGGTTCAGTCAAGAACCGTTCGTTCCACCTCGGAACGCGCGTTTTTCGACCTCGCGTGGAGGCGTTTAGGACGGCGGGAGGTAAGGCGCGCCGTCGCCTTAAAGAGGTGGCGTTGTTGCGTTTGCGTCGCAGTCGGACGGGCCGCGTGGCGGAGCTCGTCGAGGCGGTGCGGGATTACGGTCCGCAGGAGGTGTTCCGGCTGTTTCCTTGGTTGACGCGCTTGGTTGCGGCGTGGTCGTTGCTGGCGTTTTTCGCGACTGAACTTCCCGTGCGCGCGGCGGTGAGCGCGTGGAACGGGGGCGCGGATCTGCTTTGGACGAATCCTGCAAACTGGGTGAGTGGTGTGCCGACGGCCGCGGATACGGGAAGTTTTACGTTGAGTGCTGGCACCGCCGCGTACCTTAATTCCGGCACGAGTATTTTGGGCTTGAGCCTCGTTGGAAGCGGAACGGTAACGCTTTTGGGTGGATCCACGGGGTTGGCGGGATTGGGCACGTTGACCATCGGCACTTCAGGGATTTCTCTAAGTGCAGGCGGTGGTTCGCTTACCATAGGAGACACGAATGCCACGGCGCTCCGGGCGCTGAACTTGGCGCTTTCGGCCAATCAGTCGTTCCTTAACGACTCTTCAAGCGCCTTGACGATCGCAAACGGAATCACTGGTGCGTTCAACCTCATTCTTGGCGGCACGGGCACCGGAGTCAGCACCATCGCCGGAGTGATCGGGACCGGCGCAGGGACCGTCACCAAGCAGGGTGCTGGCACTTGGGTTCTTTCGGGGACGAATACCTTCACTGGCAGCTTAACTTTGAGTGCCGGTATCTTGCGGGCCACAACAAATGCCACCGCCCTCGGAGCCGGCGCCCTGGTGGTTTCCGGAGGTAGCCTCGAACTCGCCAACGACGGCGCCCTCGCATTTAACCGAACAACATATCTGACCGGCAACGCCCA
>CALQFT020000086.1 GCA_943329925.2 Opitutus sp. GAS368
CGGATCATGGGGGAGGCCCAAAAACAACAGGCCTGAGGACTGCATGGATGGCAATAATTTCCAAAAATCCAGTATTCGCGAATAACTTTTATTCCCAACAATCTGAACCGCTCTAACCAAACTCCATCGCCGTCCTTTTCAGAACCCATTTTGCTTTAGATCGCTTTCTCTGCTTGGTGACCGCATCTTGAATTGCCCTTTTTTCTTATGAAACTACGAATGTTTACCATGCTGCTATGCGTCGCTGTGGCGATCCTTGGCATCGGCTTTGCGAAGTTCCGACAAATCCAAGCGGCCATCGCCATGGGGAAGTCCTTTGCGCCACCACCTTCTGCCGTCACCACACTAATCCTTGCCTATCAGGACTGGGAGCCCACCATCCGGGTGATAGGATCGCTGAAGGCCGTACAGGGGGTCCAAGTCTCGACGGATTTAGCCGGCATCGTGGCCGAAATCGCATTCGAATCAGGCAAGCCGGTCAAAAAGGGAGATCTTCTCGTCCAACTAAGCTCCGATCAGGAGCGCGCCCAGCTCGCCGCCGCACAGGCACGGCGCGACCTCGCAATCCTCGATGCTGCACGCAAGCGCGATCTCGTTGCCCTCAAAGCCGCACCACTCTCAGACCGGGATACTACTGAAGCCGAATTGCGCAAAGCCGAAGCCGCCTGCGCGGAAGCCGCTGCATTACTCGCCCGCAAGCGCATCACAGCCCCCTTCGATGGAGTCATGGGAATACGTCAGGTGAGCCTGGGGCAGTTTCTTAACCCCGGCGCGCCTATCGCCACGATGCATTCACTCGACCCGATCCAAGTGCAATTCACGCTTCCCCAACAACAAATTGCCGCCGCCATACCGGGGCGCACTATCCAGGTGATCGTCGACGAACTCCCCGGAAACCCCCGCGTCGGCACCATCGTGGCACTGGACTCCCAGCTGGATCAGGCCACCCGCGCCATTACGGTGGAGGCGACTTTACCCAACGCGGACCACGCGCTGCGCCCCGGCATGTTTGTGAACGTTGAACTCCCTCTTCCCAAAGAAGCAGAAGTACTTGTCGTGCCAGCTTCCTCCATCAGTTATGCGCCCTATGGCGATGCCGTGTATGTTGTCAAAGAAACCCCTGATGCAACGGGCAAATCCGTCAAAACCGCCGTTCAAAAATTCGTAAAACTCGGCCAAAACCGAGGGGATCAAATCCGCGTCTTAAGCGGATTGAACCCCGGAGACGAGGTGGTGACTTCCGGCGTATTCAAATTGCATCCTGGCACGCCGGTCCAAGTTAACAACAACGTCACCCCGGGCAACGAAGCCGCACCGCATCCGCCCAACAGTTGAACCCCAGGCTCAACCGCAAGACCCACCGAGTTTAAAATATCCGCCGCCGACACTCTCGCCTACCATCCCTCCAGCTTGCGCCGACTGTACTGCAAGGTCTGACGCTCCGCACGGGTGAGGCTCTTAATGCCCCGCCGCGCGATTTTCTCTAAAATCGGGTTGAGTTCAACATTGAGAAACTCCTCCCAGCTCATGGCTTCAATGCGCCTTTGATGCGGGTCATCGCGGCGCAACATTCTTTGGTAAAACAACGTGCCGCCAAAGCCCAGTACCCGGGTATAAACCCATCCCACGCACAACGCAGCCAGCATGGCCAACGGCCCAGCCGAGCCTCCCCAACGGCTTCTCCACCAAAGCACGCAGCCCCCCGCCGCAATCCAGCCCACCTCCCGGGCCCGAATGCTCCCCATCCGCAACCATCTGGAGCTGCCCCCTACCTGCCAACCCGGCAACACCGTGCTGTAAACCCCCACCAAGGCTAGCACCGCGGGCAGCGCCCCCCAAAGAGGCTGCGCGGCAGGCAACGCCCCGTACTGGCAAGCCAGCCCATGCACCAACCCTCCAACAGCAGTCCCCAAAATACTCGCCACCAGAAGGTTCGAACTTCCTATGATGGGCTCCACCGAACGCCCAAACGCATAAAGCCCGAGCATTACCGCCCACCAATGCCAGAACCCACCCTGCACAAGAACATAAGTAAAAAGCGGCCACCAACGCCCCTCTTGAAACTCAGGCCACGAAAAACCACACACCGCCGCCCAAGAATACGCCTCCCTCTGCTCTGGCGTCTGGACCAGCCAAAAAATCACCTGCAAAACGGCGGCAACAGACCACAGCACCGCGAGCGCCTTGGTGGCGGGTGCTCGGATGGCAGTGGCCTGATAGCTGTTTCCCGTGGAGCGCATAAAATAAATCCCATAATTTTCTGAGTGCTAGCGCGTGGTTAAAAATCGATTTTAAAAATCAGCTTCAACCTTTGACCGGAGTCTTGGCTCCGCGCTTTCCTGTGTTTTTTTGTACTTTTTGTACTTTTTGTACCTTTTGTACCTTTCGTACCTTACGTACCTTTCGTCGTATCTTAATGCTTTTTGCCGTGTGCTTTACTTGCGAACGCAACGCCTCTGGATGCGATTGCCCAAAGAGGGGCTGGGGGGCGCACCGTAGTGCACCGTAGTGCACCGTAGTGAGCTGGGTGGGGACGCAATTTGCCGATCAGGGACCCTCGCTTCCAAGGGCCACCCTAGGGGATTGAGTGGATTGAGGTTGCGGGGCCGAGTTCAAAATTGAGTTCAACCTCCCCCCTTTGCTACGGAGGAAACTCGCCATTAGTTTTAAGAAAAACTCAAAGTGTGAAGATTGTTGTTCACCTGCGAACGTGCATTTCTTCTAATTTGTGCCATAATCCCACCATGCCAGCCTCACGTTCCTCAGACGCCCCCCTCTCCAGCCTCCTCGCCGTGACCCAAACCGCCGTGGGTTGCGGAATCGGACTGCTGCTGGCTGGAAAACTACAGCGCCCCGCTCAGAAGACTACAGCGGCCACATTACTGTCCTTGGGCGTGCTGCTGGCCATCCCCGCAGTGGTCCAAACCGTGCTGCGCGTCTGGCAGGGGCCGGAATCAGATCGCGGCATGAAGCGACGCTTGGATTCCATCCGGCAAGACGCGGGGTTGATGGATGAAACCGAGGCGTTCTAACTTATTTTTCCAAAAAACATGCACCCCACCCCTACGACTTCATGCACGCTTTAATCGCCCTCTGGTTCGGTTGGGTTCGGGACTGGGGTTACGGTGGGATCGTCGTGCTTATGGCGATGGAAAGCACGATTTTTCCGGTTCCCAGCGAAGTGGTTATTCCGCCCGCCGCCTACTGGGCGAATCAGGGGCACATGTCGCTCCTTGGAATCATTATATCTGGCACGGTAGGCTCTTATATTGGCTCGGCTCTCACCTACTTGCTGGCCCGCTCGGTAGGCCGAATCGCCGTGGTGCGCTTCGGCAAACGGCTTTTGATAACTGAAGAGAAGATTGAACGGGCAGAACGTTTTTTACAGCGCTACGAAGCCGGTGGGGTATTCTTCGCCCGCCTGCTGCCGGTGGTGCGGCATCTCATTTCGATTCCGGCGGGGATTTTCCGCATGAGTTTTGGAGCCTTTAGTGCGATGACCATCGTGGGTTCGGCATTGTGGTGCGGGGTATTGGCTTGGATGGGGGCACGCATGGCGGAGCGCAATCCCGGCCTCATTGATGATCCCGAGAAAATGATTGCCGCCGTGAAACACGAATCAATCTGGTTTGTATTGGCCGTACTGGGAATGGCTGCCCTGTACACGCTCGCCATGCGCTTGACCGCCAAGCGCGCTTAACACGACGAGTTCCAAGGCCTCTCGGCCATGAATACAGCCCGATCGGTTCAGCACGCGCGGGTGGCTCTTGTCTTTTTGCACCGCCGCACTACGTTTCTTCTCCTTGATAAAGCCCTTCCAAATTCTGGCGCAGGTACGCTCCCCCGACGGTTCGATGATCACCCTTCACGAGCACGACGGCGAACATTACATTAAACACAATGGTCGGCAGCTCATGAGCACCATTGCCACCGTCTCCGAGCTGCTTTTGGCGGATCTGGGATGCCGACAACTCAAGTCCACTCCCAAAGCCAGGGTGCTCATTGGCGGCCTAGGCCTTGGTTTTACATTGAAACGGGTCTTGGAAATGGTCGGCAAGGAAGCGGTCGTTCATGTGTCGGAACTGCTGCCGGAAATCGTCCAGTGGAATCGCGATCTACTCAAAGGCGTAAACGGGAATCTTCTGAAAGACCCTCGCGTGACGGTGCTGGTCAAAGACGTCTTCAAGGTAATGCGCGATTCCAAAAACGACCGCTACGATGCGATTCTTCTGGATGTCGACCACACTCCGTCGTCTTGGGTACAAAAAGATAACCGCCGACTTTACGAGCGGGCTGGCTTTAGCGTGGTGCAACGCGCATTGAATCCGGGCGGGTTGGTTGCCTATTGGTCCGCCGGCGATGAGCCTGACTTCGTCTACCGGATGCGAGGAGCGGGGTTCTTCACCCAGATTTACGAAGCAAAAGCGCACACCACAGCCAAGCGGGCCGCCCACCGGATTTACGTCGGCGCACCGCAGCCCAAAGAGGAACGCATTGAATCCGCCAAGCCGGTGAAGACAGCCCAACGCCCCGCCTCCGGAACGATGCGCCCCAGCCGCTCCGGTGGTGCTGCGCGCGCGTCGGCTCGACGCGCGGAGGCGTTGCGGCCGGCGAGCCATCCGTTTCTTACGCCTCGCCAGATTGACGGCCTCGTGCGCAAGGAGCGACGCAAGACGGAAGCAAAGCCCGCTCCCAAAAAGATCCCGCCCGGCGAAAGCGCATAGGGGAGCGCTACACTTGAGTCGAGATTCCCCGCCCCAAGCGACACCTCTCTGATACCAAATCTTGAAGAAAACTGGTCCTTCTCTCCCGGGACCGCGGAGCCCCAGCTCCGCTTAGACGCTCCAAAAACTCAGACAGTCCTTGCGGAGCTGGGGCTCCGCGCTCCCAGGTGCTGAGGTCTTTTAATCATCCATAACCTATAAGAGATGGTATGAACTGCGAAGGCTAAACGGCGGTGGCGCCTTGCAACGCCTGCGCGGCGCGACGATTAGCGGCAACGCGACGTGTCAACTCGTCCGCAACCACTCCAAGCAGGATGACCGCGCCGATGATCGCGAATTCCACGTTATTGCGTGTGGTCACCAGGGTAATCATGTTGCGCAAAACCTGCATCAACGCGGCCCCGACAAGCACCCCGACGATGGAGCCTTCACCCCCTCGCAGGCTGCAGCCTCCCAGCACCGCTGCCGCAATGGCGTACAGTTCGTAAAAACTCCCAAAATCCACGGGCTGCGCCGAGTTGACATCCAGCACAAACAAAACCCCGCCCAAACCCGCCAAACCCGAACTCACCACGTAGGCGAGGATCGTCATCTTCTGAGTGGGAATCCCGCTATAGGTAGCGGCTTGGGGATTGCGCCCCAACGCCAAAAGATAGCGCCCGAAAATAGTGCGGTTCAAAAAGACTGCTGCCACTATCGCGACAACGGCGAGAAATAACAGCGGGGCGGGGAGGTCAAACCCTGGAAGAAACGGCACCTTGCCGGTGGCCAGAAGACGGAGGGATTTGAATTCGTTTCCAAACCCAACCGTTTGATCAGCGGTAAACCCGCGCGCGATGCCTCTGTAAAGAAGCAGTCCGCACAGTGTGACAATGAACGGTTGGATGCGCAGTTTGGTGACCAGCAAGCCGTGGAATAGCCCGATTCCCAACGACACCGCGGCCACCGTCAGCAAGGCAAGAGGCATTGGCCAGTGCTGCACCGTGAGTAACCACGGGAGCGCGCAGCCCACCAGACACACCACCGAGCCCAGCGAAAGGTCGATGCCGCCAGTAATAATTACGAACGCCACTCCGATGCTCAAAATCCCGAAGAGTGCGGAGCGCCGCAGCACATTCTCCACATTATAGGCGCTTAAAAAACTGTCCGACAACGAGGCAGTTACAAGGCAAACGGCGATCAAAAGCCCGAGGATTCCGAAGATTTTTTTCATATCAAGAGGCGGCTAAAGTGGTGGAGTGATGGCCTCCCGTGGCAAGGCGCATCACCGCTTCCTCACTCAGTTCGGAGCGCGAAAGCTCTCCATTAAGCCGGCCTTCGTGCAGTACCAGCACGCGATCCGACATCCCAAGAATCTCTTCCAGATCGCTGGAAACAAAAAGTACCGCCACCCCCTTGGCCGCGAGTTCCTCCATAAGCCGGTAGATCTCCTGTTTGGCACCGATGTCCACCCCGCGCGTAGGTTCATCCAGCAAAAACACCCGAGGCCGCGTGGCGAGCCACTTTCCAATCACCACCTTTTGCTGGTTGCCACCGGACAAAAACTGCACGGGCTGCTCGGTGCTCGGCGTCTTGATTCGCATGGCCGGAATCATTTCTCCGCACAGTTCCCGCTCTTTGACCCGGTTCAAAAAACCGGCCCGCTGATCGCGATGCAGCGTGGCGATGCTCAGATTTTCGCGCACGCCCATTTCCAAAAACAGCCCATCGTGTTTGCGGTCCTCGGGCACCAGCGCCAGACCGGCAGCCATAGCCTCCCGCGGGGACGCCGCAGCAACAGGAACCCCCGCCACGCGGACCGTTCCGGCAAGGGCAGGCACCACACCGAAAAGCGCCTGTAATAATTCGCTACGCCCGGCTCCCACCAGACCGGCCATGCCGACCACCTCCCCTGCCCGGATCTCGAAGCTCACAGCGTGTGCGGGATGCGCCGCAGTGCGAAGCTCCCGCACTTCCAAGGCCACCTCTCCGCTCGGGTGGGTCTTATGGGGGTAAAATTGAGAGAGCTCTCGGCCAACCATGAGCTTGACCATTGCCGCGTGGGAAATTTCCTCCCGCGAAAGGTGACCGGCATTTTCGCCATCCCTGAGCACTTCGACCCGATCCGCGATACCGTGTACTTCGCCCAATCGATGGGAGATGTAGATGATTCCAACTCCTTGGGCGCGCAGCTCCCGAATGAGGCGCAAAAGCACCTGAGTCTCATGGTCGGAGAGACTGGAAGTAGGTTCATCCATGATGAGGACGCGCGCCCGTATGGAAAGCGCCTTGGCGATTTCAACAAGCTGCTGCTGCCCGATGGTCAGCGTACTCACCAAAGTGCTTGGATCGACCAAAAGCCCCACTTGCCCCAGCACGGCCCTCGCCTCCCGCGAAACTCGCCCAGCATCAATCCAGCCCCAGCGGTGCGGTTCACGACCGAGGAAAATATTGGCGCCCACGTCGAGAGTCTCGGCGAGATTGAGCTCCTGATGAATCAGTGCGATCCCCAAGGAAAGCGCCTCCTGCACAGAGCGAATGGAGCGGCTTGCCCCGTCCACCAGCAAATCGCCCGTGTCCGGCGCCTGCACGCCTGCAAGGATCTTCATGAGGGTGCTTTTTCCCGCACCATTTTCCCCGATGACCGCCAGCACCTCGCCGGGATGCACGGCCAAGCTCACCCCTTTGAGGGCACGCACGCCCGCGAAGGACTTGCAAATATCGCGGGCTTCCAAAAGGGGCGAGGACATGGGGGGTAAGCTTTACTTCGCTCAGATTCAAAAGGAACCAGCTGCTATTGGGGCGCGCCCAACCGCTTCTTAAGCTCGGTCCGGAACTCCACGACGTTCTCTTTGCGGATTTTGCGCGCAGGAATATCGAGGAATTTTTCCGCGGGCACAACGCCAGGCTTTCCGCCGATGAGCGCCGTGAGCATTTCCACGGATTTGTAGCCGTACATGTAGGGATCCTGAACGACAGTCCCCACGACGGTGCCTTTTTCGATGCCGTCGAGCGTGGCATCGTCCTCATCAAAGGCGACGAGCTTGACGGTTCCGAGTTTGTTGGACTGCGCGAGGGCCTCGAGAATGAGCGGAGGATTGTAGGCGAAAAGACCAACCATGCATCCCAGATCAGGGTACTTGGCGAGGGCATCCTCGGCGTTGGCCTTGCCCTTGGCGCGGTCGAACTGGTCGGTGAGCGTTCCTAGGATTTTAAACCCGTTGCCTTCCAACACGGCGGAGGTCTCGTCGAAGTGGTCGCTGTTATCGGGACGCCCCAAAATGGCGTCGATTGTGCCCTGCCTGCGGCGCTTGGAATTGTCCTGTTCAAGACGGCCGATGAAAATCATGACCGAACCGCCCTTGGGCATCGCTTCGCGCACCATTTCGCCACACATCCTGCCGGCCTTGTAGTTGTCCATGCCTATGTACAAAAGCCGGTCGCTTTGGGGCGCGTCGGAATCGTGGGTGATGAGCTTGGCCTTCTTGGCTGCTATGTTGATCAGCTCGGTTTGATTCACCGGATCGATCGGACTAAGGGCGATGCCGTCAATTCCGCGAGTGAGTAAATCCTCAATCATGCGCTTCTGGTCGCTAATACCCTCGGCAGGCATCAGCGTTTGAGCGTCGACATGCAGATCGCGGGCGGCGGCTTTCACGCCCGCGGAGGCAATGGTCCAAAACGAGGCGACCCCGTTGGTTACAAAAGCGATTCTTTTGGGTTTACCTTCACCTTCGGCCGAACCGGAAGCGGCGGGTTTATTACAGGCGCCAAGGCTTAAACTTAACAAGCCAAGTAGCGCGGCGAAACGAATGGAGCGGGGAGATTTCATGGGGGTTTTGCGGGTTAATGGGTGGTCATTCCACCGTTGATGTGGAGGTTTTGGCCGGTGAGAAAAGCGGCTGCGTCGCTGGCGAGAAACACGGTGGCGCCGGCGACGTCATCCGGGACTCCCCAGCGGTTGAGGGGAATTAGGCTGCGATAGGCTTCTTTTTGCTCCTCGGGATCGTTAAGATGTCGTTCGACTGGTATCCAGCCTGGGGCGATCATATTAACAGTAATTCCCCAGGGAGCGAGCTCGGAAGCGAGACTGCGATTGAAGCCATTTTGGCCACCCTTGGCAGCCACATAAGCGGTGAAGTTTCCCACGCCGCGCGCCACCACTTCCGAGCCGATGTTGATGATGCGGCCCCACTTTTGGGCCTTCATATGCGGGAGACATGCGCGGGTAAGCAGAAAGGGACTTTTGATGAAAAAATCCAGCATTTGTTGGTAGAACGCCCAGTCGTACTCCTCGATGGGCATTTGCGGTTGGGCCGGCGTGGCGTTGAACACTAGGATGTCTACGGGCCCCAGCTTGCCGGAAATCTCATCCACCATCCGGCCCACCTCGGCCTCGTCGGTGACGTCGCCTCGCACTAGCATCCCCTCAATTCCCGCCTCTTCGATCTCCGCAAAAGAGGCCTCCGCACGGGCGGCATTGTTCTGATAATTCAAGGCGACCTTTGCGCCAGCCTTGCCTAGGCCTGCCAGTATGGCCTTGCCCAGGCCAGTGGAACTGCCAGTGACTAGGGCAACGCGGTTTTTAAGCGAGAAAGAAGCGAGGTCAAACATCAGGGAAATCGGGTGTTATTAAAAAGGGGAAGGATGGGAGAGGCGAGTTTGTCGTTCTTGAAAAAAGTTACTTTCCGCCGCCGGTGCCGACGCCGTCAACGACATCCACAGCTACCGTGGAATTTCCAAAGCGCTCAAAATCCGAATACGACCAAACGACTTTTTTGGAGGAATCCACCTCTATGCTCAGTGGCATGTTCGGCCCGGCATGACAGTTGCCAAATCGGGTGTTGCCGTTGGGGAGACGCTCCACCCGGGTCACCCACGCCAGCTTGATGCCGGGCAGGTCGTCCTGTTCGACTTTCCACACAATTTCCCCCTTGGGATTAACCTCCAGCACACTGTGGCCGTTGCCCGTGCCAATGAGTGTATTTCCGTTTTCAAGGCGCACCACACTGAAGAGATGGTTGCCAAAGCCCTCCGGTCCATGGCCGGGCGCCGGTTTTTTGTCGAACATGGGAACTTCAAATTCCCAGACGACCTTGCCGGCGCGATTGTACTCGCGCACCTTGCCATCGGCCTCTTGGGCGACAAGGTAGGTGCCTGCAGGCGTGCGGCGCACCAAGCGAGTGTCACTGTGCTTACTGGGATGGTCGCGGATGAGTTTGATTTCGAGTTGGAGCTTTCCTTCGCGGTCGACTTCGATAATCCGACCTACGCCCGATTCGGAGATCATGGTCAGCCCGTTTTCCAAGCGCTGGCAGGCGTGCACTTCCAAAGGCACTCCTGCGTTTCCGTTGGACGTGGCGGAGTCGTATTCCCAGACAACTTTGCCCTCGGGGCTCAACTCGCTCACCTTGGTCCAACTGGATTGCAAAAGGAGGTTCCCGTTGGGGAGCAGAGAGGCGTCATGGAGACCGGCGCTTTTAACGTCGCGCTCCAAAGTGCCATCCGGAGCGACCACGGCCACTCGGCCGGTATTGGCCACCAGCAACCGGTGGGGCGTGCCAGTTTGCCCCGCAACGGCCGGAAGGGTGCAGAGCAAACTAACCGAGGTGACAAGGCTGAGGGCGAAACGGAGCTGAAGGGGCGACTGGCGGGCGGATTTTGTGTGCATTGGTTTTGGGGGTTGAAAAAGATGTTTATAGAAAAATAACAGGATTTACGACTATGCCATGATCGCGCTGATGGGGTCGGCGCCTTCAACTCCCACGAGTTTTTCATCCAGACCTCCGTAGAAAAAGGACAGCTTGTTAGGATCCTCCCCAAGCAATTGAAGAATGGTCGCGTGGAGCTGTTTGACCTCGCAACGATTCGCAACAGCGCGATTGCCCAGTTCGTCGGTTTCACCGAAAGAAACGCCGCCCTTAATGCCGCCCCCAGCCATCCACATGGTGAAGCCGGCGGAATTATGGTCGCGACCGGTGCCCGCAGCGTATTCGGCGGTGGGCTGACGGCCGAATTCACCGCCCCAGACGACGAGAGTTTCGTCGAGCAGTCCGCGTTGTTTGAGATCTTTGAGCAATCCGGCAATGGGCCGGTCGGTGTTCCCTGCATGGAACTCGTGATTTTTGACCAAGTCTCCGTGGGCATCCCAGTTGTCGTCGTTGTGGGCGCCGCCGGAGTACAATTGAACAAAACGCACGCCCCGTTCAACGAGTCTGCGGGCCAAAAGGCATTTGCGGCCAAAGTCCTCCGTGCGAGGAGTATCGAGTCCGTAGAGGGCGCGGGTTTCGGGGGATTCCTGCTCGATTGCGATGGCCTCTGGGGCGGTGGCCTGCATGCGATAAGCAAGCTCGTAGCTGTCGATGCGCGCGGCGAGGTTGGTGTTGTCGGCGTGCGAGGAGAGATGAGAACGATTCAGGTCGTTGAGGGAATTTAACAGCAGACGTTGTTGGGCGTCGCTCATGCCCTCGCGGGGACTAAGGTCGAGGATGGGCGCGCCGTTGGCTCGGAAAACGGTCCCCTGATAGGTGGCAGGCATGAAGCCGGAGGACCAGTTTTTGGCGCCGGAGATGGGGCCGCCGGTTTTGTCGAGCATCACGACGTAGCCAGGGAGGTTGTGATTGGACGAGCCCATGCCGTAATTAATCCAAGAACCCAAGGAGGGCTTTCCACTGAGGATGGAGCCTGTGTTCATCTTGAGCATCGCCGACCCGTGAATGGGAGACTCGGCGACCATGCTGTGAATAAAAGCGATGTCATCCACGCACTGGGCCAAATTCGGAAAAAGGTCGGAGACCCATTTGCCGCACTGTCCGTACTGTTTAAACTTCCACTTGGGCTCGACGATGCGGCCCTCATTTTTGGATCCGCCCCGCCCCTTGGTCTGAATCTGAATGGTCTTTCCATCCATCCCAAGCATGGCGGGTTTGTAGTCGAAGGTATCGATGTGGCTGGGGCCGCCGTACATGAAAAGGAAGATGACGCTCTTGGCCTTGCCTGGAAGTTTCAACTCCGGAGGAGCCGTGGCAACGTCCTCGGCGCCGAGGGCTTGGGTTCCAAAAAAACCATCCTTGGCGAGCAAGCCGCAAAGAGCCAAATGCGTGAATCCACCGCCGACGGTGTTGAGGAATTCGCGGCGGCGCACATTTCCACAAAAGTTGGGAGTAACAGAAGTGTTCATGGAGCGAGAAGGTCAGTCGAGGTAGAGAAATTCGTTGAGGTTCAGAGCTAGCAAAGTCAGCCGCTGAAGGGCGAGCTCGGGAGTGAGTTTTAGTTCGGCATGGAACTGCTCAAGCGTTTTAAGGCAAAGGGCGAGCTCGCTTTGAGTGGGATCGCGCTGAAGCACCAGTTGGAGTCCCCGCCGGATTTGGGCTTGAGAATTCAGGCCGGCCTCTTTCTGGAGGCGTTGAGCGAAATTGAACGCCTGCTCGGCCATGAACTCAGAATTGAGCATTCCAAGCGCCTGCGTGGGCACCGTGCTCACAAACCGCACAGCGCAGGGGGAGTCCGTCGCCGCCTGATCGTGATCGGAGAGAAGCGGAACCGACAGGCTGCGCTTCACATGGACGTAGACGCTCCTGCGCGCCGTGGCTTCTGCGCTCTCTTTGGGCCAGCCCGCTCCAGGACGGGACTGCGTCTCAAGCACCTCCTTGGGAAGCGGCGGATGCACCGGCGGGCCAAAGGCATCAAATTTAAGCACCCCGGAAACGCTCAATATCGAATCACGCAATTCCTCAGCGGTGAGTCGGCGCATGGGGAAACGCCACCAATGGCGGTTCTCAGGATCTTTGGCAAGAGATTCGGGGGAGGCCACCGAACTCATCTGGTAAGCCTCGGAGTTCATTAAGAGCCGGTGCATCGCTTTGACGCTCCAACCCTTTTGGACAAAGGTGCGCGCCAGAAAATCCAGCAACTCGGGATGGGTTGGAAGTTCGCCCAGCCGCCCAAAGTCGTTTGGCGTCGGCACGATTCCCCGGCCGAAATGATGCTGCCAAAGCCGGTTGACCTCCACTCGGCTCACCAGCGGGTTCTCCGGCTGAATCATCCATTTGGCCAAGGCTAGGCGGCGCCCGGAGGAGCTCTGCCCAATAGGCTTCACTTCGGCAGGCTTGGACTGGGCGGTGCCCGAGAGTACGGCGGGGAAGGCGGCGTCCACCGGATCGCCGAGGTTCTGAGGGCTGCCCCGACGGTGAACGGCCAGAGGGGCAGGCGTTGGCCCGTTTTCGGAAACCGCGCTGAGCATTACGCCAATCGGGCGCTCGGCCTCCGTGATCCACGCTTCTCTATTTTGCTTCAAACGAAGGATCACGTCGCCGCCCGCTATCTTTTTGAGTTCTGCCAAATCGTCCGACTTGCCATCCAGCAACAGTGGAGATTTATCCCCAAAAAGCCGCACACGAGGCAGCCTTCCCTCTGAGGGAACGGACACCTTCACCGTGATCAAATTCGCCCCAGTGTGCAGGAGTTTCGAATGACGGCTCAGTTCCAGAAAGCGGCTTCCAGAGGGCAGATCGCTCGCCTTGAAAACTGGAGTGCCATTAAGAAAAACCTCGGTGTCCCCCGCGTATTCCAAATCGATAGAAAGGTTCTTGGGCACGTTGGCCAGGCCGAAGCGCGCCCGCATCCAGATCGGTTGCCCCGCGGCCGCCTTGGTTTCTGGGGCGCTTTCCCAGTCCTTGGCTTCGAAGTTCTCCGCGCGCCAGTTCGGGCCGGGATTTGTAGCGGTGTGGATCCAAGCATTCTCAACCCCCGCTTTTGCCTCCACCAAAAGCGTTTTTCCCCAGGCGCTGGCATTTTTTTCATACACCGAGAGGAGCAAGGAAGCGGACTTTTGGTACTCGGCATCGAGGTGGCTGAGAGCTTTGCGTTTCATCTCAAGCAAGCTCGCTCGCTGCTCTGGGGCGACCCATGAGAGAGGATTATTTCTCGTGCCGCCGTATTCCTTCATGCCGTGAAAGAAGGACATGAAACTGTAGTAATCCTTCTGGGTGATGGGATCTTTTTTATGATCGTGGCATCGGGCGCATCCCATGGTCATTCCGAGGAAGGTCTCGGCGGTGACTTGTACATTGTCGGCGAGAAGGTCGTACTTGGCCTGAAGACGGTCTGAAGGCTCGTCGTCAAACTGCATGAGGCGCAGGAAGCCGGTGGCCGTAAGGCTCTGTTGAGTAGGCACCTTGAGTTCGTCTCCGGCGAGCTGTTGGGTCAGAAACTGATCGTAGGGTAGGTCGGCATTGAACGCCTCAATAAGGTAGTCCCGGTAACGCCAGATGTGCGGCTTTTCGCTGTCACGTTCAAATCCCTCACTCTCAGCGTAACGCACAATGTCCATCCAGTGACGGGCCCATTTTTCTCCATACTGCGGTTTGGCCAGCAGGGAATCGATTAGCCGCGACCAGGCCTCGGGCGAATTGTCCTGTTCGAAGCGTTTCACATCTTCGGGAGTAGGAGGCAAGCCAATGAGGTCGTAATAAGCGCGCCGAGCGAGTTGGGCTTTGGAAGCGCGAGGGTTGGGTTGCAGCCCGGCTTGATTCATCGACTGAAGGAGAAACGCATCCACTGGGTTGCGCGCCCAATCCGCGCGGCCCACCGTCGGCGCCGGAAGCTCGTGCACAGGCTGATACGCCCACCACTTCGCGGCGTCTGCGGCCGGCTTGGGCTCCTTGTGGGCTGCGGCGATTTTCGGGATGCTTTCCAAGGCGGGGTCGTAAGGGGCGCCCATCGCCAGCCATCTTTGAAAAACCGCCACCTCCGCCTCGGGACGTTTACCCGCCGGGGGCATTTCATGCTCCCCGTCCCGATAGCTCATCATATCGAGGAGCAGGCTCTTGGCGGGAGTGGAAACGTCCAGAGGCACTCCATTTTCGCCTCC
>CALQFT020000087.1 GCA_943329925.2 Opitutus sp. GAS368
AAAGTCATCGTTGTCAAATGATGCCAGTTTGTGCCGTCAGCGCTTATAACAGGAGGCGATGCTTCATTGATAGAAACCCCACCGGGTTTGTAGTTATACTCGCCCCGCAGGTCGGTGAGAGTGAACTTGACCTCCCTGCCCTTGGCCTGATTGACACTAAAGCAATACCACGAGGGTTGGCGATTACGGCCATCCTGATCCGCCTGTCCCGGCACCGAACAAAGAAAATGCGCTTCAGCAAGTTGCTTCACAGGTCCGAGCATGCCGCCTTCGAAGTCACTCCCAAGACTGATCTCAGCTGCGCGACAGAATGTTGGCAGTAGCAACAATAGGACGGAAAGCGTGCAGAAACGTGCGCTAAAAAGTGAATTCGAGGTGCGTTGATTCATGATGCTTGAGGGGAATGTGACTGACGGGTGCTGTGGATTCCGCAATTTTAAAAGAGTCGGATATTGTAATTAATAAAATTTAGATGGAATGTCACCTTCACTCAATATTTAATTTAACATCAATTTTTCGTGTATTATAACGTATTCAAACCATTTGTTTCCTGAGGCGAACTAAAGGCGAATATTAAGGGAAGTCGCTATTTTTCTGTTTGCATTACTTTGTACAAGGCGGAGTTTTGAATTCAATCGCCTGCGTTGTCCCCTCGAAGGTTCCTCCTGCTGGCTGACATGGCGGGGATGGCGATTCCTATCTCGGTAGTCTCGGTGTGGGGGATGAAAAAAATGCCAGCATTTTGCAATCCGAAGGAGTTAGGGTACGAGTCATGAAATGGATCGCGCTCGCCTTGATTCTCGTTTCTGCGCGCTTTACCTACGCGGCAGAGGCGATCCGGGTTGAAAAGGATATCGCCTATCTCAATCCTGGACGGAGCGAGAAGGCCGATCTTTATTTTCCCAAAGAGACTCCCTCCGATAAACTGCGTCCGGCTGTGGTGATCATCCACGGCGGGGGATGGACAGGAGGAGACAAGGGCTCCTCACGCGAAATCAATATCGGCACTCACCTTGCGCTGAATGGCTATGTGGGGATGAGCATCAACTATTTGCTCGCCAGCCAAACGGAGCCGACATGGCCGCAAAACCTGCATGATTGTAAAACCGCGGTCCGCTGGCTGCGCGCGAATGCGGTCCGATTGAAAATCGATGCGGATCACATCGGTGTCATCGGAGGTTCGGCAGGCGGACATCTTGCGGCGATGCTTGCGTTGAGTGGCCCGGGGGATGGATTGGATCCTGATGTGCCTTACGAGAATTTTTCCTGCCGTGTACAATGTGCTGTGGACCTCTATGGCCCGGCGGATTTGAAGGACGCGCGAGATCTTCATATGCTTGGAAGCCCGCGTAGCGAGGCGCCGGGACTTTATCGCAGGGCCTCCCCAACTTCCTACGCGGATCCAAGCGACCCCCCAATGCTCATCCTACACGGAACAGCAGATGAAATCGTGCCGGTAGAGCAATCCGAAATGCTCGCTGCAGCACTGAAAAAAGGAGGAGTGGAGCATGAGTTGGTCCTAATTCCAGATGCCCCCCATGCGTTTCACCTTCAACCCGCTCAGTGCGACCTGCGGCCGCTTGTGCTCGGATTTTTCGACCGTCACTTGAAGCAACCTTAACACTTCTTCTTGGAAAGTTTGAAATGTTTATGCCTCTAGCTGGGGGATGGCATCGGCCTCGATAGATTGGGAGCCGATGAACTGGCGATACTGGCGGATTGCAAAAGCCACCCCGGCATCCCAGAGCTTCCAGATTACGATGCCGGCGACTACTGCGAGAACCACTGTGATTGCCGGATAATGAAGGAGCAGTGTCCGATCGGCTAACCTCTTGAGCTGCTTGTCGGTAAGGTAGGTGAAGAGTGAAGCTCCAGCCACAAGGTTCACCGCCTTTCCTATATGAACAGGAAGGGAGACCCGCCGCCAAAAGACCAGACAGAAGGTCGCCACGAAGGGAAGTGCCACAATTTCCTTTGGGAAAGCGCGTAAGAGCGGCTCAATGAAGGTCAGTCCCGTCGCTGTCAGCACCAAGAGTCGGCGGCGCGTTGTGTCCGCTTGAACGGCGGCCCATCCCAGAAACATCGCACCAAGGTAGGCTATGGGCGTCAGGTCGTGGGCAGCGTTGCGGTATGCGATGTGCGTGATGGCTGCCACCCCAGCCATGAAGATGGAACCACACCAGGCGAATTCGAAGGACTTGGCGCGAGCCAATTCGCGCACCGACTTCAGGCTAAAGAGCGCAGCTAGAAGGAGCAGGCATTGTACTAGGACAATGACGAACCAAAAGCTGTACCCGCCTTCGGGGAACTCCGGGTGAATGAAATTGTTGAGCAAAAAGAGCGCCGGCCACTTAAACTCATGCAGCAGCGTGAGGTTCAGAAACTGCGTGTATAGGATCGTTGGTACGGCGATCTTCAGTGCGAGTTTCAAAATTGCGCTCACTCGATTGGTGCGCAGCACGGAGCGGACTAAGTATCTGCCAAAGCTCATCCCTGACACCACGAACAAGGTTCGTACCGAGCCCGCCAAATTAGGAAACTCGAAATGAGCTGCCACGACTGCGACAATAGAGATGGCGCGCGTCAGAACTGTCGTATCGATCACAGTGAGGTTACTACGCTCCTTCTTTTTGAGATTCGCCAACTCGCGGATGCTCAGCTTCTCCCAACCCTCGGGCAGCGCGCCGAGATGTTCCTCGAGTTGCATGGCCGCGCTGATGGTCGAGAGTGAGTCTCCGCCGAGTTCAATGAAAGTGCTTCGTATATTGATGGATCGCAGACCAAGAAGCGTCTGCCAATCCGACACAATGGCAGACTCTGTGAGGTTCATTGGCTGCGATGAGGAGTGTCGCGTGGTGGCCTCGCTTTCGGCGGCGATGTGCAGCAGACGCAGGCGCTCGCGATCCACTTTGTTGTTTGGCAAAAGAGGCATGCTTTCGATCACGACGATCCGAAAGGGCACCATGTAGGCGGGCAGTGTGAGTGCAAGCTCGGCCTTCAGGGCAATGGCAGCATCTGTTGGATCGCCCGGAAATCCTAGTTTATAAACAACATAAGCGATGAGACGGCTTTCGCCGTCGGGCGATTGCTCAGTGAGCACAACCGCCGTGCCGACGCTTGGGATGCGCTCTAGATGCTGCACAATCTCGGTGAGCTCGACGCGATAACCACGGATCTTGACTTGATCGTCGCTACGTCCCTCTAACACAACTGCCCCGTCGGCTCGAAAATGGCCGACATCGCCGCTGAGATAAAAGAGGTCGGAAGCATCCATGCCGTCGGGGTGGGGAACAAACCGTGCGGAGGTTAAACGGGAGTCGCCGAGGTATCCGTTGGACAGAAACTTGGTTCGAATCGCGATCTGTCCGCGCTCGCCGATTTCAGAGAGACGCAGGGAAGCATCGAGGACCAATATCTGTGCATCGGCTATTCCACGGCCTATGGGAACGGTGTCTTCGATTCCGTCGCTTGATGCATCGAAAAGATGGAATCCCATCGCCTGAGGTGTTTCTGAGGCACCGTAAAAGTTGACGACTTGCGCGGCGGGAGCCACGGCGTTGAGCTCGCTGACCATGTTGCGACGAAGCATGTCTCCGCCTGAGAAAACGAACTTTAGGCTCTGGAGCAGTCTTTTTTCGCGGCGCCCGCCACAGATGAGGCGGCCCATTTGCGGGGTTAGGTGCATGTGGGTGACCTCAGATTGGCTCAGCCAATTATAGAGATTGAGGGGATCCTTGAGGGTCGTGCCCGAGGGGATATGAAGCTCAGCGCCAAAAGACAGCGGCACAAAGATGTCACGAAGCACTGGGTCGTGCCCCAAACCCGAGAGCATCGAGAAGCGAGAGGCCGGGTCCACGGAAAAAGCATCGGCGTACCACGCAACGAAGTGAACGAGCGGCTGGTGGGATGTCTTTATGCACTTGGGTGCGCCGGTAGTGCCGGAGGTAAAGAGTAAATAGGCGATTGAGGAGGCGCGAACTTCGTCGATTCCATTTTGCTGAGCGGTGTCATTTTCCAGAAACGAGGTGATATCATCCTGATCAAAGTGGAAGAGCACGGGCAGCATTTGCAGGCCCTGCGAGCCGTTGGAGGCGGAGGCCATGGCGGCGAGGGCCTCGTTCTCCTCATGGGCGAAGGTCACAATACGGCCCGGTGCGGCGACGGTGAGGAGCTGCTCGAGACGCTCGGGGGGATAGGACGCATCAAAGACTGCGAATGTAAGTCCTGCGCGCAGACACGCCAGCATCCCGAGGACCAGCTCGGGCGAGCGTCGTCCAGAGAGGGCCACAACGTCGCTATTTGCAGGGCGCGACAAAAGCGCAGCCGCCAACGCCCGGCTGCCCTGCTCAAGCTGCTCGTAGGTCCAGATGCCGTCCTCGTGCACGATCGCCACAGAGCGGGGACGCACCTTGGACATCACAAGGAAGCGATCGAAAATTCTCGCTGAGGTATTCACCGCTTGCATGCGAACATCCAATCGCGGTCTCGGGTCATGAGATACCGGAGCGCTTTGAATTGGTTGATCCACAGACGTACGCGCGTTTGTGTGGTGGTTTCCACCAAGCGCACCTTTTGCGCAGATGGATTTCAGTGTGGCCTTCATTTCCCTTGTCCTCCCTTTGCCCGTTGATTGGCTCCCCGCATGCCGTTGCTCGCTCGAACACGAAGGTTTCGATGATGGCATGCCACTACCAATTCGATCCCGCCGACCCGTCGGGCCTTCTCGAACCAAGGCGGGCGACGAATTGCAAGGGTTTCCAGGCTTGAATCTTGATTTGCCTTGGAGCGTGTCTGCGCTGTTTGCTCAATGCCCCGGCGGGGCAGTCCAAGGCAGGCGGCCGCTCCTGAGGAGGAAGCGGCGACAATTATTTCGTTTCTGCCGCGCGGCAGGCTTTACGCCAGCACGCCTGAGGCGCGCAGAACCGTTTCGTGGACGGCAACATCATGGGGCGCGCTCCAACGTTCTTCCATCTCGCCCCGGATCATTCCGGCGAGCGCCACAAACTCGGCATCATAGCGGCCTTTTGGAAGCGGGAGGGTTACGATGTTGACGCCTTTTTTCCAAGGGCCGTGCGCTTCGCTCAACCACAGGGTGGCGCGTCCGGATTCCAAGGGGAGAATTTCCATTGCGCCTTTGGTGCCCGCCACCTGAAACCGGCGCCGCGGCCCGCCAAAAGGATCGTCGTGATTACAGCGGATGGTCACCGTGGCTTTGGGGTAAAGAAGCACTGCCAATTGGTTGTCCTTGAAGTTGTCCTCCGGTTTGCTCGGAGTCGAAAAAGCATGCACTTGCGCTGGTTTGCCAAGCAGCGTGATGGCGGCATCGATAATATGGCAGGCCAGTTCGAACATGCCGCCACCGGGAAGTTTTGCCAAAGAGGAGCGCAGGGCGGGTTCGGCGAGCTTTCCCATCATAGCATCGATTTCGAGAATGTCGCCCAACCAGCCCTCGCGGTGCGCTTGGAAAAGCAGCTCAAAGGCCGGATTGTACCGTAACATGTAGCCCATTTGGACGATCCTGCGCCGCTGCGCCGCCTCCATGCGCATCGCCCTAAACTCCTCGTGGCCCAGCGCCCCCGGCTTGTCCAGATGCACGTGTTTGCCTGCCCGCACAGCTCTGAGGGCCGTGGCGCAAGCCTCCTCCACGCTGGTTTCAACCAGGACGGCCTGAATCCGTGGATTGGACAAAAGCTCCAACTCGCTCATTGGGGGAACGCCCTGATAAACATCCGCCTTGGAGCCCTCGCCGCCGGCGAGCCCGATCACGTCATACAAATCGCTCAGACGGCGCACCGCATCCATTTTCCCTGAAGCGTGAGCGTGCTGTGTGCCGATTTGGCCGATGCCGATGCGCGCTTGGGCGGCCTGCGCGAAACTGGCTGCTGCTGTGGCCGCGACGATAGAGCCAAGGAAGGCGCGCCGGGGAAGGGGAGGCGAGGGGAGTTGCATGAATGAATTCAACCGGAATCTCCGTTCTTTGCACAGCGGACTTTGACGTAAGACTTGAGTCAAAAAACGCAGCGCAGTGGCGCTTTAGCTTCCTGCTGCCAGTGCCAGCGCGGCGCATCCGATGGCTCCCGCGTCGTTGCCTAGGGTGGCTGGCACAATGCGCAGCTTGGCGTTAATCACCGATGAGGTGCGGCTTTTAATGGATCGCTCTATGTGCGGGAAAAGCAGATCCCCGGCCTTGGCTACCCCGCCGCCGAGCACGATGACATCTGGGTTTAAAATCCACACGATGTTGGCAAAAGCGGCTCCGAGTTCGTTGCCAATGATGGCCCACAAGTCGAGCGCAACCTTGCAACCCGCGTGAGCGGCGACACACAGGTCAAGCGGCGTGCACTCCGGTGTGGGCGCGGCTACGCCTGCCGCTGCATACGCTGCTAGCGCTCGTGCACTGATGTGATGATTGCCCACGTACATTTCCAAGCACCCCAGATTTCCGTACGGGCCGCTGACGCCGTTGAAATCGATACTGGTGTGGCCCAATTCTCCAGCCGCCAATTGCGCGCCCCGAAAAAGTTTGCCGTCTAATATAAGCGCTCCGCCCACTCCTGTTCCAAGGGTTACGCAGATCGCATGCTGCGTGTTGGCTGCGGCGCCATAGAGCCATTCGCCGTAGGCCATGGCGTTGGCATCGTTCTCCAAAATAACGGGCACTTTAAGTCGCTCAGAGAGAATCTTGCTCACCGGAACTTCGTCCCAGCCCACGACATTGGACAGGCCGTGCACGATCCCGTGGAGGCTGTCCACAAAACCAGGCAGGCCGATCCCAACGGGTACCAGGCCCGGCAAATCCACGCAAAGCTCGCGGATGCTCGCCTCCATTTTAAGGAGTGTCTCGGCGGCGGTATGATTCTGCGGGTCGAAGGGGACGCCGCGTTTGATGATTTGAGCGCATTGCACGAGCGCCGGCTTGATGCTGGTGCCACCGAAGTCGACGCCGACGGCATACGGGAGATGGGAATTAGCGTTTATCACAATATTTCGGCATGGTTGTAGCGAGATGGGTGAAAGATAAAAGAACAGTTCGCTTCAGAAAAAGGAATTTGCAGAGAGGTTGCTTGGCGCCCATCCCACCCCCTCGACCTCCACCACAACCCCGCAACTGGCATCGGTGCCAATAAGGAAGGCGCCTTCGGGAAGTAGGAATTCTTTAATGACTTCCCCTGCGTAGTGCAGAGTGAGGGACCAGTTTTTCATTTTTCGTGATGTCGCCCGAGGCAGATTAACGGCTGGCCGCACGTTTTCTCGCCAACTTTAGGAAGTCCGCTAAATCTCGTTGGGCATCCACGGAGACGGGGCCAATGCGGGAGAGTTGTTGAAGGGCGTTTATTGCTTTGGAGGAAATGGGATCCTCCGTCTGGGACTGGAGATCGCGCAAGCCGGCGATGAGCATCGTGAAGAGGTCGGGATGTTCGCGCAGTTCGCGGATAAACACCCCGGTGCTGCTTTGCGAGTCGTCGCTGATCATTTCCAGAAAACCTGCCACGTTGGTGTCGAGCGGTTGGCGGGTGGTGTTCACCGTTGTATCCGTGCGGGTGGTGGTGACGTTCTGTACGAAGCGCTGGTTTTGGCCGGGGATGCCGGTTTGAGTAATACTTGGAGCGCCAGGGCTCAGATCGGTTGTGATTGTAATTGGGGCCACGACAATGCGGCCGCCTCCCGAAATCACGCCGGCACCGGGAATGGGCTCGCTGACGAGGCCCGCAACGCTACTGGTCTCACCCCGTGACTGGCGCGACTCCTTGAGGCGAAAGGTGATTTTGACAGGCAGTGCCAAAAACTCAGCGTAAGGATTTACTTTCGGCGCTTCCGGAGAAAGAACAGTTTTCTCGCCAGTGAGAAGCGCTCGCTGCCTGGCGCCCTCCAAGTCCACGTCGTGTTTTGCCAGACGGACCAAATCGATGTCCTGCCATTTGAGGGTGAAGGGTTTTGCCTCACCGGGTCGAACAAAGGTCACCCCCTCAGGATTGACCACTGCTTGTTCTGGAATTGGAAGCGACCCTCCGCGCAAAAGAGGCAGCGAACGGGCTTCAACGCTCTGGGCAAGAATCAGAAGGCTGGCGATAAGGGAGAAACTCTTCATGGGGTGGCCTCGGAAACAAGGCTGATTAAATCAAATCCAAACGGCATCCGACAGAACTGATTCTCCTTTCGGAACTGAGCTTCTCGCAAATTGGGATCCTTACTTTAAGGTGAGGGTCAGGCGCCGCAAATCCATGACGCTTTTTCCAGGAATCTCCAAGGCGCGCAGCACCAAGTCGCCGTGTCCGGGCGAAAGTTCGATTTCACCGAGTTTCAAAGAGTGGAATTCTTTCATCAAGGATTCGCCGTGGGTGGTTCTGGGAACAACGTCCTGATCTGTAATAAGCGGGGGATCCCAGCCCGCGGAAACCTTCCCTTGAAGGCGCGCGCCATTGAAGCTGAGTTCCACGGTGGATCCAGCGTCGGCAAGCGGGCAGGTGTAATCCAATGTCACCACGTAGGTGCCGGCATTGACCACTTCAGCGGACCAAACCGCGCTGTCGGTAGTCTGCGTCCAATTCACAAAGTAGGAGGAGTTGGGGGCTTTGGCGCTGCGTCGCATCGTGCCGCGGGGCTCTCCGTCTCGTGCAGGAAGCATCGTAACGGGGAACTCGCGGAACCCGACCGAAATGGGGCGCGGATCAACTGCGCTGCCGGGCACGCTCAGGAGGGTGGGCATTTTCATTTCCTTTTTCCATGCCACGACGGCGGCTTTCAACTCCTGAGTTAGGGAGGGCTCTTTATCCTGAATGGGCGTCTTCTGGCTCGGATCTGCGTCCATGTCGAATAAGTTGCCCTCAGTATCCAGACGGTATTGCTGCGTTCGTACGCTGACTTTTCCTGCCCAGGTTGAAAAGATTCGTCGGTCCGTCCATTGCGGTTTCAAGTTCGTTTGCAATAGGGGCGAGAGGTCGCGCCCGTCTTGCGGCTTGTCGCCCACCCGCTTAACCCCCGTAAGGGCGTGGAGTGTAGGATTTAGGTCGATTACTCCGGCAATGGACTTGATCAAACTTCCCTTGGCTACCCGGCCCGGCCAGCGCACAAAACACGCGGAGCGCACACCGCCTTCGTCTGTGGAGGCCTTAAGGCCTTTCATGCCGCCATTCCAGCGGGCCGAGTTGGGGCCATTGTCGGAGAAGTAAATCACGAGGGTGTTTTCTTCGAGGCCGAGGTCAGCGAGTTTCCTCAACACACGTCCCACGTTGCGGTCCTGGTTTTCAAGCATGGCGAGAGCGCAGCGGGTCTCATCGGGATTCTCGGCCTTGGAGTTGCTGGCTGGCTGCGTGATGGGCTTGTCTTTGAAGCGGGCCCAATCCGCTGGCGGTACGGACCACGGCGAGTGGGGCGTAGTGAATGGTACGTAGCAGAGAAAAGGCTTGGAGCGGTTTTGTTCGATGAACTGAAGTGCTTTGTCCGTGCAAAGATCCACGATGTAGCCTTGCCCCCGTTCCATGACGCCATTGTGTTCCATTGGCGGGTTGAAGTATTCCCCCCAATGCCCGGAGGTGTAGCCATAAAAGGTCTCAAAACCCCGGGCCATGGGATGGTAGGGCCATTGGCTGCCGTTGTGCCATTTGCCAAAAATTCCGGTGGCATAACCCGCCGCATGGAAGGATTCCGCGAAGGTGTGTTCATCTAAGTTGAGTCGTTCTTGTCCGGTTGACACACCATACACGCCACTGCGCCGGTGATAGCGTCCGGTCAGCATTTCCGCGCGGGTAGGGGAGCAGACCGGGCACACGTAAAAACGCTCGAAGCTCGCGCCTTGTTGCGCGATGGAGTCGATGTTTGGGGTGGAAAGCTGCTGGTTGCCGTTGAATGAGTAGTCTCCCCATCCTGCGTCATCAGCGAGGAGGATAACGACGTTGGGCCGACTTGTAACAGCTCCGCGGACCCCCAACGGGTGGAGTGAAAAAATGAGCAGCGTGAGAATGAAGTTGCGGGCAGTCATAACATTGGCGGGAAGGCGGTAGGGATAAAACTGTTATGGTTTTACGTAATAGAATACCAGTATTACCCTTTTTCATTGGGCTCCTTCCAAAGGGGGGTGTTTGGGTTGATCAAGCAATTGGACTCATCATAGAACGGGGGCTTTGACAGCTCTGCCCGTTTGAGATAACCCTCATTTTGTGATAACTTTCCATTCCTATTTCTGGCACGCAGCGGTAGCGCGCTTTTGGCGGAAGTAGGTTTCCTCCCCCCCCCAAAAAAAACCCCCCTTATGCTTAAGATTTTAGCCCCCCAGGAGCGCTCTGGTCAGTTCTGCGACGGGATGACTCGGCGCAACTTTTTGAAGATTGGTGGTTTGGGGGCAGCGGGGCTCTCCTTGCCTCATCTTTTGTCGCTGGAGGCTCAGGCGGGGATTGGAAGTTCGCACAAGTCGGTGATTTTGATCTACCTCGTGGGAGGGCCTCCGCATCAGGACATGTTTGACCTCAAGCCTAACGCCCCGCGTGAAGTGGCTGGTCCCCACAAACCCATCGGCACAAATGTGCCCGGAATTGAGATCTGCGAACTTTTTCCGCGCATGGCTAAGATGATGGATAAGTTTGTGCTCATTCGCTCTCTTGTGGGCGCCCAGAACGACCACGACGCGGGCCAGTGTTTTACGGGGAGGGGGCGCACCGAGATTGCCCCGCCTGGAGGCTGGCCGCAGTTTGGGAGTGTGGTTGCGAAGCTTAAGGGCGGCCTTCTGCCAACCACGCCCCCGTTTGTGAGCCTCTGTTATGAGTGCACCCACGGGCCCTACAATGAGCCTGGGCCGGGGATGCTCGGTGTGACGCATTCCTCCTTCCGGCCAATGGGTGCCGGTAAAGAGGATATGGTGTTACAGGGGATCACCACGGATAGACTCTCCGAGCGCGTCGGACTACTCTCAAGCCTCGACCGCTTCCGGCGGGACGCAGATACCAGCGGGACAATGGTGGGAATGGACGCCTTTACTCAGCAGGCCATGGGTATGCTCACTTCCTCAAAAGTGGCCGAGGCCCTTGACCTCACCAAGGAGGACCCTCGCATCGTGGCCCGTTACGGCACAGGGGATCCAGTTAAACGTATCGATGACAATGGCGCGCCCAGAGTTCCCCAGAGTTTTCTCGCTGCCCGCCGTCTGGTGGAGGCGGGAGCCCGCGTTGTCACTGTAAACTACAGTAAATGGGATTGGCACGGCGGGCCCAAGAACGACATTTTTTCGAGGGAACGCGAAGACTTCCCGGTTTTTGACCAAGCCATCACCGCCTTGGTGGAGGATCTACACAACCGTGGCATGGACAAAGATGTCACTGTTTTGGTGTGGGGCGAGTTTGGGCGAACCCCGCACATCAACGCGCAAGTAGGGCGGGATCATTGGCCACGGGTGTCAATGGCGCTGATGGCCGGGGGCGGCATGCCTTGCGGGCAGGTCATTGGATCTACGGACCGGTTGGGTGGCGAGGCTGATAGCCGGCCGGTGAGTTATTCTGAGGTCTTCGCAACGCTCTATAACAATATGGGTATCGACGTAAATACCGCCACGATAGACGACCCCAAGGGGCGGCCACGTTATTTGGTGGAGGAAGGCGTGCAACCGATCCGCGAGTTGAGTTAAGGAACCGTTTGTCCTTTCAATAAGGGAGGTTGTTTGAGTGGTTTTATAGTGCCTTTTTGGGCCTAGACCTTCCATTTCACGCTCGCGCCTTTGCCCCCAAGAACAAAGAGAATTATACAGAAATACGAACCAAGGAATGTCGGCCTTTACCATCAATCGGACACTCCGAACTGGCTCCGCTTCACGCGCCACCTCCCTCCTCCTTTCGTTACACCGGCGAAAAGCGAAGTGGAGTCTTCTGCCGTTGACTCCACAACAAGCACTTCACCTCACGCTCCAACCCTCCACCATAGCTTACGTTCAACGCTCCCTGGCCGGAAGATGGGGAGCACCTCAGTTTACCAGAGTATCTATCCCTTGCGCCCCTCCCTGCTTTGGGTTAGGCGAGAACACCCTTTTGTTGAGCTGCACCCACCGCGCTTATCCTGCGTCATTTACAATCACACAATTTTCTTATGACTTACTTTTTGCGACCGCCTCGAGCTAGTCGGTGGCTGATCATTCTAGCAGCGGCGTTAGGGGGTACCGGTTGCGGAGATTCGAAGAGCCAGGACGGCAAGGAAATGAAGGAGGTAAAAAAGAATGATCAGATTTCGGGTAAAGAGTACCCCAAAAAGGACAAACCTGCCGAACCGAGCGATGTACCCAAGAAGGAAAAACGCAATTTAGAGGTGAGGGATGGCAGTAAGTTGAGTTTTGACCCGGCTGTCGAGATGGTCAAAAAAGGGATTTTCAAAATCGATGAAAGTCGCACAATCGGAGATGTTTTAGATCGAAGTAGGGCCTTTAAATCCCAGGTTTGGAAAAAGCAAAACACAGATGACGGACGGCTGGTTGTCCGGTTCGAAGGCCAATTGTCAGCCAACGCATCAGATAAGGAACTGAAGCAATGGATCACAGAGGCGAAGGCACAAAATGCGATCAGTTACATGACAGAAATCGGTCCTATTTATGACTGGGCTGGAGGCAAAGCCATTAGGATAAGCAATCTGAAATACTTTGCGGAATTTGCGATATTGAAATCCGACTCTAGGCGATTCACGATTCTTAATTCAGGATGTGAATTCAACCTCTCTTCAAAAAAAGAATCAGGAGTAAGAAAAGTCACCATCGATTCTGTTGAAAATCTAATTTTGAAAACCCTTTATCAAGGGGGGGGATGATATTGGTCCCCAGATAGCCTTTTTTGTCTTGGCTAAGATTTTCCAAGCTTACCAAGCACAAGACTCTTTGGACATGATCAACGAGGCTGTTAAAAATATGCGGTGAACGAAGCAGGTGTCTGAAAGCAACTAAAGGAGTGTTGATAAGATCAACGAAATTCGTCGAAGAGTAAACAGCTTCGCCCTGATTGCTCTAGACACTTAATGAACACGGTGTGTCCATACAGCTGGAACAGGGTAGCGAAGTTATCGACGAGGCCACTCTAGGTAAAAAGGGGCGAAGTAAACCACTCCTTTTTCTTTTTCGACAAACCTTTAGACAGCTGGCCTACTTTAACAAATCCGACATTTTAGCCGCGTGTTCATCCTTGGATATAATTCCAAGTTCTAACTGCTTGTCGACCTTTCTGAATTCTTCAAAGTTATCGAGTTTGCGTTGAAATTTTCCGAGCCTTGCTCCGTATTCCGACTCGGAAAGAACTCCAAGCTTTTTGGCTTTGTCCAATTTTTCTTTCTCTGCTTGGAACTCTTTTTCAAAAAGAGATTTCTCGTGGATTAGGTTCGCGTCACCGAGCTCTCTCTCGATCTTGATAAGCTCATCTTCCAGAGCTACTTTTTTCTCAATTTTGGGTTCAATCTGAGTAAGTATAATCCCGACGCCTATATCAGGAATCCCTGCAGCAGACTCGGCAGATGCTGAAACTAAAAAATCAACAAACTTTTTTCCTATCAGACTATAAGAAACATTCAGATCTGCTTCGAGAGTAGCTATTTCGGATCGGATGCCTAGGAGCTTGGAGTTTTCCTTGGCAGAGTTGATGGTGCCTCCAACAGCAGCGGAAGCTGCATCTGAAACGGCTGTTCTTAATTTACTGAAAACGCTCATGGAGATGAAATAAGGAGTAGAATTGCTATCAGCTCGGCGATGCAATTGTAATGCATCACTTAAAACACGTAAAACCTATCGTGCCAGCTATTTGAGGGTAACCAACTTTCTCAGGTTAGTTGGTTGCTATTTGCTCGTCAAGCCAATTGGAAATTACACTGTTGCTGAGAGATACTGTAATTTTCAGGATCCGAGCTCTTCAAAATCGATGTCAACCTCGATAAATTCTTCCATTTCCACTTCGATATCCTCGCCTTCTTCCCCTTCTAATTGAACTTCAAGTTCTGGGTTGCTTTCTTCCTCAATGGAGTTTTCTTCATCCTCCTCGCCCACTTCAACTTCTGTTTGGATTGGATGTGAAATGCTGTGCGAAAGTGATTTGCTGTAGCTATGGAGGCTGGAGTGCGCAACTTCAATAGTTGACGCTCTGGATTCGGTTTCACCAAGGCTGGTTTCGGATACTGATTCAGTGGGCGAAATTAGATTTCGGACAAGGTCATAAAGCAGCGATCCACCAGCAATGCCGACTGCAGTTGCTGCGGTGGA
>CALQFT020000088.1 GCA_943329925.2 Opitutus sp. GAS368
AGCTGCTGGGCCAACTGTAAGACATTGCGCCAGAACATGTCCGCCTCAGGCCCGCGTCTCTTTCTGGCGTCCACCTCGCCCCGGCGCAAAGACCTCCTCACCGCCCATGGCTACACCTTCACGGTGAGTACCGTTGCGGTGGAGGAAATTGCAGATCAAGCGCTGGGCCCGGAGCGTTTAGTGCGGGAGAATGCGCGCCTCAAAGCACATTCCATCAAGCACCTGCACTCAGATGGTATAATTCTCGCGGCGGACACTGTCGTCGCACTCGGAGAACGTATTTTGGGGAAGCCTGCGGATATGCAAGATGCCGCTGCGATGCTTGCCGACTTGAGCGGCCGCGCGCACGTAGTGCATTCGGGCGTGTGCCTGCTGGCGGCGGGGACGCTGGAAGAGCGCGTTTTTGTGGTGAGCACCACGGTGCGGTTCCACACCCTGACACGAGCCGAACAGGAAGCGTATCTCTCTCGGATTAAACCGCTAGATAAAGCTGGCGCCTATGCAGCCCAAGATGACGACGGTGCCCTGATCGCCGGTTATGAGGGCTCGTTTAGCAATGTCGTCGGACTTCCCATGGAAGCGCTGACGCTCCAACTCGTAGAATTCGGCGTCCATCCCCAGGCGCCATAGTGCGGCTAGCGCGCGGATTCTTTTGCCGTTTCGGTGGCGAGGATCAGCGGCCAGTTCGCATCGTTGAACAGCTCAGGCCGGGCCTGCCGCGCCACCCGCACCCGTTCGACGAAGGCTTGATTGAACGCGGACCCCGCCACGGCCAAATCCGGAAATTGCTTTAAGGCAGCTTGTTCCGCTTGCTTTGGATCCTGAACCCGAACTGCACCAAGCGGCGCGGGTTTTGGAGCGGCTGCCGCTGGATCTTTCACGTCAAAGCAGAAGAGCAGCTCTTGATCACGCAAATAGAGACGACCGTCGGCCACAACCGGATGCGTCCAAATGCGTCCATCTGGTTTTCGCTGAGTTGTTTGCGGATCCAACTTGAAGCGTGAATGCTCCATCCACCCCTCAGGAGAAGCCTCCGCAAGGACCACATTTCCAGAGCTTTCCTCCAGCATATAGAGCATCCCGTCAGCGCAGTGAACCGCTCCCTTGCCCAAATTTTTTGAGACCCATTTCACCTCACCCGAGGCCCAATCCTGACACGTCCAGCCGCCCTTATCAGAGTAACCATACAGGAAACCGCCATGTAACAACACTCCGCCGTGGTGGTTAATCATGTTGGCGTTCGTCCACCCGTCCGAGACGGCATTGCCCGCACCGACATGAACCAGCTTGCAGCCCACGCCGTAGCCGCTACTCACGTACACGTCGCCCTTGGAGAAAATCGGGGTCGGAATCACCGCCGTGCGTCCATTCCATTCGACCATCCAAAGCTTGTGCCCATCCTTGGCGTCGATGCCGGCAAAATGCTGCATCGTCAGTCCAATGTACTGCCTTGCACCGTTATAAGTGGTTGCAACGATGGACGCATACTGAGCTCCATCGGTCCAGTCGGCAGTCTGCCAGAGCTTTTTCCCAGTCAACTTGTCCAAGGCGAGCATGGCCCCCTGAGCGCCCCCGGGCATGCAAACCACCTTATCGCCATCCACCAGCACGCTCTCGGTGTAGCCCCAACCCGGAGTCTTGCCTCCGAAATCCTTCATGGAAGTCGTCCACAATGTTTTCCCATCCAATACATTGACGCATATAAGAAACCCTTGGCCGCTTAGCGCGTAGACACGGTTGCCATCCACGGTGGGCGTGCCTCGGGGTCCGTCACCCCATTTGTTGACGAGCATTGGGCCCACGGGAGTTGCCCATTTTTGCTTTCCGGTGGCGGCATCGAATGCCAGAAGATGCTCTGTGTCGTCCTTGAGCCCTTGCGTGTAGAGAGTTCCGGCGACGATTGAAAATCCGGAGTACCCGAGCCCGGCCTGATCGCTCATCCAAAGTTTGCTCGGTCCTGTTTGGGGCCACAACTTGAGCAGCCCGGTTTCCTTGGAGATATCATCGAACTCCGCCCCTCTCCAGCGCGGCCAGTCTGCCGCTTGCACAGAGTGAAGACCGCCGGTTACAAACAGAACAATTAGGGGGATAGTAGTTTTCATGGGGAGAGGAACCTCCCCAGCGTTTAGGCAGATCTGCCTCCGGACTCAAGTAGTGTGTGCGTCAAAATAACCTTCTGGAAAACGCAACCCGACTGGGGCCGGTGCCAACGCATACTCCAAACCGGGATGCCGTGGGTTTAAACGAAACAACGCCTTGATACGATTGCCGACTTTGCGGGTACCGCCCAACTCGATGATTCGCGCGGCGCGTAGGTCAAGAAAGAGGACCTCCGTGACAGAAAGAGTCTGCCCGAGCTGACTGGCAGCCTCCGCTATGGTGAGTAATTGTTCGACCTCAAGCAACTTGATGCATTGCAAACGAAGGTCGCAGAAGTTGTGTTGAACTTTACTTGAAACACTCTCCAGCAGTAAGAGTTGTGTCTCATGGCTAGAAACGTGCATGGCTACAGTATCAGTATTGTCCGGCGAAGATTCAGGCCCATCGGAACGAAACAGCCGGGCGCGAATAGCGGAAGCGAGCATTTTGATGGAACGGAACACTTGGAAATGATGGACGGGTTGCATAGGAGAGGCCTCACTTGGAGCATCGCGCGCCACAGCCTTGGGAGATGCCCGCCCGTTCGGCTCTCTGATTCACCCTTTTCTGCTCCATCCCTCCGTCTGTGTGTTGCCAGCAGCCAATCCCTCCCTTAGAAAACACCTTCCGATGAAAGCTCCCATTCAAATGTCCGACCTCGAGCGGATCCGCCACTCTGCAGCGCACGTGCTCGCCACAGCCATTTCCAGGATCTGGCCCGACGCGCAGTTCGCCGCCGGACCGCCCGTGGACACCGGCTTTTACTATGACGTAGAGCTTTCGCATCGCATTTCACCCGATGACTTTGCGCAAATCGAGGAGGAGATGCGCAAAGAGACCAAGGCCAACTACGTCTTCGAGCGCAGGGTCGTAAGCCGCCAGGAGGCGCTCCTTATGGCGCAGCAGGGACGCTTGGGCGCCCTAGGCGAGCGTGAGGTCGTCAGCAAATTCAAGTTGGACATCCTCACCAACATCCCCGAGGGCGAGGAGATCTCCCTCTACGTCAACGGCGAGTTCACCGACCTTTGCGCCGGCCCGCACGTCATGCGCACGGGAAACATCGGCGCGTTCAAGCTCACCCACGTGGCCAGCGCCTATTACAAGGGCGACGAACGCAACCCGCAATTACAGCGCATTTACGGGACGGCGTTTAAGAACAAAACCGAGATGGAGGCGCACTTCGCGATGCTCGAAGAGGCCAAGCGCCGGGACCATCGCAAGCTCGGCAAAGAAATGGAGCTCTTCACTTTCGACGAGGACGTCGGCCCCGGTCTGCCGCTGTGGCTACCCAACGGCACCGTCCTCATTGAGGAACTCGAAAAGCTCGCCAAGGAAACCGAGTTTGCCGCCGATTACCACCGCGTCCGCACTCCGCATATCGCCCGCGAGAACATGTACCTCACCAGCGGCCATCTGCCGTATTATGTGGAAAGCATGTTCCCTCCCATGGAACTCGCGGAGAAAAACGCCGATGGCACCGTCGCCGAGATCTCCGACCGGTACTACCTCAAGGCGATGAATTGCCCGCATCACCACAAGATTTTCAAAGCTGTTCCGCGTAGTTATCGGGACCTGCCACTGCGCCTGGCTGAGTACGGAACGTGTTACCGCTACGAGCAGTCCGGTGAACTGCTCGGACTGATGCGAGTGCGTTCCATGCAGATGAACGACGCTCACATTTATTGCACCACCGCGCAGTTCGAGGCCGAGTTTATGGCCGTGAACGAGATGTACCTTAAGTACTTCAAGGTGTTCGGGCTGACCAACTATCTGATGCGCTTTTCCACTCACGATCCAGCGCGTCTGGGCGAGAAGTTCGTCGACGATCCCGTGCTCTGGAAACAGACCGAGGATATGGTGCGCGGTGTCCTCGTGAAGTCCGGGATCAACTTCGTGGAAGTGCCCAACGAGGCCGCGTTTTACGGTCCTAAAATCGACGTCCAAGTCTGGAGCGCCATCGGCAAGGAGTTCACCATCGCCACCAACCAGGTCGACTTCGCAGTCCCCGCGCGCTTCGGTCTGGCGTACAAGGACCGCGATAATACGGACAAAACACCGCTTTGCATTCATCGCGCGCCGCTGGGGACGCACGAACGTTTCATCGGGTTTTTGATCGAGCATTACGCCGGCAACTTCCCGCTATGGCTCGCGCCCGAACAGGTGCGCATCCTGCCCATCGGCGACGAAGACGAGCTCGTGGAGGCCGCTGTGGCATTGCGCGCTGAATTGCGCAGTCACGGGGTGAGGGCGGAAGTGGATGCTAGCTCGGCCAAGATCAACGGGAAGGTGCTCCGCGCGGAGGAATCCAAAGTCCACACCATGTTGGTGTTGGGAAAACGGGATTTGGAAGGCGGCAACCTCAGCGTACGCGTCCACGGCAAAGGCAATCTTGGCGCGAAGCCGCGTGGCGAAGTCATTGCCGACATCCTCTCCTCCATTCAAGAGCGCCGCGCCAACGCGGTGTAAGCCTTTTGCGACCACACTAAGTCACCCCGCTCCCATGCTCGACATCCGCCTCATTCGTGAACACGCCGACCAAGTCAAAGCCCGCCTCAGCGCGCGTGGCGGCGATTCCCACCTGCAAATCGACAGCATTTTAGAATGCGACCGTGACCGCCGCGCGGCGGAAACTCAGTTGCAAACGCTTCAATCCGAACGCAAACGGATGAGCAAGGAAATCGGCGCGCGAAAGTCCAAGGGCGAAGACACCGCCGCAGTAGAGGCGGAGGTGCGAGGATTGGGCGAGCAGATCACCAAACTGAACGAGGAAAGCGCCGCTCTCGACGAACGCCAGCGCGAGCTGCTCCTGCACCTGCCGAACCTCCCGCACGAAGGCTGCCCCATCGGCGCAGACGCCGCCGCCAATCCCGAGGTGCGCGTCTGGGGAGAGAGGCCTGCGTTCGGCTTTTCACCAAAGAGCCACGTCGAACTGGGCGAGGCACTTGGAATGTTTGACTTTGAACGTGCCGCAAAAATCAGCGGCAGCGCATTCGTGGTTTTTACCGGTGCCGGTGCGCGTTTGGAACGGGCGTTGCTTAACTTTTTATTGGACCTGCACACGCGTGAGCACGGGTACACGGAGGTCAGCCCGCCGGTGGTGGTGCGGCCCGAGACACTGATCGGCACCTCACAATTGCCCAAGTTTGAAGAGCAGCTTTACCGTTGCGAACGGGACGATCTTTATCTCACGCCGACGGCGGAAGTGCCTGTGACCAACCTGCATCGGGAGGAAATTTTACCCCTCGAACAGCTGCCTATTTGTTACGCAGCCTACACTCCCTGTTTCCGGCGGGAGGCGGGCTCCGCCGGCCTCGGAACGCGCGGGCTCATCCGGATGCACCAGTTCGACAAAGTCGAGCTCGTGAAAATAACTACCCCTGAGGCCGCTAGCGCAGAGCTCGAAATCCTCACTTCCCACGCCGAGCGCGTGCTGCAAATCCTAGGGCTCCACTACCGCACCATCGAGCTTTGCACTGGCGACATCGGCTTCAGCTCGACACGCACCTACGACATTGAAGTCTGGGCTCCGGGCCAGAATGGTTATTTGGAAGTATCTAGCTGCTCGCATTTTGGCGACTTCCAGGCGCGCCGCATGAACCTGCGCTTCAAGGATGCGGAGGGCAAAAATCGCTTCTGCCACACACTCAATGGCTCCGGCACCGCGCTGCCCCGCCTGATGGTCGCTTTGCTGGAAACCTACCAACAGGCAGACGGCACAGTGCTGCTGCCCGAGGTGCTCCGGCCATACTTTGGATCCGAACGCATCCAGTAACGGGGCCGCTGCGCTTTTGTGTTGTTTCAAAAACTTGCACGTACAGTTCGAGATCAGCTCGCAGAAATCGGGGTCCACGCCGATACCCCGCTGCTTCTCGCCTTTTCCGGTGGAAGGGACTCGGTGTTTCTCACCGAATTGCTGCGGGAGGCGAGTTTCTGCGCAGTCACACTGGTTCATCTCGACCACGGGTTGCGCCCAGATAGCGCAGCGGACGCAGAGTGGGTGCAACGCTATGGCGCAGAGCGCGATCTGACGACCATTGCGGAGCGTTTGGATGTCAGGGAATTTGCTAAGCGAAATGGCTGCGGCGTGGAGGAGGCAGGGAGAAAAGCACGGTACGCCTTTTTCGCCCGAATCGGACAGGCACTGAATTGTCCGCGTGTGCTGCTGGCGCACCACGCCGACGACCAGGTAGAGACGTTCTTGTTCCGACTGCTGCGAGGGGCCGGCTCAAACGGATTGCGCGGCATGACCATGCGCAGCGAGCGCCGGGAGAGCGATTTCACGTTCGAAGTGCTGAGGCCTATACTCCACGTCTGGCGCCAAGAAATCGACCGCTGCGTGACGGAAGCCGGGATGGAATTTCGCGAGGATTCCTCCAACACGGATTCCCAATGGACGAGGAATCGCATTCGACATGAGCTCGTTCCATTTTTAGCACAGGTAATGCAACGACCTGTAACCGGGCAAGTAGCGCACGCCGCGGAACTGCTTCGCGCGGAATCAGAGTTTGTTGAAGCAGCCGAATTGGCACTTGGTCCTCTGCCGGAACAATTGGATGTGGAGGCGCTGCGAGCCTTGCCGCTGGCCCTGCAACGGCGGCGTATGTTTCGGTGGCTCTTAGAGCGTGGGATTCCTGAAATCAGTTTTGAGCTGGTGGAAGCTGCACTTTCGTTGCTGACAAAGCGGCAACCAGCAAAGCGCAATTTGCCAGGCGGCTCGCATGTGAGGCGCCGCAATGGCGTGATTTTCTGCGACCCCCCTCCCCTAAGGCACGAGATTCAAAAGGACGCTTCCTGACAATTTCGCTGCGGGCGTCACCAGTTGCCCCGCGACCGGCAGCTTTGGCAAAAAAAACACCCGCTTTACACACCTTGTAACGCACCGGTGGAGTCGCCCATACGCTCTGCTTCGACGCCCATGCGCCCCAGCAGGCTCATGTACAAATTCGTCATCGGCTGCGGACTGCTCAGGGCAAGGTGTTTTCCGGGCTGCAACGCGCCGCCGCCGTGTCCCGCCAAAATAACGGGCAAATTGTTGTGCGCATGGCGGTTGGCGTCCGAAAGCCCGCTGCAGTACACGACCATCGAGTTTTCCAGAAGCGACTTTCCATTGGCCTCCTTTGTGTCGCGCAGGCGTTTGAGGAAGTACGCGAAATGCTCCATGTACACCCGATCGATGCGCGCGATCTGCGCGAGTTTTCCCGCGTCGTTTTGATGATGCGACAATTCGTGGTGCCCGGAGGTGACTCCGATCTCGCTGAAATTACGGTTACTGCCATCATGTGCCAGCATGAAGGTCGCCACCCGGGTGGAGTCGGTTTGGAAGGCGAGCGTCATCATATCCAGCATTAGGCGAATATGTTCGGAATAGCTTTCCGGAATCCCAGACGGCACGGCGAGGGAGGGCGCCTTCGGAAGGCCAAATTTTTCCGCCTGCTGAATGCGCCGCTCAAGTTCGCGAACCCCCGTAAGATATTCGTCCAGTTTGCGTTTATCACTGCGTCCCAACTGCTTCTGAAGCGTCGCTGCGTCCTCCAGCAGAAAGTCCAACAACGAACGCTCCCTCGCGTTGCTCCGCTCCACCACTCCATCCCGTGGCCCGCCGGTTCCCCGACCAAACAGCCGCTCAAACACCAGCCGAGGATTAGACTCCGGCGCCACAGGCTGCGTTTCAGACCGCCACGATACGTTGAATTGATACGCGCAGGAATAACCTGAATCACAGTTACCCGCCTGCCGGACTCCATCGCAAGAAAGTTCCAGTGAGGAGAAACGGGTGCGCCCCTCCAGTTGCCGTGCGGCCACCTGGTCGACAGAAATCCCGGCGCGAATATCTGTGCCAGCCGTCTTCTTCGGCCGCGCCCCGGTGAAAATGGTGGCACTGGCACGGGCATGATCGCCACCTCCGTCGCCGTTCGCCCAGCCGTGGTGATGTTCAAGTCCGGATACGACTTGTAAATCACGCTGAAACTCGCTCACAGGCTGCATCGTCTCGTTGAGCGAGAAATCCGTGCCCTGCCCGCGCGGAGTCCAGCTTTCGACATTTACGCCGTTGGGCACGTAAAGCAGCGCGAGACGCAACGGGTCACCACTGGCAGTCACCCCCGGAGAAAGCGCACCTGCCGCCTTTAGCCTACCTTGCGTCAAAGACTCAAAGGCCGGAAGCCCCAATAAAAACCCCGCGCTCCGCAAAAAACTGCGTCTGGAAAGATATTCGGCGTTCATAAGAAAGGGCGTTTTTTTGAGATCCTCAGAACTGAGTTTAGCGAGGCGCGGGCACGGTGGCGATAGCGCTCTGCAGAGGCCGCGTGAACTGAAATGGGACTGATTCTGTGACCGCTTTCACCAGCGCAGTCAGACTTCCACCGGGGGTTTCTTGGGATTCGACCAAGCGTTTGATGTGGGGAATGTCGCTGGCTTCCAGACCGCGCCCCAGCGCAAAGGTGAGCATTTTCTCCGAAAGACAGCGGTAAAAATCGTGCCTTCTGGAGGTGGCCAAAATCGTCACCAATTCGGGCAGCGTCTGAAACTTTTCCCCAGTAATGAGCTGTCCGGAAAGGTCCACGGGCTTGTCGGCGACGGGGTCCATATACTGGCCTATGGCGTTGAAACTTTCCAGCGCGAGCCCCAATGGATCCATCCTGGCATGACATGACGCGCAAAGCGCCTCGCGGCGGTGCAGCACCATCATTTCACGCATTCCGAGCGTCTTTCCGTGAGCAACTCCCTCCAGCGGCGGAATGTTCGGCGGCGGCGGCGGCGCTGGTGTGCCCAGCACGTTTTCCAGCAGGAACAGCCCCCGCTTCACCGGCGAAGTCCGCGTCGGGTTGGACGTCAACAAAAGGAAACTCCCGTGCCCGAGGATCCCCTGCCGGTGGCTGTCTGCCGGTAGCGGCACGCGCTTTGCTTCGGATCCAGTGACGCCCGAAAGCCCGTAAAATTTCGCCAACCCCGACGTCAAAAACGAGTATCGCGCAGTCAGCAATTCCTCGGCCGGAAGCCCCTGACGCAATACGTGTAAAAAGAGCATCTCGGTCTCCAACCGCATTGCATTGCGCATTTTAAAGGGGAAAATCTTATCCGGATCCTCGCCTTTTTTTACCCCAAGGATGACTTTTGCTTGAATAGGAACCGCTTCTGTATCCCGCGTCTGCAACCATTGCCCTACAAAATTCCGGCTGAAACGCTCAGTTTTCGGATCGGCCAGCATCCGCTTCAACTGCGCACCCAACTGGCTGCGTAACTGACCCTTCTCCGCCAAACTCCGCAACTCATTATCGGGCATCGAACTCCACAGAAAATAAGACAGCCGCGAGGCCAGCGCAAATTCGTCCACCTGCGCATTTTCGCCCGTCTTGTCTTCCGCAGTTTGCACTTCGGCGCGAAACAGGAACCGGGGCGAGGCCAGCACGGCGGCGAAGGCATCGCGCAAGCCCTGATCAAAATCCCCGCCCCCCAGTGCGCAAAGGCGGTTCAACGTGCGCTCATCCACCGGACGCCGTAGCGCCTTTTCCGCAAACGAACCAATAATGCTCCGCGTATAGGCGGCCCGGTCCTTCAGATCCAGCGGCGGCGGTCCTTCCGGCACCAAATGCACGCGCAGACTGTTGGCAGGTGCCAGTGCGCTGGCCACAATCTCTTGCGCGGCAGCCAAATACTTTTCAAGATGAATGGGCGACAAGTTCAACACATCCCCAATAGTGTCAAAGCCATACCCGGTGTCGTCGGGAGGAAAGCGGTCTTCAACCGGATAATTCACGCCGGTAAGATCGCGGATGGTGTAGCGATATTCCTCGCGGTTGAGGCGCCGGATCGTGACGCGGCCTGGATCCGGTTGCGCTGGGTCTAGCTGCAACGGGTTGGCCTCGATCCACGCTTGAAGGGCGGCCCGCTGCGCGGGAGTTGGGCGTGGTTTGTCCGAGGGCGGCATCAACTCGGCGTCGAGGTTGCGCCAGACATCAAACCAGAACTTGCGCTGGTCCTCGGGCGAGGTGAAGGCGGGGTGGTCGAGGGTTACGCCCCCTTTTTTGGAACCCTCCCCATGACAATCGAAGCAAAATTCCTGAAGCAAGGGCGGTAGCCCTGGGTTGGGTGCGGCCAGCGCCAAGGCACAGGCTTCCCCTAGGTTAAAAATCAGGGAAAAGCTTAATATCCGCCAGCGCATTGCCCAATGAAAAGCCAGTTGCACCGGGGGATCTTAGGGACCATGGAACGCTCCAGCACCGCTCACAGCGCCTTTCTGTGGAGCAAGCTGCTGGACCCGAATTACTCTCTCGCCAAATTGCTGTGCCGGTACGCCGGCAAATCCGTGACTTCCCGACGGAACCAAGGGGGCGGCGTGAAGGCTTCCGCAGAGGCGCGGTTTTTAAATTCGGCTTCCGCAATCCGCAGCCAGTTAAGCTGTCCCTCGTAAATATCCAGAGATACTGGGGTTTCGGCGATGCCGAGCTGGTAAGTTACTTTGCTCATCCGGCGCCCTTCAGTGAGTGGCCAAAGAATATCTAGCTGTTCCTTGGTCAAGGGCACTTCAATCTCCACTTGGCTTTTCCCGGAACCCGAGCGCACGCAGATCGCCCCGCCCTCGGGGGACTGGCGGATGCGAACCTCCGAGCCACCGGTTTCCACGGCAAGGTAACCTTGGGAAACCTGCTTGCCGTCGTTCAATCCCAATACTTTCGGAAGATCCCCCACCAAGAATTTCCGTTCCACAGTCTGCGACACCTCGACAGGAGGGAGCGCTGGGACTTCGTTGGAGTCCGAAAAGACAGCGGCGGAGTTAGGATGCACTTCTGTGCTTGATTGCATGGTCAACTATTCCTCACCCCTATCCCATAGCACTCCGAGTGCCAGCTACGCAGCGGACAAGCGGCCGAGGCAATTTCCCGGGCCATTCCATCTAAACTAGCACTGGATTGCGCTCCTTCCTCTCTGTAACCTTCCCCCCATGACTTTGCTAGAACCCAAATTTGCCGATCTTGAAACGCCCAGCGGCCTCATGCGCACGCATATTTTCCGCCCGGCTGCGCCTGGAAATTACCCGGGACTGGTCCTGTTTTCCGAAATTTTCCACATCACCGGCCCCATTCGACGTACCGCCGCGTTTCTTGCCTCTCACGGGTTTGTGGTCGCGGTGCCCGAAATTTTCCACGAATTCGAGCCCTTGGGTAAAGTACTGGCCTACGACACAGAGGGGACGGAGCGCGGAAACTGGTGCAAGATTAACAAACCCCTCGCCGCGTACGACGCGGATGCCCGTGCTGTGATTTCATTTCTTCAACAGCATCCGCATTGCACAGGCAAGTTGGGGACGCTGGGCATTTGCATCGGGGGTCACCTGAGTTTCCGCTGCAGCTTCAACTCGGAAATTCTCGCGGGGGTCTGTTTTTACGCAACGGACATTCACAAGCTGGATTCCCATCCACGCGGGTTGGGGTTGGGAATGGCGGATGATTCACTGCAGCGAGCTTCTGAAAAAGCGGTGAAAGCCGAACTTCTGATGATCTGGGGCAGGCAGGATCCGCACGTTCCTTTCGAGGGGCGTATGCAGATCCATCAGGCGCTTGAGGAATCCGGCACAAATTACCAGTGGGTCGAGTTCAACGGCGCCCACGCCTTCCTGCGTGATGAAGGGCCCCGCTACAATCCGGTGTTGGCGCAACAATCCATGCAACTCGCCATTGAACTGTTCCACCGCAAACTGGGAGAGGGCTGCCTCCCTTCTGCTCCCGCTGGGTCAGCGGAAGCCCGCCACTGACATCACTGCGCCCACAAAACGGGGCGCTGACACTGGATTAACGGCAGGTTCAACGCCATGGTGGGTTCATGGTGGAGGTGCGCTATCGAAACGGAGTGGAGTTGCCTGCCTGCAAAATGTGGCTGGATCCACATGAAGCCAAGCAGCTTGCCTTTGTCTCGCATGCTCACGCCGACCATCTCGCCCGGCATGCGGAAGTCGTTCTCACCCCGGCCACCGCCACCTTGATGCGCGCCCGCTTGGGTGGAAAACGGGTGATGCATCCGGTACCCTACGACCATTCCCTCGAAGTTAACGGCATCCGCCTGACGCTGCTGAGCGCCGGACACATCAGCGGTTCAGCCCAAATTTTCCTCGAATCAGCAGCCGGTTCACTCCTTTACACAGGCGATTTCAAACTGCGCGACAGCCATTCGTCGCAGCCCTGTCAATGGCGCAACGCTGAGACATTGATTATGGAAACCACCTTCGGCCTGCCCAAATATTGCCTCCCGCCTACGCAAGAGACGCTGGCCGCCATTGTCGCGTTCTGTCAGGAAACCCTCGCCGAGGGGGCCACTCCAGTCCTCTTCGCGTACGCTTTGGGCAAAGCGCAGGAAATCAGCTGGGTGCTGCTGGAAAACGGCTTGATTCCAATGCTGCCGCCCTCCACCTATCGCATGACCTCTCTGTGCGCTGAATTACAACCCGGCTTCCCAAAGGGCTTCTTGCCGTTGAGTCATCCCCGCCCCTGCAACGCAGTGCTGGTGATGCCACCGGGCCGCAAAACATGGGAGGCCCTGAAAGAAGTGCATCCCCGCCGCACCGCCATTCTCACCGGTTGGGCCATGGATCCGGGAACCAAATACCGCCATCAGTGCGATGTCGCGTTTCCACTGAGCGACCACGCGGATTATCCAGACCTCCTGCGCTATGTCGAATTGGTCCAACCGCGCCGCGTGCTGACGTTGCACGGTTTTGCCAGCGCCTTCGCCGCCGATCTGCGCGCCAGAGGAGTTGAGGCGTGGGCGCTCTCGGAAAACGATCAGTTACAATTTTCGCTGTAAATGATGTCGCCAAAGGGTGCTGCGGGACGATCTCATACCAAATCTTGAAGAAAACTGGTCCTTCTCTCCCGGGACCGCGGAGCCCCAGCTCTGCTTTGACGCTCCAAAAACTCAGCTTTCCCAACGCACGCGGGGGCTCCGCGGTCCCAGGTGCTGAGGTCTTTTAATCATCCATAAATCTAAAAGAGACGGTATCATACTAACTCGATTTTAGCTTTTGGCCAAATAACAGGAAATCCAAGTGGTCCTGTAGGCTCCACCCTATATCAAAGGGCCAGTTTCGTGCCTGAACTGGTGACTTTGGAGGCCCACGCGGGAATGTCGCGTCTAAATGGCACGGCCTGTGCTTCGGGGTGTTCCTGTATGAATGTCGGCATGTACAAAGGAGCTGCTGCTCTAACCGCTTACGAGTCTTGGCAGGAGACGATCGCTCAGAATTTGGCCTCGGCGTCCGTTCCGGGCTATCGACGCAACGAATCCAGCTTCACAGGCGTGCTTGCCGACGTCGCTAAAATTAAAAAGGGCGACCAAGTCACTCAGTCCATGCCAGGGGTGATGCCCTCCGCTCACCGCAGCCTCAACATGATGCCGGGTATCTCAGAATACACTGGAGTAGAGACCAATTTCGCAATCGAAGGCGACGGCTTTTTCCGAGTCCGCCGGCAGGATGGCTCTTTCGGATATACGCGGGACGGGAATTTTCGTTTGGACAGCTCCTACAATTTGGTGACGCAGAGCGGCAACTTGGTGGAAGGCGAAAATGGCCCCATTACTTTCCGGCAGGAAGGTGGAGCGATTTACATTAATGCCGACGGTCTTCTGATTCAGGGCAAGCAACAGGTTTCCAAACTTGCGTTATTTCGCTTCAATGATCCTGAGAAACTGCATCGCGTTGGAGAAGGGATGCTTCAGCCCGGCGAGGGCAATGCGCCCGTTGTGGTAGAGCGCCCCGCAATCAATCATATGTCACTGGAAGGCAGCAATGTGCGCCCCATGGAGGAGATGATTCACATGATCACCTTGGGTCGCGCTTATGACGCTGCAAAAAAAGTTTTGGATATCAGCGATGATTCTGCCGGTAAAGCGATCCAATACCTAGGCAATCAAGGCTAA